>JANQLR010000287.1 GCA_028280525.1 Longimicrobiales bacterium
TGGCGCCGGCGAGCGAGAAGCCGGCGACCAGGGTCAGCGTCGTACCGTCGCTCGCGAAGAGCGACGACTGCCCGAGCCCCGCGACGTACAGGCGCCCGCCGCCTGCGAAGAGCTGCGACGCGCCGTCGCCGACGCCCGGCGAGAGGTCGAGCGCGAGCTCGGTCGTGCCGGTCCCGAGGTCCGTCTTCCAGACCTCCGTTCCCTCGGCGGCGGTCCCCGCGACGAACCACGCGTCGCCGCCGAAGAGCGTCAGGTCGAAGGGCTCGACGCTCCAGGCCTGGGGCGCGAGCAGGCGCCCGGTCCCGGCGGGGGTCCCGTCGCTGGACCACAACCCGACGCCGACGCCGAGCTCGTCGGCGAGGAAGACGAGCTCGCCGCTGGGGAGGAAGATCCCCTCGCGGAACGAGAGGGCGTCCGGGTGGATCTGCTCGGTCCCGCCCGGAGTGCCGTCGGTCGACCAGAGTCGGGAGCCCTGACCGCTGACCTCGTCGACGCCGCGGAACCAGACGCGTTGGCCGTCGTCGGCCACCGCGCCGCTGTAGCTCCCGACGGGCAGGGGAGCCTGGTTCAGGTCGGCGATCTGGGTCCCCGTCGCCAGTTGGGCCGCGGCGGGCGGCGCGAGGAGGAGGAGGGGGAGGAAGGACGTGGCGCGCATGGTCGGCTCCGTGGGATCGAGGTGTCCTGGGCGCGGTCGAGGCACCCGTGTTCATCCTAGGTAGCGGCGGGCGGAGCGCGGCCTCGCGCGCGGATCCGTCGTTCTTGACGTGCGGGGGGCCGCCCGGGACGGGGCGGCCTACCGGAAACCCCGCGCCTCGGCGTAGGATCGGGTCATGACGCCCATCGGGTCAGCGAGCTCCGACCGTGACGAGGGCCCGCGGTGAGGCACCCCGACGAGCGCCGGCGGGGCTGCGGATGCGGGTTCTGGATCCTGGCGGGTGGGGCCCTGGCCGGCGTGCTGGCCTTCCTGGCCTTCGCCTTCCCTCGCTACGTGACGACCTCGGTGGTGATCCAGGCTCCGCCGGCGCGGGTGTGGCCCGACGTGGTCGATTTCGACGGCTACGCGCGCTGGAACCCCTACGTCCGTCAGATGACCGGCGAGCCGAGCCTCGGCAGCGAGCTGCGGGCGACCCTCGAGGGCGGGGGTTTCGAGCTGGACCTCTCGGCGACGGTGACCGCGGCCGTGCCTGGGGAGGCCCTGTCCTGGAGCGGGTCCGTGTTCTGGATCCTCCTGCGCGACGACCACTCCGTGGTGCTCGAGCCGCTGCCCGGCGGGCGCACCCGCCTGGTCCACAAGAGCGTCCTCACCGGGCTCGTGCCCGCGCTCCTGTGGGGGCGGCTCGAGGCGGACGTCATCGACGCCTACACCAAGCACAACCAGAAGGTGAAGGCGGAGAGCGAGGGCCGCTGACGGCGCGATTCCCTATGCTCGACGCCCCCCCGAACCCCAGGTGATTCCATGTCGATCCTCTGTCCTGTGCTCCTCGCCACCGCCCCCGCTCTCACCGATCGCCCCTACGACCTGATGGTCGGCGACCCGGCTCCCGC
>JANQLR010000081.1 GCA_028280525.1 Longimicrobiales bacterium
GAACTCGAGGTTCGAGTAGGCGGACGCCGCCTCCGCCGCGGCGCGGACTGCCTCCGGTGCGAGACGCGCGCGGCCGAGGTTGGTGTGCAGCACCACCCCGGTCGCATTCAGGACGGGGCGCAGCGTCGGGAGATCGGCGGCGTGCAACGCCTCCGAGGCGGCGGCCAGCCAGTGGGCTGCATCGGCCGGATCCCCCGGCCACTCTCCTGCGGCGACGCGGGAGCGTCCGGCCTCGAGCGCCTCGCGCAGCGCGGAGATGGCTCGGGCTCGCCCCCAGCGCTCCACGAGGGGTTCGGCGCGCTCGAGGAGCGTGTCGAGGCCGGGGATGCGGCGGCGCGGGTCGTCGGCGGCGGTCGTGGTCACCTCCGGACGATGGCGGAGGGACCCGGTCTCCCGCCAGCGCGAGCCCGCCGGGCCTCCCGGAAGAGGGGATCGAGGAGTGGCCGGGCGAGGGCGGTCGGGAGGCGACGGGCGAGGGCGACGGGAGCGACCGCGAAGGTGTCGACCTCGAAGGTATCGACCCCGATGGTGTCCGGGGAGAGCTCCGGCGCACCGAGCGAATCCGCCGCGGCAGTGTCGGGCGGTGGCGGCAGCTCCCGCCGGAGACCGATGCTCCCTCCCCCGCCCTGCAGACCGTTCACATTCACCGCGCCGTCGACCGTGAAGCGGAGGGGGACCTCGGCCGGCACCGGCGACATGAAGACCACGACGACCTGCTGAACCGGACGCGGCGTCCCATCGGGAAGGAGATCACGGTCCTCCTCGTCCTCCCCTCCCTCTTCGGCCCCGAGCCCGCCGAAGGCCGGGGCGTCCAGCCCGGGTTGCGCGGGGAGGGGGTCCCCCGCGGTCGAGTCGGCGGCGGCGATGGCCACCTCCGCGATCGCGAGCGAGTCCGTGATCCGCTGGAGCGAGTCCACCTCGGCCTGCCAGACCTTCGGGAGGACGATGCGACTCACCCGAGGCATCGCGGTCCGAGCCGCCCGCACCCGCGCCACGAGGAGGGTGTCCCCGGTTCCGGCCACGATCGAGTCGACGAGCTCCTGATCGACATCGAGGGAGGCGACGAGATCGGTCAGCGGCACGACGGGATCGAGGTAGTCGTCGAAGTCCACGCGGAGGGCGAGCGAGTCGATGAACTCGGCCCGAGCGAGAACGGCGGGGGTCGTGTCGGGGCTAAGGAGGGGGACGAAGGCGTACGTCGTGTCCGTCACCCCGCCCCGTCCCACCGTCACCGGTGCGCTCCCGCGCGTGTCGTTCGGTCCCGGTTCCCCGTCGCGATCGCGATCGAGGAAGCCGATCACCCGGTACTCCCCGGCCGGCAGGTAGCGAAAGGCGAAGAGCCCCTGGTCGTCCATCCGGGAGACCTGGGGGATCGAGTCGAGGCGGCCGAGCGAGTCGACACCGACCGCCTGCACGCGCGCTCCGGCGACCGGTTCGCCGGTGACCCGGTCGAAGGCGAGCCCGACGACCGCGTTCTCCTCGAAGTCCGGACCCGTCGAGAAGGCCCACTCGAAGGGGACCGCCATCGGGTTGTTGAACATGTCGACGATCACCGGCTCGACCGTCACCCGGTAGACCGTCCCGGGTCGGAATCCGCCGAGGAGTTCGACGTTCAGGCCGGCGCGGGAGTGCGAGACCCGTACCTCCCCGGTTCGCGGCGAGACCGTGACCGCGTCGTCGAGGGTCCCGGATTGGGGCCGCTCGCTGATGCGTTCGTTGTAGGCGATGCGGATCCGCCCCTGACCGGGCTCGACGAGCGCAAAGGTATCGGGCTCGACCGAGAGCACCTGGGGCGGACGACGGTCCTCCGGCCCGCCCCGCGGCGCACCCTGTCGGGCGCAGGCGCCCACCAGGAGGAGGAGGGCGCCCGCGAGGAGGGTGACGACGGCCCCGGTCCGTCCCTCCCGTCTCACCCCCCGAAACTCCCGATCTTCTCCTCGAGCTTCCGGATCTGGCCCTGGGCGCTCTCCGCCTTGGCCCGCTCCTTCTCCACCACGTCGGCCGGGGCTCGGCTCGTGAAGTTCTCGTTTCCGAGCTTCTTCTCGATCCCGGTCAGGAGACCGGCCAGTCGGTCGCGCTCCTTCCGGAGACGGGCGACCTCCTTCTCGAGGTCGACCAGACCCTCCAGGGGGAGGAAGGCCTCCGTCCCCGACGGGAGAACGGCGGAGGCCCCGACCACGCCCTCCGGGGCCGGACCCCAGTGGATCTCCTCGACCTTCGCCATCCGGCGCAGCTGCGGTCGTAGCCCTTCCACGGCGGCCTCGATCTCCGGACCGGAGGCGTCCAGGTGGAGCGTGACTGGCGCGCCCTCGCCCACACCGTACTCCTTCCGGAGTTGCCGGAGAGCGCCGACCAGCTCCTGGAAGGCGCCGAGGCGCGCGCAGGCGTCCTCGTCGTGGTGGGCAGCGTTGGCCTCCGGCCAGCGGGCGACGATCAGATCGCGCGGCCGCTCCACCCCCTCCGGCCAGGGGAGTCGGTCGTGAAGCGCCGTGCTCACGAAGGGCATCAGCGGGTGCAGGAGGCGCAGCACCCCGTCGAGAACGGTCGCCAGCGTCGTCCGCGCCGCCTCCCGGCTCGCCTCGGACGCCTCCCCCTGCAGCCTCGGCTTGATCAGCTCGAGGTACCAGTCGGCGAGGTCGCCCCAGAAGAAGTGGTAGACGTTCTCCGCCACCTCGTGCAGGCGGAAGCGCTCCATCCCGTCCGTCACCTCGGTGGTCGTGCGCGCGAGCCGGTCGAGGATCCACTGGTCGGCGAGCTCGAGGTCGCCCTGCACCTCCGCGAGCGGCCGGATCGGCCCGTCGCCGAGGCTCATCAGCGCGAAGCGCCCGACGTTCCAGATCTTGTTCGAGAAGTTGCGGCCGCTCGCGAAGGAGGCCTCGATGTCCTCGTGGTCGAGCTGGATGTCGGTGCCGATGGCGCAGGCGCTCATCAGGGTGAAGCGCATCGCGTCGGCCCCGAACTTCTCCACCACCTCGAGCGGGTCGATCCCGTTCCCGAGCGACTTCGACATCTTGCGGCCCTGAATGTCCCGGACCGTGCCGTGCAGGAAGACCTCGTGGAAGGGGAGCTGTCCCCGGAACTCGAGCCCCATCATCACCATGCGCGCCACCCAGAAGAAGATGATCTCGGGGGCGGTGCACATCGTGTGGCCGGGATAGAACGCCTTGAGGTCGTCCGTCTCCTCGGGCCACCCGAAGGGCGACATCGGCCAGAGCTGCGAGCTGAACCAGGTGTCGAGCACATCCGGATCCTGCGTCACATTCTCCGACTCGCACGTTGGACAGTGGTCGGGCTCCTCCCGGAGCACGTGCATGTCCCCGCAGTCGTCGCAGTACCAGACCGGGATCCGGTGCCCCCACCAGAGCTGACGCGAGATGCACCAGTCACGGATGTTCTCGAGCCAGTGCTCGTACGTCTTCTGCCACCGCGCCGGGGTGAAGGTGAGGTCGCCGCTCTTCGCCGCGGCCAGGGCCGGTTCGGCGAGGGGGGCCATCTTCACGAACCACTGGAGCGAGAGGCGCGGCTCGACCACGGTGTCGCACCGGTAGCAGCGTGGCACGGTGTGGAGGTGGGTGTCTTCACCCGCGAGGAGGCCGAGCGCGTCCATCGCCTTCACCACCGCCTTGCGGGCGGCGAAGCGCTCGAGGCCGCGGAAGTCCTCCGGCGCGTTCTCGTTCATGTGCGCGTCGTCGGTCATCACGTCGATGACCTCCAGCCCGGCGCGCTTCCCCATCTCGAAGTCGTTCGGATCGTGCGCCGGCGTCGCCTTCACCATCCCGGTCCCGAACTCCCGGTCCACGTAGGCGTCGGCGAAGATCGGGATCGTGCGGTCGGCGAGCGGGAGGAGGACCTCGGCGCCCACGAGCGCGGTGTAGCGCTCGTCCTCCGGGTTCACCGCGATCCCCGTGTCGCCGAGCATCGTCTCGGGCCGGGTGGTGGAGACGGTCAGGTACCAGCGCCCGTCCTCGAGCTGCCCGATCGCCTCGGCACCGGCGGCCTTCGCCTGCTCCGCGGCGCCGTAGGCGCTCTCGTGCAGCGGGTAGCGGAGGTGCCAGAGCCGACCCTCGGCCTCGGCGCCCTCGGCCTCCTCGTTGGAGAGTGCCGTGAGGCAGCGGGGGCACCAGTTGATGATGTACTTCCCGCGGTAGATCAGCCCCTTCTCGTACAGGCGCACGAAGACTTCGCGCACCGCGCGGGAGAGCTCGTCGTCCAGGGTGAAGGCGGTGCGGTCCCAGTCGCAGGAGCACCCGATCGCCTTGAGCTGCTCGAGGATGGTGCCCCCGGTGTCGTGCACGAAGTCCCAGACCCGCTGCACGAAGGCCTCGCGCCCCAGCTCCCTGCGGTCGATCCCCTCCTTGGCCAGGAGGCGCTCCACCACGTTCTGCGTCGCGATGCCGGCGTGGTCCGTCCCGGGCAGCCACTCGGCCGCACGACCCTGCATCCGGCGGAAGCGGATCAGGACGTCCTGGATCGTGTTGTTCAGCCCGTGACCCATGTGGAGCCTCGCCGTCACGTTGGGCGGCGGGATCACGATCACGTACGGGTCGCGGCCCTCCTCGAGGACCTCGGAGGCGGCGACGTGGAAGGCCCCGCTCTCTGTCCAGCGGCGGTAGAGCTCCGGCTCGATGGCCGAGGGGTCGAAGCGGGGGGCGAGCTCCTGGCTCACGGGGCCTCCAGGGGCGCGATAGCGGTGAGGGAGGGTGGGGTCCGGATACCAAAGTGGCGGCACCGGAGATCCGGCGCCGCCTCGGTACTCGAAAGGTCTATCGGGGGCCGGGAGCGGTCAATCCGAGGCGTCGGGGGCGATCGAGGCGCCGTCCGTGTCGCGCTCCATGTGCGCGGGCCAGTTCATCCGCGCCGCGGCGACCGGTACGCCGTCGAGGCGGACGCTGTCGAAGAAGCTCCGATCGAGGTCGGTGAAGGCCGTCACGACGTCCGGGCAGAAGTCCTTGCCGGCGTTGACCGTGATCTCCCGATGCGCCTCGCGGTGCGAGACCCGGCCCCGGTACGCCCGTCCCGAGGTCATCGCGTCGTAGGCGTCCGCGACCGCGAGGATCCGCGGAACGAGCGGGATCTGATCCCCTCGCAGCCCCTCCGGATACCCGCTACCGTCCCACCGCTCGTGGTGATAGCGCGCGCCCACCCGGAGGTGCGCGAGCGGCTCGATCTCGCCCAGCACGTCGGCACCGAGGGTCGTGTGGGCTCGAACGAGTTCGGCCTCGTCCTCCGAGAGCCCCCCCGGCTTGGTCAAGACGCGGAGCGGAACCGCCAGCTTGCCGATGTCGTGCAGGAAGCCCGACGACCAGATCGTGACGCAGGTCTCGCTCGGCAGCTGCATGTCCTGGGCGAGTTCGAGCGCGATCATGGCGACCCGGCGCGAGTGACCCGCGGTGTACGGGTCCTTGGCGTCGATGACGGAAGCGAGAATCTGCAGGAGGTGCGTCACCGAGAGCGGCGTCACCGACTCGGGAATCAGCGCGTTCGCGGCCTCCCACGCCCACAGCTCGTAGATCGCCGGGGTGTACTCGGTCAGCCGACCGGCGGAGTGCATCTCGAGCCAGAGCTCCGCCAGGGCGGGGTCGAACTCCCTCCCCGCCGAGTCGCGCACGACGGTCCGAATCTCCTCCGGCGTGCGGACGGGCCGCTGCGGCCGCACCTCCCCGAGCGCCGTGATCGTGTCGGCCAGCCGAAGTACCCGTGCTCCGAGGGGGATCTCTTCCCCGGCGATCTCGTCGGGGTACCCCGAGCCGTTCCACCACTCGTGGTGGCTCCGGGCCAGCCGGGCGACGGAGTCGAAGTGCGGGATTCCGCGGAGGGTGGCCTCGGTGCGGATCGGGTGCGCGCGCACCAGCCCTCGGGTGCGAGGGTCCAGCACCGGTACCGGATTCTCCCAGGCGTCCTCCGCGAGCCCGATCATCCCCACGTCAGAGAGCACCCCCGCCAGGGTGACCTCCGCGATCTCCCGCGGAGTGCAGCCGGCGGCGGCCGCGAGCTGCCGCGCGAGGTAGGCGGTGCGGGGCCCGTGGTCGAGAAGATACCCCTTCGACGAGCCCATCACGCTCAGGAGCGCTTCGATGAGCCCCGAGTAGAAGGCGCGGCCCGAACTCTGGAGGGGTGTCACGGTGGTTTCTCTCGCGTGGAATTCAGAGAAGGACCTGAAAGAAACACCCGTTTACCCGCCCTTCGCAATACTCACCATCGCGCATCTTGTCCGCAGTCGCGCGTCCGATCGTCGCACGCTGCAGGCTCTTACATCCCCCGTCCCCACGTCGCGCGGCGTCCTAGCCACCCCCGCGACGGCGCAGAGAATCCGGAACCAGTCGGCGTGGTCCGCTCGCCTCGGCCGCCTCCGCGCGTTCCCTGTCGCGCCGGCGCTTCATCGCCTCCGCCCGGTCCCGCCACGTTTCAAGAATGACCCCGGTGAGGGCGTTGCGGGCCAGCTCTCGGTCGACGTACTGGCGCTGCATGTACTCCTCGAACCGCCCGGGCGGGATCCCGAAGCCGAAGGGGAGCGGGAGGGTCAGCGAGCCGAGGTGCAGCTTCCCGGGCGAGACGCCCCAGCGGTTCCCGTCGGTGTCGGTCCAGGTCCAGTCCGTGGCTCGGGCATCCCTCTCGAGCGCGGCGGCGAGCGAGTCGGCCCAGAGATCGATGCGCCCCGCGAGCTCCGCGGTCAGCCGCCGCTCCGTGCTCGGCTCGTAGATCTCGGACGAGAAGTCCCAGAGCCGCTCGTCGTAGGTACGGACGCGGAGGCGCTGCGCCGCCGAGGGCCCCTCGGGTCCGCCGGCAGCCGCCGGACGCCGGCGGGCGTCCTCCGCCTCGCGTTCCGCCTCCTCCCGACTCCGCGGCGAGACCTCGAGAGGGATCACGGGGCGTTGCGGGAGGATCGGCGTCTCCTCGGGGCGGTCCGGATCGTCCTCCCCCTCGTCGGTCTCCTCGACCTCCTCGATCAGGTTGAGGAGCTCCAGCCCCTGCAGGGAGGAGGGCGCGTCCGGGGTCCCCGAGGTCACTCGGACGGTGGGCGGCCCCGCGATCCCCGCGTAGAAGGCGACCCCGACCAGGTGCAGGACGAGAGAGACCCCGAAGCCGATGCCGCGGACCCGGTTCTCCCGCGCGCGCAGGTGCCGGACACGCTCTTCGATCGGGTGGGGTCCGGGGGCGGACGGGGTACTCATGGTTGGTCCTAAACGCTCCCCTCAGCGCGGTTCCGCGCCCTCAGACCCGCAGCCGACCGAGGCGTTCGACCGCCTCCACGAGGCGAGTCTCCTCCACCGTGAGGGCAATTCGGAAGAAGCCCTCGCCCCCCTCTCCGAGCGAAGCTCCCGGCAGCACGACCACCCCCTCCTCCCGCAACGCGCGCAGGGCGAAGGCCTTCGAGTCCCCACCCGGAACCGGGATCCACAGGTACATCGAGGCCCGCGGAGCCTCCACCGGGAATCCCGCGGCGTTCAGCGCGGCAACCGCGGCATCTCTCCGGCGGCGGAAGACCGCCACATTCCCGGGGAGCCACTCGCCCCACGAATCGAGCGCGGCCACCCCGGCGGCCTGCACCGCCTTGAAGACCCCGGTGTCGACGAAGGTCTTGAGGCGGGACAGCGCCCCGACCACCCCGGCGTTCCCCGCCGCCCAGCCGAGCCGCCACCCCGTCATGTTGTACGTCTTGGAGAAGGAGTGGAACTCGATCGCCACCTCGCGCGCGCCGTCGATCTCGAGGATCGAGGGGGGGCGGTACCCGTCGAAGGCGATCTCGGAGTAGGCGTGGTCGTAGAGGAGGACGGCGCCCCGCTCCCGGCAGAAGTCGACGACCTCGGCCAGGTACTCCGTCGGCACCGTGGCAGCGGTGGGGTTGTTGGGGTAGTTCAGGTAGACGAGGCGCGTCCGGGCCTGAACCTCCTCCGGGAGCGCGCGGAGGTCGATCCGGAAGTCGTTCTCGGGGCGGAGTGGAATCAGGTACGGCGTCGCACCCGCCAGAATCACCCCTCCGCGATACGCCTGGTAGCCGGGATCCGGAATGACGGCCACGTCGCCCGGATCGAGGAGGGCGAGGGGAAGGTGCGCGATCCCCTCCTTCGAGCCGATGAGGGGGAGGAGCTCCGCCATCGGGTCGACCTCCACGCCGAAGCGGTCCGCCATCCAGCTCGCGATCCGCTCGCGGAGTGCCGGGAGCCCCAGCTGGAAGGGGTACCGGGACATCGACGGATCGTCGAGCGCCCGGGAGATCGCCTCCACGACGGCGGGAGGCGGCGCGAGATCGGCGTCGCCGGCGCCGAGATCGATGACGTCCACCCCCTCCGAGCGGAGGCGGCGTCGGATCTCGGGAACCTCTGCGAGCGGGTATCCGGGGAGCGCCCGGAACCGTTCGGAGGTGGCGGTCAGTGCTCGGACTCGGCCGTCGCGCGGGTGTGGATCGTGGTCCCGACGAGCGCGCCCACGCCCGCGATGGAGAGGAGCGTCCCGATGACCCCCCACCAGAAGCCGATGTCCGGCCAGTTCTGCTCCCACCCGGCCGACGAGTTGGAGAAGGCGCCGAAGGCCATTCCGAGCCAGACGAGGCCGACGAAGTATCCGAAGATGCGGTTCATGATTCGCGAGGGTTCGGTGCGCGGTACGTGGGCGACGCGAGCCCGGAATGTACCCGGGCGGTCGGACCGAACAACCCCCGCAGACCGGTGTGGTTCCCCCGGGGTGAAGCCGGGCTGACCGCGCCCAGACCTCGCCCTCCCGACTGGACGGGCACGGTCTGCACCGCAACCGGGTTGATCCCCACGTTGTGAACAGCCCCTACCCGGTCTCACCACTCCCGTAGAAGCTCCGCACCCGGGTCGCCATCTCCTGCCACGGGCCGCGCAGGTAGGGTGCCGGCGGGAGCGACTCCCGCAGGTATCCGCCGTAGCGCTTCCGCGCGATCCGGTCGTCGAGGAGGACCACGGCGCCGCGATCGGTGCGGGACCGGATCAGTCGGCCGAAGCCCTGCTTGAGGCGGAGGGCGGCGAGGGGGAGCATGTACCCGTAGAAGGCGTTCCCCCCCTTCCGCTCGAGCGCCTCCACCCGCGCGGCGGTCACGGGCTCGGTCGGGACCCGGAAGGGCAGCTTCTGCAGGACGAGACCCCGCAGCGGATCGCCGGGCACGTCGACCCCCTCCCAGAACGACGCGGTGCCCAGGAGAATCCCTCGCCCGCTCTCCACGAAGCCGGCGAGGAGGCGCGCCCGATCGTCCTCTCCGTGCACGAAGAGGGGCCAGCGCCCGTCCACGCCGGTCGTGCGGAGCCGTTCGGCGACGGCGCGAAGGGCGCGGTACGAGGTGAAGAGGGCGAAGAGTCCGCCGTCGGTCGTCCCCGCGAGCTCGGTCACGATCCGGGCGGTGTCCCCGTCGAAGCCCGCGGCATCCCCCCGGGGGTCCGCGAGGTCGGTCGGGACCACGAGCAGCGACTGCTCCGCGAAGTCGAAGGGCGAGGCCACGATCCGTTCGCGCAGCTCCGGCGGACGCTCCAGATCCTCGAGCCCCCGGGCGTCGAGGCCGAGTCGCTCGCGGACGAAGTCGAAGCGCCTCCTCGTCGAGAGCGTGGCCGAGGTCAGCACGACGGTCTCGACCTTGTCGAAGAGCGACTCGCGCAGGAGGGGCCCCAGATCGATCGGTGCGGCGGCGAGGATCAGATTGCGGCGCTTCCCCTTCCCCCGAAGCTCGAGCCAGCGCACGTAGTAGGGCTCCTGATCGCCCGGCTCCAGGACGAGCCGGATCGCGGCCTCGGCGGCCCCGACGCGGCGCTCCCCGGCGCGCAGATCCAGGAGTCGGCCCTGCAGTTCGTCTGCGAGCTCCTCGCGCGTTTCGATGCGCCGTCGCAGCTCCGACAGCTCGCGGGCGAGGCGCTGCAGCGCACCCAGGAGCCCGTGCACCCGCTCCCGGACCTCTTCGTCGGCCACCGGCTCCGGGATCGTGCCCTCCCCCTCCCCGATCCGCGCCATCTCCCCCCCGTCCGGGACGAGCGGCTCGAGACGGTCCACGAAGAGGGTGAGCTGACCACGCGCCTCGTCGACGGCGGGGAGGACGCGCTCCTCGATGCGGGTGCGGAGCTCGACCCCGATCCCGTCATCCACGCTGCGAAGCTGCGAGGCGACCGAGTTGAGGACGCCCTTCCCGCGGCGGTCGAGCCGCGACAGGGTCCGGAAGAGCCCTCGCCGGGAGGCCTGCACGCCGAGGTGCGAGGTCGCCGAGTCCTCCACGTTGTGCCCCTCGTCCAGGACGAGGTGGCGGTACGCCGGGAGGACCGCCGACTGCGACCAGTTCTGCGTCGCCCGCCGAACGGAGAGGTCGGTGAAGAGGAGGTGGTGGTTGACGACCAGGAGCTTCGCGGAGGCCGCTCGCCTGCGGGAGCGCTGGTAGTGGCACTGCTGGAAGTGCGGGCACTTGCCGCGCAGGCAGATGTCCGGGTCGCTCCGTACCTCCTCCCACACCTCGTCGCTCGGGAGGAAGGTCAGGTCGGCGAGGGAGCCGTCCTCGGTGTCGCGCATCCACTCCAGGAGGGCGTTCAGCTCCCCCGAGCGGTCGTCCTCGAAGAGCTCGCGCTGTCCGTCCCGTGCCAGGAGCGCCCGGCGGATCGAGATGTAGTTGCCCCTCCCCTTCACCATCGCCCAGCTCAGTTCGGCGCCGGTCAGCTCGGCGACGAGGGGGAGGTCCTTCCGGACGAGCTGCTCCTGCAGGTTGATCGTGTTCGTCGACAGGACGGTGCGCTCGTCGTTCTCGACGGCCCACCGCGCCGCCGGAAGGAGGTAGGCGAGGCTCTTCCCCGTCCCCGTCCCCGCCTCGACGAGGGCGACGCCACCCTCGTTGTACGTCTCCCCGACGAGGCGGATCATCTCCCGCTGGCCCGGTCGGTCCTCGTACCCGGGGTGCCGCTCGGCGAGCGGACCCTCCGGCGAGACGAACGCCTCGAGTTCGTCGAGGTCGAGGGGAGTTCGGACGCGGGGGCGCGGCGGCTCGACGACGACGTAGAGCTCCGAGGCCTCGTTGTTCGTGATCGCGGTGCCGAGCCCCTCCTCCCAGACGCGCGCGGCGACGGCGAGGTCGGCCTCGGAGGGCTCGAGGAGGCCGGAGGGGTGGTTGTGGATCATCACCCCGCCCTCGGGGGCATCCCGCGCGACGGCCAGAACCGCGGCCCGGTTGCCTCGGGCGACGGCGCGGAGCTCCACCACCTCCCGCCCCTCCGTCACCGCGCCCAGGAAGCAGACCTCGCGCCCCCGGGCGCGGGCAATCTCCCGGGCGATGGTCTCGACGGCGGTGGGACTCAGGCGGAGGGGGCTGTCCGCCCCCGGCGGGGGTGGGGGTCCCGCGTCCGCATCGAGGCCGTCCACCCCGACGAGCGCGGTGGTGGGGAGGACGGGCAGGTCTCCGGCCATCTCAGGTCTTGAGCTGCTTCTTCCGGGCGGCCGGGAAGAGGACGTTGTTCAGGATCAGGCGGTAGCCCGGCGAGTTCGGGTGCAGTCCGAGGTCGGTCGTCGGATCGCCGATCTGGTGCTCCGGATCCTCCGGATCGTGGCCGCCGAAGTAGGTGAAGGTTCCCTCCCCCCAGGCGCCGTGCACGTACTTGGCCCACGGACCCTCCTCCGCCAGGACCACCGTGCCCGGCTTGAGCCGCTCCTGCACGAAGCTCGTCGTCAGCCCGTAGAAGTCGGGGAGGACCGCCTCGTGGTTCTGCGTGAGCATCGCCGGGACGGGGTCGAACTTCGCCGAGAAGTCGAAGAGGGTGTAGACGCCGAGTTCCTGCCGCGCCTGCGTGTTCACCTGATGCCCGTCGATGTCGGAGAAGGCGTTCACGGTGGGCGTCGTCTGCAGCTGTCCCCCCTGGAAGGCCATCGCCTGATCCCAGCGCAGAAGGTCACTCGCCTGGGGGTGCGGCGGCGTACCGTCGGCCCAGGCGGAGGCGATGTCGACCTCGCCGGCCGCGAGCGCCAGCTCGAGCGTCTCGGTCGCCGAACACATCGCGAAGAGGAAGCCGCCCTGTTCCACGTAGTCGCGGACGATCCCCGCGACCGCCTTCTTCAGCTCGGGGACCGAGGCGTACCCGAACCGGGTGGCGACCTCCCGGTTGCGCTCGACCTCCTCCTGAAGCCAGGCCGCCCCGGCGTAGGTCAGGTAGAACTTGGAGTACTGCCCCGTGAAGTCCTCGTGGTGCAGGTGGAGCCAGTCGTAGTCGTCGAGTCCCCCCTCCAGCACCTCGACATCCCAGATCTTGTCGTACGGGATCTCCGCGTACTCGAGCGCCATCGTCACCGCGTCGTCCCACGGCGTGGCGTTCGGCGGGGTGTAGACCGCGATCTTCGGCGCCTTCTCGAGCGGGACGGCCTCCATGTTCCCGGCGGCGACGACACCCCGGATGCGGGCGACCTCCGCGCCGCCCACGGGGAGGACGCGGACGCCCCGGATCGCCGCCTCGCCGCGGATGGCGGGGGTATCCGGAAGGAGGAAGGCCCCACCCTGGAAGTTGAGGAGCCACTCGGCCTTCTCACCGGCCTCAAGGACGTGGAAGGTCAGCCCGTACGCCTTCAGGTGATCGGACTGGGTGCGGTCCATCGGGACCAGGAGGTTCTGCGCGGCGACACTTCGCGCTCCGACGCCGATCAGCGCGAGGGTGAGAAGGGCGACGCCCCTCCAGCTCCGGCCCGTCATTCGCTCCCCCTCCCGATCCGCTGCAGTTCGCGGCGTGCGGCGGGGACGATCGCGCTCTCCGGCTTCTCGACGATCAGCTGCTGCAGGAGGGCGCGCGCCTCCGAGAGCCCATCGGCTCGGCGGGACTGGATCCGCGCGAGGCGGTAGATCGCCTCCGCGTGCTCCGGAGACTCGAGGTGGGTCGAGACGAGTCCGGCCCAGAGCGCCCCCGCCTCCTCGTCCAGCCCGGCCTCCTCGAGCCAGCGCGCCGACTGCGCGAGGACGGCGCTCCGGTCCTCCTCGGGGAGCTCGTGGACGATCTCCCCAGCACTCCGGCCGGCGCGGGCGACGTCGCCCCAGTGCGCCACCGCCGACCAGCGGGCGACCTCGCCGGCCGCGCGCTCCCCGAGCGATCCGAGGAGGTCCAGGAGCTGGATGACCCCCGTCGCAGTCGAGGGTGCGAGCGCGGGGAGTGCGGCGTCGAGGGCGGCGCGGCCCTCCTCGATCTCCTCGGCGTCGAGGTGCAGGTAGGCCCGTTCGAGTCGTGCGCGCGGGCCGGTGCGCCCCTCCAGCACCGCGAGGGCCGACTCCCCCTCGCCTCGCGCCGCGACCGCTCCGGCGACCCGCGCCGCGAGTTCGTCGAGCTCGACCGCCTCCGGGTACTCCATCTCGAAGCCGCGCAGTCGGTCCAGGAGGGTGCGCGGGGAGGCGCGCTCCGCCTCGACGCGAATCAGGTCTGCGATCACCCGGCGGCGCTCGTCGGAGCCGGCCGGGAGGGAGCGGGCGAGCCGGGTCCGTGCCTCGAGCGCGGCCGCCGTGTCCCCGACCGCGAGCGCGGCGCTGGCGATGCGGACGTCGAGGGAGCGGGCGTCCCGGCCCTGCGTCCGCGACCGCTGCTCCCGCAACGCCCAGAGCCGGATCTCGGGCTCTTCCGCCTCGTCCGCGCGCTGCGCCACCTCGGCGAGGAGGGCGACGCGCTCGCCCGCGTCGAGCGTTCGCATCGCCGACTCCGTGAGGGTGCGGGTCCGTTCCGCACGACCGAGCGAAAGCGCCAGTCGCACCGCCGTGCGCCGCTTCTCCGGGGTCGACGGCTCGGCCATCAGCGCGTCCAGGAGCGGATCCAGGCGCAACGGATCCTCGGCGGCGATCCGGTCCAGGCGGGGGAAGGTCAGCTCGCGCTCCCCCTCCCCGCCGCGTACCCCGTCGCTCCAGGCGGCGATCGCCGCCTCCCCCTCGTCCAGGCGGGCGAGAAGGTCCCCCATCTCCATCGCGATCAGCGCCGACTGGGCCGCGTCTCCACGGAGGGCTCGTCGACCCCGTTCGAGGATCTCGAGCGCGCGCCGGTCGTCGAAGGCCCGGGCGTAGAGCCGGGCAACCTCCCGGTACGGGTCTGCCGACCCCCTTTGCGAGTCGAACCACGCCTCGGCCGCCTCGTCGAGGGCGCTCAGCGAGTCGACCTCGACGAGGACCCGGAGCTTCATGTAGCGGACCCCCGAGGAGTTGGGCTCGACCTCCAGGTAGCGATCGGCCCAGGGGAGGACGAGGGCGATCCGGGACCGCGAGCGCAGGATGCGTTCGAGCGCGAAGAGGCCGCCCGAGGAGGCGGGCCAGCGCTCGAGGAGCCCGGTCAGCACCTCCTCCGCCTGATCGGTCGAGCCGCGCCACTCGTAGGCGGCCGCCTCCCGGAGCATCCGCTCCTCTTCCTGCGCGTCGATGGTCTCGGCCGACTGCGCCGCGAGCGTCGCCGGGTCGAGCAGCCCCGGAGCGAGGCAGCCGAACGCCAGAAGACCGAGCGCGAGGAGACGCGGCCGCAGGGCGCTCCGCCCCGACGAACCGAACCAGGCCGTACCGCGCCACTCCATCACCGGCCCCCTCCTCCCCCGCCGCCCCGACCGTTCAGCCGCTGGAAGTAGCGGAGCACGAGGGCGCGCGCCGCCGGGGGGAGGCGGTTGAGGGTCGCCGCATCGGGCATCCCGAAGCGGAGGAGCCCCAGCGCGTCCGCGTCGAGCGCCTCCGCCCCCTGCACCTCGAAGGCGCCGGCGGCCTCGGACTCCCGCTCGGTCGACTCCTCCTCCTTCTTCAGCGATCGGCCAGCGTCCAGCAGCCGGTGGAAGAGCCGCTCCTGCCGCCGACGGATCTCCGGCTCGAGCCGTCCTCCGGCGAGTTCCTCCGCGAGCGCCTCCGCCTCCTGCGCCATCGCCTCCAGGTCGCCGAGCGGCCCGTCCTCCCCCTCCTGGTTCGACATCTGCCCCAGGTCGGCCGCAATCTCCTGCTGCTGCTGCGCCATCTGCTGCATCTCCTGCTGCATCTGGGGCTGCGGCAGCTCCATCGGGAGCATCTGCGCCGCCTGGTTGTTCACCTCGGCCTGCTCCTGCGCGAGGTCCTGCAGCTGCTCCATCATCTGCTCGCTCGACGAGCCGGAGGACTCCCCTCCCTGCTGCATCGCTTCGAGGGCGGCGAGCGCCGAGAGCGCGACCTCGTTCAACGCCGCGATCGACTGCTCACTCGCCGCGAGCGGCGACGGGCGAGCTCCGGGACCGGAGTCCAGGACGGTGACCGTGCGGTCGAGGCTCTCGAGCGCCGCGCCGGCGCGAGTGGAGATCTCCCGCGTATCCGCCCCCGCGAGTCGGCTCGCGAGCGCGAGGCTCTCCGAGAGGTTGCCGAGCCCCTGTCGGACGGCGGCGACGTCCCCCCGCAGCTCGGCGAGCTCGTCCGGCGCCCTTCCGCGCATCGCCTCCTGGACCTCGCCCTGTCGGCGCGCGAGAGCCAGCGCCTCGCGGGTCGTCCGTCGCAGCGCCGCCTCGAAGCCGGACGCCCGGTCCTCCATCATCCCCTGCTCCGCGGCCCGCATCGCCTCCGCCGCGGCCTGCATCGCCTGAGCGGCGGCGTCGGCGCGCTCCCCGGCCTGCTCGGATCCGGCCCGCGCCTGCTCGCTCGCCTGCTGCATCGCCTCCACGGCGGCCTCGGTCGAGAGTCGAGCCTCGTCGACGGCGGCGAAGGTCTCCGTCTCCCCCGCCTCCAGGAGCTCCTCGG
Organism: Longimicrobiales bacterium; assembly: GCA_028280525.1. Classification (GTDB taxonomy): domain Bacteria; phylum Gemmatimonadota; class Gemmatimonadetes; order Longimicrobiales; family Gaopeijiaceae; genus Gaopeijia. Next base: position 15,674 of record JANQLR010000081.1, read on the forward strand.
AGAGCGCCTCCATCCGCTCGGCCGTCTCGGCGGCGGTCTCGGAGAGGGCTTCCTGCTGCTCGGCGCGGACCGTGGGGTCGTCCTCCAGCCGGAGCGCCTCGGCGAGCGCCCGCTGCTCCTCGGCCAGCTCCTCGGCCTCGGTCGCCGTGTTGCGCAACTCCTGCTCCATCGCGGCGCGGCGGGCCCGCTCCAGCGCCTCCTCCAGACGCTCGCGGAAGTCCTCCTGCTCGGCGGCGAGCTCGTCGAGCGCACCCTGCGCCTCCTCGCGGTCCATCTCCCCGACCTGCTGCAGCAGCTCCTCCATCCGCGCCTGCAGCTCCTCGCCCCCCAGCTCCTCGAGCGCCTCCTGCAGCTCCTCCAGATCGTCTTCGAGCTCCGGGTCGGTCGCCCCCGCCTCCGCCAGCGACTCGGAGAGCGTCTCGAGCTCCTCCTGCAGCGCCTGCGCTTCGGAGATGAGCGCCTGCTGCTCCTCGAGCGCCGCGCGGACCTCCTCGCGCTCCTCGAAGGAGCCGTCCCGCTCCGGGCGTCGTCCGGACTCGCTCGCCGATTCGCTCCGCTCCGGGGCCTGCGCCTGGCGCTCCAGGTTGAGGACGTCCTCCGCCGCCCGTTCGGCCTGCGAGTCGAGGAGTTCCAGGCGCGCCATCGCCTCCTCGAGCCGCATCTGCGCCTCCCGCCGCATCAGCGTCGGCGGGGGCATGCGGAGCACCGACTCCGGCGTGCGGGCTTCGCGGCCGGACGGGTGGGTGTCGACGACGCGGACCCAGTACCGCACCTCGTCGCCCGG
>JANQLR010000090.1 GCA_028280525.1 Longimicrobiales bacterium
GACGAAGGGGAGGACGGCGTAGATCGGCGCGAGCAGGGCCACCGCACCGAGCCGCCGGCGCCAGCCGCCCGGACGCGGGGCCCGCGCTGCACCCGCCCCGGAGCCCGGGGACTTCACCCCCATCCGCGTCAGGTCGATTCGAAGATCACTCATCCGCACCTCCTCTCCCACCTACGCGGCGCGGATCGAGGTGGATTCGCGCCCCGGATCGGGGTGGATCGCTGACCGGCGCGCGGGCTCCGACGGGCCCGGCCGTGCCCTCCCCGAAACCCGTGACCGCTTCAGCCCGCGAGCAGCTCCCGGACCTCGGTACGGTGGGCGTCGGCGAGGGGGAGGAGCGGAGGACGCGGCTCTCCCCCGCACCGTCCGAGATGATCGAGCGCGAACTTCACCCCCGGTACGCCCATTGTGCCGACGATGGCGTTGTGCACCGGGGCCACCCGCGCCTGGACGGCGTGCGCGCGATCCCGGTCGCCGGCGGTGTGGGCCTCGTGGATCTCGCAGCACTCCTCCGGCATCAGATTCGCCACCCCGAGGATGCCTCCCCGCGCCCCCAGTTCGAGCGCGTCGGCGAGGATCGCGCCGTTCCCGACCAGGACGGAGAAGTCGTCGGCGCAGCGGTCGACGAGCTCCTTCACCACCTCGAGCCGTCCCCGGGAGTCCTTGATCCCCACGACGTTCGGATGGTGCGAGAGTTCGGCGATCCAGTCGTTGTCGAGGTCGAGGGTGCTGAACTTCAGCGGGACCTGGTAGACGATGATGGGGAGGAGGGCCGCGTCGGCGAGCTCCCGATAGTGTCGATCGAGCGCCTCGCGCGTCATCGCTCCCCGGAAGAAGGCGGGGGGCTGCACGAGAACCGCATCGGCACCCGCGGCCCGGGCGGCTTGCGTCAACCGGACCGTTGCGCGGGTCGACTCCGCACCGGTCCCCGCGATCAGGAGGCGACCGTCGTCCAGCTCCTCCCGGGCGATGGTGAGGAGCTCGACGCGCTCGTCCTCGTCGAGGAGGAGCGCCTCCCCCGTCGACCCCCCGACCACGAGCCCCGACACCGGCGCCTTCAGCCAGCGGCGGAGATTCGACCGGTAGCCGTCGGTGTGGAGGTGCCACCCCTGCTCGAAGGGCGTCGCGGTGGGGACGAAGATCCCGGACAGTTCCATCAGTCGTTGCCCCCGCCGAACATCGCGCTCATCTCGCTCGCCAGGTCCTGATTCGGATCGGCGCCCGAACTGGAGCCGAAGGTGTTCATCTTCAGGTCGAAGTCGGAGGGGTTGTTCGCCGCCGCCTTCGCCACGTTGAAGTCCACCTGGTCCGCGCGCACCAGATCCATCAGGTGCTGGTCGAAGGTCTGCGACCCGTACTGCGACCGTCCCTCTTCGATCAGGTCGTGGATCTCGTCGATCCGGTCCTTGTCCTTGATGCAGTCGCGGATCGTCCCGGTCACCCGCATGATCTCGACCGCCGCGATCCGCCCCTTGCCGCCCTTCTTGGGGACGAGCCGCTGGGAGATGACCGCCTGGAGCGACTCCGAGAGGCGGATGCGGATCATCTCCTGCTCCCCCGGATCGAAGACGGCGATCAGACGGGAGATCGTCTGGACCGCGTTCTTGGTGTGCACGGTGGAGATGACGAGGTGCCCGGTCTCGACCGCCTTCAGCGCGATGTCGATCGTCTCCTTGTCCCGCATCTCTCCGATCAGGATGACGTCCGGGTCCTGACGGAGGGCCGCGCGCAGCCCCGACTTGAAGGTCGCGGTGTCGCTGCCGACGTCGCGCTGCGTGATCGAGGCCTTCTTGTCGCGGTGCAGGAACTCGATCGGGTTCTCCAGCGTCACCACGTGCATCGGCTTGTTGCCGTTGATCTCGTCGATGATCGCGGCAACGGTCGAGCTCTTCCCCGACCCCGTCACCCCGGTGACGAGGATCATCCCGCGCTCGTTCGCGGCGATGTTCTTGAGGACCTGCGGGAGGTTCAGGTCGTCGATCGAGGGGATCTCGATCGGGATGACTCGCAGCACCACCATCAGCGAGCCGCGCTGCCGCAGGATGTTCACGCGGAAGCGGCCGAGACCCGGCATCCCCCACGAGCAGTCGTAGTCGTAAATCTCGTCGATCCGCTCGCGGTCCTCGTCGTTCGGCATGAGGCGCTGCGCGAGCGCCCGCACCTGGTCGGAGCTCAGCTTCTGCTGCGTGAGCGGCGCGAGGCGTCCGTGGATTCGGGCGCGGACGACGTCGCCCGACTTGATGTGGATGTCGCTCGCGCCGCGCTGGATGGCGGCCTTGAAGATCTCGGTCATGACGGATCCGGGTGAGGCGGAGGGCGCCCGGACGGGAGCACCCGTCGGCCGCGGGTCCAAAGATGGGGCCGCCTCCGGGGGCGCGAAACGTCAGTCGTCGGTCGCGGACGAGACCGGCCGGACGCCCCCCGCTCGCGAGAGGAGGATCGCCGAGCCCATGACCGCGCCCCAGAGCGGGGCGACGGCGGGGAAGCCGCCCGACACCAGGAGCGGGACGACGGCGAGGCCGAGCGCCGCCAGCTGTCCGGCCCGGACCCGGGTGGGGTCGAGGGGCTCGCCGGTCTCGTCGGCGACGGAGGTCAGGACGGCGCTCCGCCGGGAAAGCCGCCACCCGGCGACCAGGAGGGCGAGGCCCGGGAGGAGGAGTCCGTCGGTCGCACGGCGCGCCTCGTCCAGGGCGCCGAGGATCGCGCTCGGGTCGAGGGGCGCGAGAGGGCGTCCCTCGGTCCAGGCCTCCGGGAGCGCGATGAGGCCGCCCCCGAGCGCGACCGAGCCGGCGAAGAGGAGACCGGCCCACCCCCACGACGGCGGGTGGCGGGGTGAGAGGGCCGCGTCCGCGGCGAAGGCGAGGGCCACGACGAATCCGACCACCGCATTCCCCGTCGAGACCACGGCAAAGAGCGCCAGCCCCGAGGCCCCGACCCCGTCGAGCGGGGTCGGCGGGACGCCCACCGATCGGTTCAGGACCCGGGACGCGATCAGCGCGACGAAGATCAGGAGGACGCCGGCGCCCGGGACCGCCAGCACGGCCACCCAGGCGAAGAGCGCGGCCACGAAGGCGGTCGCCTGCGCATCCGGCGCCAGCTCGCGAGCGAGCGCCCACCCTCCGAAGAGGCCGAGCGCCGCGGAGACACCGAATCCGACCGCATCCGCGCCGACGCCCTCGCGCGCCATCTCGACCCCCACGGCGATCGCCCCGGCAATCGGCGTCGCGATCGCGATCGCCAGGTTCGTCGGCCAGGCGGCGTCGAGCGGACGCCCGATCCCGGTGAGGCGGCGGAAGGCACTGCGGGTCGGCTCGGACATGTCGCGGGGCTCTGGTACCGGTTCGTCACGCACGGACGTCCCTCCATCCGCACCGGGGCGATACGTTTCCGGGATCCCGGCCGCCCGCCTCCCCTACCCGGCGGTCCTTCCCGCGATTCGTACGGCTCCGATGTCGCTTCCCGACCCACCCTCCCCGGTCCTCCTCGACCGGTGGCTCCACACCGCGCGACGGGCCGCCGACGCCGCCGCCGCGGTGCACTCCCGCTGGGCGAAGCAGGTCGACGTCCGGCAGGCGAGGGCGAAGAGCTTCTCGGACTTCGTCTCCCGCGTCGACCTCGAGGCTCAGGAGGCCGCTCTCAGCGTCATCCGCTCGGCCCATCCGGACCACGACGTCCTGGCGGAGGAAGAGGATCACGAGGGTGGAGTCACTCTCCCGGACTCCGAGGCGCCGCTCTGGGTGGTCGACCCCCTCGACGGCACGACGAACTTCCTCCACGACCACCCGAACTACTGCGCCTCGGTCGCGGTCACGCTCGCGGGGCGGCCGCTCGCCGGGTGCGTGTCGAGTGCCCCGAGCGGGGAGCGTTGGTGGGCGCGGGAGGGAGGGGGCGCCTTCCGGAACGGTCGCCCCATCTTCTGCTCGCCGATCCGGGAGCTCGAGGGGGCGCTCGTCGCGACCGGGATCGTCTACCGGAACGAGGAACAGCTCGAGAGCTTCGCCCGGGACGTGGTCGCGATCCGGGGATCCGGGGCCGGGATTCGCAGAGGCGGAGCGGCGGCGATGGACCTCTGCTACGTGGCCGACGGACGCTTCGAGGCGTACGTCGAGCGACACCTCTCCCCGTGGGACTTCGGCGCCGGGACGGTCATCGTGCGCGAGGCCGGCGGACGGGTGGAGCGCATGGAGGAGGCGCCCTTCGATCTCCGCCCGGGCTCGATCTTCGCGGTCAACTCGCCGGAGATCGGGGCGGGGCTGCGGAGTCGCCTCCGGAGGTCATCCGGCGCTCCAGCATCGTGATCCGTTCGGCGGCAAGCTCCCGCGACATCGGGTCCAGCGACTGTTCGAGTCGACTTCGCGCCGCCTGCAGGAGGGCTCGCGCCTGGTCGGGCGCACCCTCGGAGAGCCGCAGCGACGCCTCGGCGAGTGGGGGCTGAACCGGATCGACGATTCCCCGCCCGGGCTCGAGCGTCTCCCACAGCTCGCGGGCGGCCTCGACCTCCCCGACGTCGGCGAGTCGACCGACGAGCGGGTACGCCATCGACGGTCGGGCCGCCTGGGGGAGCACCCCGAGCGCGGCGATCGCCTCCCGGCGGTGATCGGCCTCCTCCCCCACCCCCCGATCGAGGGCGTTGAGCCATCGGTACCAGAGCGCCGAGGCGCGGAAGACGGGGTCTTCGACCCGCGCGGCCCGTTCCAGGAGCGAGATCGACCATTCGCGGGGACGGACGCCGCCCATCGCCGAACCGATCAATCCGAGCATCGCCGCCTCCCCCTCCGCCTCCGGCCCTCCCCGCAGGAGCCGCAGGAGGCGGGCACCGTCGGTGAGGAACCCGCCCGTCCGCCCGGGAATCAGCGTCACGAGCCCGATCCCGAGCGACCCGATCCCGGTCATCGCGACCGCCGAGCCCGCCATCAGGCCCACGGAGCCCGACTGGAGCGTCCCCTCCGGCAGGAGCCGCATCCCGACGAGCCCCACCAGACCGAGCGCAACGCTCGCGAGGGGACCGCCGGCGACCACGCGGATCATCCTCTCCGCCAACCGCTCCGTGTCTCCCGGGCGCGGACTCGACATCGCGAGCCCCCCGGCGAGTCCCGGGTTCCGGTTCCACGCCGGTCGAATCCGGTCTCCGACGCGGCGCAGCTGCACCGGACCGACCACCAGGAGCTGGAAGCGGAAGCCGGCGAGGCGACCGCCGAGGACGTGTCCGAGTTCGTGGACCGCGATCAGGGCGAAGGCGGTGGGAAGAAGGGTCGCGATGAGGATCGCGATCTCCCCGAGCTGGATCCCGTCACCGCGGGGAACCGGATCGGCGCCGGAAAGCCCGGTGATCAGCCAGACCGCACCAAAGCCCAACGCCCCGCCCCCCACCAGCGATCCCACCGCGATCAGGATCGAGCGGAGACCGCTGCGTCGGGGGCTTCTCTGCACGGGTGGGTACGGTGGAGGGGGTGGTAATCGGCGGGGTCAGCCTTGCCCGATCAGGCCGTTCCGGCAAGGGCGGGGCCGGGTGGAATACGAAGCGGGCCCGGGGGAGCTTCCCCCGGGCCCGCAAACCTTGCAGATCGAGGCTGCGGTCGTCGTCAGCCTTCCACGGGCGCCGAGATCTCGATGCGGCGGCTCCTGGCCTCCGCCGACTTCGGGAGCCGGACGGTCAGGACGCCGTCGGTGTAGTCCGCCGAAATCTCCTCCGACCGCACCGTCCGCGGCAGCGAGAAGGAGCGGCGGAAGGCTCCGGAGGCCTGCTCCCACACGTGGTAGCGAAGCTCGGTGTTCTCCTCGCGAACGATGGTCCGCTCGCCCGAGAGGGTGAGGGTGTTGTTCTCGAGGGTCAGATCGATGTCCTCGGGACGCATCCCCGGGAGCTCGGCCGAGAGGACGAGCTCGTCCGGCGACTCGGCGACGTTGACCGCCGGCCAGAAGCCGGCGCGCCCGCTGGGCGCGGAGTCGAACATCCGGGAGACCTCGCCGGCCCACGAGTCGAGGTCGGACCAGGGGGAGCGGCGTGCCAGTCGGGTGATCTTCATGATCGGAATCTCCTGTCCCACGGAGGGACCGTTCAGGGGTGAAGTCTCGACCGTCAGCGAGGGCAATCCGCGTGCCAGTGCGGAGGGCGCCCCAGTCTGCCAAAGTGAACGGCTGCATCGACTTGGCGCCTTCGAACATCTGCCGATTCGACCGACTGACGGCGCGAGGCTGTCATTCGGACAGCCCCGGCCGCCGCCGCTGGCCCGGCGCTTGCTATATTCCGCCGTGACCCCCTCGCCCCTCCTTCCCCCACGCCCATGAGCACGCCGACCTCCCCGATCCCCGTGGCCGTCCTCGGCGCGACCGGAACGGTCGGACGTCGCATCGTGGAGCGGATGGTCCGACACCCCTGGTTCGATCTCGTGGAGGTCGCGGCCTCGGAGAGGTCGACCGGACGGGCGCTCGGCGAGGCGTGGCACGACCCCGACGCCCTCCCAACCGAGGTGCGCACCCTGCCGCTGCGTGCACCGGCGGGCCCCTTCACCGCCCCGCTGATCCTCTCCGCCCTTCCGCGTGCGGCGGCCGCGACGATCGAACCGGCGCTGGTGGCCGAGGGGCGACTCGTGGTGAGCAACGCCTCCGCGGGACGGATGGATCCGGCGACGCCGCTCGTCATCCCCGAGGTGAACCCCGACCACCTCGAACTGCTCGGTCCGGCCGGGACGCCCGTGGCCGGCGTCGTGACGAACCCGAATTGCGCGGTGATTCCCATGACGATGGCGCTCGCTCCGCTGCACGAGGCCTTCGGGGTCCAAGCGGTCGTCGCCACCACCTTCCAGGCCGTCTCCGGCGCGGGGCTCCCCGGTCCGGGATCGATCACCATGATCGACAACCTGCACCCCTGGATCCCGGGAGAGGAGGAGAAGATCGCGGTCGAGCCCAACAAGCTGCTGGGCACGGTCGGCGAGGGTCGAATCCAACCGGCGGAGATGGTGATCGGGGTGACGTCGACGCGGGTGCCCGTCCTGCACGGACACCTCGTCGACCTCTCGATCCGGCTGCGCGATACCCCGTCGCTCGATGCGGTGCGTGCGCGCATCAGGAGCTGGCCGGGACGTGCCGCGGAGCTCGCCCTCCCCTCGCTGCCGCCGCAGCCCCTTCGCCTCGCAGACCGACCGGATCGCCCACAGCCGCGGCTCGACCGGGACGACGCCGGAGGGATGGGCGTCACCGTCGGCCGGATCCGGGAGTGCCCCGTGAACGGGGTCCGGATGGCGGTGATGGCGCACAACCTCGAGCGGGGCGCCGCCGGCGCGGCGGTCGCCAACGCGGAGCTCGTCGTGCGGACCGGGCGGGTGCCGCACGCGGGGGGCCAGGGGTGACGGAGATCTGGAAGTTCGGGGGTACCAGCCTCCGGGACGCGGTCCGCATCCGGCACGTGGCCGAGCTCGTGCATCGGCGCCCGGGCGGCCCGGTCGTCGTGGTCGCCTCCGCGCGCGCCGGAACGACGGACGCGCTCGAGACCCTCCTGGAGTCACCCGGTACGACGGAGACCGCGGCGGGCATTCGGGAGGTCGTGCGGGCACACCGGGAGGCGCTCGACTCCCTCGGTGGAGGGGCCTCGGCCCAGGCGCTCCACACCGAGATGGAGCAGGCCGGGTCGCGCGTCCTCGAGGCACTCGCGCGGCGCCCCGACGACATCGCCACGCCCGATGAGATCCGGGCGCTCGGAGAGGAGCTCTCCTCGCGCCTCCTCGTCGCCGCCCTGCGGGCGCTCGGCTCCCGCGCCGAGGTCGTGGACCCCCGGTTGGTCGTCCGCACCGACGCCCACTTCGGAGCCGCACGCCCGGCCGAGGCCGCGATCCGAACGGGGGTCTCCGAGCACCTGCGTCCCCTGCTCGCGGCCGGCGTCGCCCCGGTCGTACCCGGATTCGTGGGCGGGACCGCCGACGGACGGACCACGACGCTCGGGCGGGGGGGTTCCGATCTGACCGCCACCCTCCTGGGCGCGGCGCTGGACGCCCCCGAAGTCCAGATCTGGACCGATGTGGAGGGGATTCTCACCGGCGACCCGAGGACGGTGGATCGGCCCCGGGTCCTCCACGTGGTGGGCTACGAAGAGGCGGTCGAGCTCGCCTGGTTCGGCGCGAAGGTGCTGCACCCGGGGGCGGCGAAGCACTCGATCGCTCGAGGGGTCCCGGTCCGCATCCGGAGCACCTTTGCGCCCGAGCACCCCGGCACCCTCATCCTGCGCGACCGGTGGGGCGGCCCGGAGATCGTCGCGGTCGCGCACAAGCCGCACGTGGTCCTCATCACGGTGCGGTCCCGACCCGAGGCGCTCCCCTACGGCTTCCTCGCGAGGGTCTTCGAGATCCTCGCCCGGCACGAGCTCGCCGTCGATCTCGTCGCGACGTCGCACACGTCGACCGCCTTCACCGTGGACGAGGCGGAGAAGCTGGACGCCGTGGCCACGGAGCTGGAGAGCGTGGCGGACGTCCAGGTCCGTCGCGGGATGGCGACGGTCACCGTGGTCGGGCACGGCCTCCTCGCCGAGCCCGGGTTCGAGGCGCGGGTCTTCCGGACGGTGGGCAACACGCCGATCCACCTCATCTCGCAGGCCTCGGACGTCTCCCTCTCCTTCCTGGTGGACGCCGGGGAGGCGGAGGCGGTCGTCGCGCGGCTGCATCGGGCGCTCGTCGTCGACGCCCCGACCCCGGCCCCGATCGACACCGAGGCGCGCTCCCCCGGCACCCGCACGGGGGTCGGATCGAAGAGGACCGGCGCGGGAGGGCTCCCCGCGTGAGCCCCGCCCCGGACCTTCGTGTCGCCCTCGTCGGCTACGGCCGCATGGGTCGCACGCTCGACCGCCTCGCTCCGGAGGCCGGCATCGAGGTCGTCGCCCGGCTCGACCGGGACGACGCCCTGAGCACCGAAGCGCTGGCGGGCGCGCAGGTCGCCATCGAGTTCACCCTCCCGGACGTCGCCCCCGGGGTGATCGGCCGACTGGCGGAGTGCGGGGTCGACGTCGTCTCGGGGACCACGGGGTGGGGAGAGCAGCTTCCGACCGTGACGGAGCGGGTGCAGGCGACCGGACGCGGGCTCGTGCACGCGTCCAACTTCTCGATCGGCGTCGCCCTCTTCCGCCGGATGGTCCGGGAGGCGGCCCGACTGGCCGGAGCCGACGGCGCGTACGACCTGCACCTCGCCGAGACGCACCACACCGGGAAGGTCGACCACCCCTCCGGGACCGCGGTCACCCTCGCCGAGACCGTGCTCGAGGCGACCCCGTCGAAGCTCCGGTGGGCCGAGGACCCACCCTCGGGGACCGCGGACCCCGAGGTCCTCGGAGTCGCCGTCTCGCGGGTGGGCTCCGTCCCGGGGACGCACGTGCTCTCCATCGACGGACCGGACGACCGGATCGAGCTGCGCCACGAGGCCCGCTCGCGCGACGGCTTCGCCCGCGGCGCGCTCTCGGCCGCGCGATGGATCCGCGGACGAACCGGCGTCTACACCCTCGACGACCTCCTCGAAGAACGGCTCGGCTGACCCCGGCCTCCACCTCAGACCCCTCGCGCGATGGACGGCACCGCATTCCGGGGCACCGCCCCCGCCCTCGTCACCCCGCTGACCGCCGCAGGCGACCTCGACGCACCCCGGCTCCGCGCCCACGTGGAGCGCTGCCTCGACGCCGGCGTCGACTTTCTCGTCCCGTGCGGCACCACCGGGGAGAGCGCCACGCTGCGCCCCGACGAGCAGGCCCGGGTGATCGCGACGACGGTGGAGGCGGCCAGCGGGCGCGCTCCGGTCCTGGCCGGGGCGGGGACCAACTCGACCGCCGACGCGCTGGCGCTGGCCGAGGGCGCCCGCGCCGCCGGCGCGGACGGCGTGCTCGTCGTCACGCCGTACTACAATAAGCCGTCGCCCGACGGACTCCTTCTGCACTACCGGACGGTCGCGTCGGCTGGGCTGCCCATCGTCGTCTACAACGTCCCCGGTCGGACGGGGGCGAACGTCGGTCCCTCCCTGGTGCTCGATCTCGCCGAGGCGATCCCCGAGGTGGTCGGGGTGAAGGAGGCGGCGGGACGGCTCGACCAGGTGATGGACCTCGTCGCCGGTCGGCTGGACGGCTTCTCGGTCCTCTCGGGCGACGACGATCTCGCCTTCGCCTCGATGGCGGTCGGGGCGGACGGGCTGATCTCCGTCGTCGCCAACGAGGCACCCGGCGAGACGGCCGCGATGATCCGCGCGGCCGCCGAGGGGCGGCTCGAGGAGGGACGCCGAATCCTCTACCGCCTCCTCCCGCTGATGGGCGCGAACTTCCTGGAGAGCAATCCGGGCCCGGTGAAGGCCGCACTCGAGCTGATGGGCTTCGGCACCGGCCACCTGAGAGCGCCGCTGGCGCCGGTGCGCGAGGAGACGCGACGAGCGCTGCGCGACGCGCTGCTGCAGGCGGGGCTCCCGCTCGGCGACTGAGCCGCGCGGGCGACCGACGGCCGAGCCCACACGGGCGAGTCGACCCCCCGGGACGGCTTCCAGCCCCTCCGTTACCTTCCCGCCTGCACGATCGACCCCCGCCCGGCCTTCGACACCCCCGTCCGCACGCCACATGAGCATCGACATCGACCTCGCCGACCTCCGAACCCGCATCGAGGGGTTTCTCCCCGGCTTCGACCACGACCGCGAGGGGGCCCGGCAGGCGGTAGCCGACCTCCTCTTCGCCCTCGACCGGGGGGCGGTCCGCTCCGCGGAGAAGGGGGAGGACGGGTGGCGTGCGGTGCCGTGGGTGAAGTCGGGCATCCTCCTCGCCTTCCGCACCGGGGTCACCCGCTCCTTCGAACCGTGGGCCCGTGGGGACAACCCGGCCTTCGGCGGCGCGACCTTCCTCTTCGCCGACCGCGACACCCTTCCCTTGAAGTTCATCGACACCGACCGCGACGGCGTTCGCGTCGTTCCCGGCGGATCGTCGGTGCGCGCGGGCGCCTTCATGGGCCGCGGGGTCGTCGTCATGCCCCCGGCGTACGTGAATGTCGGGGCGTGGGTCGACGAGGGGACCATGATCGACTCCCACGCCCTCGTCGGGTCGTGCGCGCAGGTCGGGAAGCGGGTGCACCTCTCGGCGGGGGCACAGCTGGGCGGAGTCCTCGAGCCGATCGGGCTGCGCCCCGTGATCATCGAGGACGACGTCACGATCGGGGGCAACGCCGGGGTCTTCGAGGGGACGCTCGTCGGGGAGCGCGCGGTGCTGGCACCGGGGGTGCAGCTGACGGCGTCGACCACCGTCTACGACCTCATCCGCGAGACGACGTACCGCGCCACCGAGGGAGAGCCGCTGAGCATCCCGGCCGGTGCGGTCGTGGTGCCCGGGTCGCGTCCGGCGAGGGGCGACTTCGCCACCGAGGCCGGGCTGAGCCTGTACGCCCCCGTCATCGTGAAGTACCGGGACGAGAAGACCGACGCGGCGACGGCGCTGGAGGACGCGCTGCGCTAGCGGCGTGTCGGGGCCTCGGTCCCGGCGCCAGCGGCCATCGAACCTCGCCGGCAGCGCGGGCTCGGCGTCGATGCTCAGCCCTCTTCGTCCGCGGGGTGCGGAAGAGTGTCGGTCCCACCGCCGGCCGACTCCGCGGGTCGCGGCAGGGTGTCCGAGGCGGACTCCGGATCGGTCGCGGGCGCCGAGGTCGCGGCGCGCGGCAGGCTCGCCTGCGCCTCGATGCGGCGAATCGCCTCCTTGCACGCCTCGGAGAACCTCGTCCGGACCCCCATCGAGAAGGAGGAGTCACGCAGCAGGGGCAGCGCCTCCCGGGCACCGAGAAGGCCGAGCGCCTGCGCCGCCCCGATTCGGGCGTCGAGGTCGAAACCCGCGGCGACCTCCATGAGCGCCTCGACCACCTCGTCGCGGTACTCCCCGATTCGCACGGCGAGGGCGCTGCGCGGAGGGCCGCACGCCCTCGCCGTG
>JANQLR010000121.1 GCA_028280525.1 Longimicrobiales bacterium
GCTTCCCGGGCGGACTCGACGGCCGCTCCGGCCGAGAGTCCGCTGGTCGCCCGCCCCGTCCTCTCGGCCCCCTCCGGTCCGCGCATCCTGCAGTTGCCGTCGAGCGCACCCGGGACCGTCGCCCTCCGCCTCTCCGTGCCGGTGGAGGAGGCGCCGATCGAGGCCGGAGCGGCGCAGGCGCTCGCCGCGCTCGCCCGCGCCCGGCTCCCCGGGCTGGTCGGCCCCCTCGGAATCGACGCCGACGTTTCCCGCACCCCGTGGGGCATCGCCTACGCGGTCACCGGACCGAGCACCGATGTCGACTACCTGGCCTGGGTGCTTCGCGAGCTGGTCGGTCCGCCCACGCTCACGCGCACCAACGAGGCCCGAGCCCTCCTGCGCCGAGAGTGGACGCGGCGGCGCGAGACCGGACGCGGGCGGGTCGAGCTCCGGCTCCGCACCACGACCTCGATCGGTCAGCCGCCCCTCCTCGGGTCCGGCCCGACGATCGACGCGCTCACCCCGGCCGGGTTGCAGGAGCTCTGGATCCGCACCCACCGCCCCGAGCGCATGACGCTCATCGTGGCGGGCGAGGTCGCCCCGGAGATCCTCCTCGCCTCCTTCGACCGCCTCGGATCCCGGGAGATGCCGGCCGCGGCGCCCGCCGAGGTTCCGGTCCCCGCGGACGCTCGCGCCGAGCCGCTCGACCTCCTGCGGACGGCGGCGGGCGTCGCGTGGAGCGCCCCGGAGCCGCTCTCCCCCGAGCTGGCCGTCGCCGCGGTCTTCCTGGCCGAGGAGATCCGGGCGTCGGACCCGGGCTTCGAGGCACGGGTCGCGCTGTGGGAGAGCGCCGGGCGCAGCACCCTCGCCCTGATCGGCGCGGCCTACCGGCGGGACCTCGGGGACCTCAGGCGATGGCTCGCCTCCGGCCTCGAACGGGTCGCGGACCGGATCGGCCCGGCCGATGTGGAGCGGGTCGTGCGGCGCCTTCGCACCGACATCCTGAGCGGTGCGCGCACCCCGGTCGGACAGGTTCGACTCGTGGGTCGCTTCGTCGATGCCGGCGTGGGGGAGGCCGGGGTCGTCGCCTACCTCGATCGACTCGAACGGCTCACGGCCGCGGAACTCGCGACGGCGCTCCGGCGGATCTCCGACGCCGATCCGGTGACGGTGGAGATCGACCGGTGACGCGGGGCCCGCAGCTTCCCGCCATGCGGCTCCTCCGGGACCGCGCGATCGGGCGCTCGGCCCTCCGGCGCGCGGCCCTCCGGCGCCTCCTCCTCGCCTTCGCGCTCCTCGTGGTGGGTCCGACCGTGGTGGGCCCGACCCGCAGCGCGGCGGCGCAGGATCCGGCACGTCCCCCCGCATCCGACGACGCCCCCGGAGCGGCGTCGGAATGGACGACCCTCTCCACCTCGCACCGACCGCAGGCGCCGCTCGCCGGGATCGCGCTCGTCGTGGACGGCGGGAGTGCGGCAGATCGCCCGGGTCGCGAGGGCGAGCGATGGCTCTGGACGCACCTCTTGGCCGACCTCCTCGCCGCCGCCGCTCCGACGGGCCGGGCGCGCAGCGTCGAGCCGGAGGTCCTCCCGGACCGCCTCGTCCTTCGCATTCTCACGGAGCCCGCGGACCTCGCGCGGACGCTCGCCGACCTCTCCTCGCTCCTCGCCGCACCGCTCCCCGCGAGCGAGTTCGAGCGACTGCGCGCCCGCCTCCTGGAGAGCTTCGCCTTCGAGTCGGACTCCCCCGTCCTCGAGATGCAGGCGGAACGGCGCGCCCTCCTGGACGGCTTCGGTTCCCCCTGGGCCCGACGTCCGCGCGGCACCACCGTTTCGATCGCCGGGCTGTCGACCGAGGAGCTCGACGGGGTCGGGGAGGCCATCCGCGCCGGAGCGCGCCACCTGTCCGTGGTCGGTCCGATCGAAGGGGTGGCCGGTCTGGAGGCCGGGACGCCGCAGACCGCCTCGCCGGTCACCCCACCGTGGTCCGGGCCGCTCGCCTGGGACCGACCCGACCGCATCCGCATCGTCCGCGACGTCACCAACTCGTGGATCACCGTCGCCTTCCCTGTCGCCGCGGACGTCCCGACCACCCTCCTCGAGTTCCTGGCCCACCGCATCGAGGAGGAGGTGGCGACCGATCCACCCGATCCCGGACTCTTCGACGCCGAGGTGCGCATCCTCCGTCGGCCGGGCGGCCGCATCCTCGTCCTGGACCTCGCCGTCCTCCCCGAGGCGACCGAGCGCTTCGAGGAGAGGCTCCTGGGCTCACCTCAGGTAGCGAGCACGCCGGTCCAGGCCGACTTCTTCGCCTGGCTTCGCCGGCGCTTCCGCGCCCGGCTCCTCCTGAACGAGGCCGCACCCGAGCGGCTCGCCCAGCGGCTCGCGGAAGATCGGCTCGCGGGGCGGGCCTTCCCGCGGGATGTGGAGGCCGAGGCGTGGGCCCTCTCCCCGGAGCTCCTCTCGGCCACCGCGGCAGCGCTCGGACCCGCTCGCGTCATGGTCTTCGGTCCCTCGATCGCCGGGGAGCGATGAAACCCGGGGGTCACGGGGCGGTAGAAAGGCCGCGTTCCCGCCGCCGTACGAGGTTGTGGCCGTCCGAGGGCCACGGTACCTTGCGGCCCGCTCGTCCCCCCCTGCACGCACCTCCGGAGTGATTTCATGAAGCGCAGCGCCCTCTTCGTGGCTGCGAGCTCCCTCCTCTTCGCCGCCTGCGGCCCTGCCGAGGTGGTGGTGACCGCGGAGCTCGAGACGGTCGACCCCACGACCGGTGAGACGGTCATCCGCCCGGTATCCGACCTCGAGATCCAGATCCTCCCCTACGATCGGGATGCGGTCTTCGACTCGATGACGGCTGCCTTCCCGACGCCCGAGCCGGAGATCCCCGCGGATCTGCTTCAGGCGCGAGAGGAGATCGCGGCGGCTCAGAACCGGTGGCGGAACCTCCAGGATCAGTGGAACCAGCTTCGCGACTCGCTGCAGACGATCAACGAGGAGCTGGAGCAGTACGCGCGAGGCGAGCCCCGCTACGTGGCGCTCTTCAACGAGTTCTCGGACGCCGAGGCGGAGTACGAGCGCGTGGAGCGCGAGGTCGACCGGGCGTTCGAGGAGTTCACGGGGCTTCAGGAGGCGTCGCTGCAGCAGACGCAGGAGGTCCGGGTGATGCGCGAGAACTGGGCGGACGAGGCCTTCGCGGAGATCGGACTCGTCATCGAGACCAAGGTGGTCGCCTCGGGTCTGGACGCCGCCGCCGACACGACCGACGCCAGCGGAATCGCGAACTTCGCCGTCGCGCCGGGCGAGTACTGGATCCACGCCCGGGTCGAAGAGGTCTACGACGAGCTCTACTGGAACGTCCCCCTCACCGTGGTGAAGGGCGAGCCCGTCACGCTGACGCTGACCCGCGCCAACGCCCAGCGCCGCCCGAAGCTGTAGGGCGAGCACGCGGGCGTTCAGCTTCGCGACACGGCCCCGGGTGCTGCAGCGCCCGGGGCCGTCGTACATTCGGGATCCCCGTCCCCGCGTCCGCAGTGTCCCGAGTCGGAAGTCCGAGATGCCCCACGCGCGCTCTCCTCACCTGGTCGTCGACGCCGACGGCCTCGCCTGGATCACCTTCTCGGATCCGGATCGCACGCTGAACGTCCTCGACGAGGGCGTCATGCGACGGCTCTCCGATCAGATCGACGAGGTCGGGCAGCGGGCACGGGCCGACGAGGTGCGCGCGCTGGTCTTCTGGAGCGGGAAGCCGGACTCCTTCATGGCCGGTGCCGACGTCGAGTCGATCGGCGAGATCGAGTCCCCCGCCGACGGCGAGATGAAGTCGCGGCTGGGTCAGGAGATCTACGGCAGGATCGAGGCGCTCCCGATCCCGACGCTCTGCGCCATCCACGGGATCTGCCTCGGCGGCGGGGTCGAACTCGCCCTCGCCTGCCGGCACCGCGTCGTCTCCGACCATCCCAGGACGAAGCTCGGCCTCCCCGAGGTCCAGCTCGGCCTCCTCCCCGGCTGGGGGGGATCGGTTCGCCTCCCCCGGCTGATCGGGCTGCAGGCGGCACTCGACATGATCCTGACCGGGAAGCAGCTGCGTGCCTCGAAGGCGAAGCGGGTCGGGCTCGTCACCGAGCTTCTCCCCGCCGAGTCCTTCCGCGCCTCGGTGCGGGACTTCGCGCTCGGGATGGACGATCTGTCGCCGGGGTCGTCGCGCCGGGATCCGGGGCTGAAGGACCGACTCCTCGACGGGACGGCACTCGGGCGCAGGGTCGTCCTGAAGATGGCCGAGAGGGAGGTGATGAAGTCGACGCGGGGACACTACCCGGCGCCGATCCGCATCCTCCGACTGATGAGGGAGACGTTCGACCTCCCCGTGCCCGAGGCGCTCGAGCTCGAGGCCGCCGCCTTCGGGGAGCTGACCGGAACGCCGGCCCACCGCAGCCTGCTCCACCTGTTCGGACTGCGAGAGCAGGCGAAGAAGCCGGACCCGGCATTCGCCTCCGCCGAGGCCCGGCCGGTCGAGTCGATCGGTGTGCTGGGCGCGGGGGTCATGGGCGGAGGGATCGCGCAGATCGCCGCCTACCGGGGGATCCGCGTCCGCATGAAGGACATCGCGGACGAGGCGGTGGTCGGGGGGCTCCAGCACGCGAAGTCGCTCTTCGACAAGCAGGTGAAGCGTCGGCGGATGACGCGGCGCGAGGCGGCCGGGCACATGGGCCGGATCACCGGTGGACTCGACTACGCCGGCTTCGGCGCGCTCGACCTGGTCGTCGAGGCGATCGTCGAGAAGATGGAGGTGAAGAAGGCGGTCCTGGCCGAGACGGAGTCGCGGGTCTCCGAGAGGTGCGTTCTCGCCACGAACACCTCGTCGCTCTCGGTCGTGGAGATGGGTTCCGAGCTGGCTCGACCGGAGAACTTCTGCGGTCTCCACTTCTTCAACCCGGTTCACCGGATGCCGCTGGTGGAGATCATCCGAGGGGACCGGACGAGCGCGGAAACGATCGCGACGGTGCACGCCCTCGCCCTCGCCCTGGGGAAGGTCCCCGTCGTCTGCAACGACGGCCCGGGCTTCCTGGTGAACCGGATCCTGGGGCCCTACCTGAACGAGGCCGGGTGGCTCCTGACCGAGGGAGCGACGATCGAGGCCATCGATCGGGCCGCGGTCGACTTCGGGATGCCGATGGGCCCGGTGCGTCTCCTCGACGAGGTCGGGATCGACATCGCGCAGCACGCCGGAACGACGCTGCACGACGCCTTCGGCGAGCGGATGGCGCCGGCCCCCGTGCTCGGCTCGGTGCTCGCCTCGGGTCGACTCGGTCGAAAGAACGGGCGGGGCTTCTATCGCTACGCAGAGGGGAAGGAGACCGGGGTGGACGAGACCGCCCTCGCGGATCTCGGTCTCTCCGCCGGCGGGACGAGCGCGATCGATGCGGAGGAGATCACTCGTCGGCTCCTCCTGGCCATGGTCAACGAGGCGGCACGCACCCTGGCCGACGGGATCGTGCGCACCGCCGGCGACGTCGATGTGGGGATGATCATGGGGACCGGATTCCCGCCCTTCCGCGGCGGGCTCCTGCGCGTGGCCGACGAGCGCCATCCGCGCGCCCTCGTCCCGGAGCTGGAGGCGCTCGCCGACCGGTTCGGTGCGCGCTTCGAACCCGCTCCGCTGCTTCGGGATCTCGCGGCGCGAGACCGGACCTTCTATCAGGCCTTCGGACACGCGAGAATCGAGGTCGGGTGAGCGGCGTGGACGAGTGCGTCGTGGCGGGGATCCTCCTCTGTGCGGGTCGCTCCCGCCGGATGGGGTGGCACAAGGCCGATCTCCCGGTCGGCTCCGAGCGCGCGCTGGAGCGTCAGATCCGGCTCCTGAAGGCGTGCTGCGACGAGGTCGTCGTGGTCGTCGAACCGCACCGCACCGACCTGGCCGAACGCGCCGCCGCCCTCGGCGCGACCGCGGCGCTCAACCCCGACCCGACCGACGGGCCCATCTCCTCGGTCCGCGCGGCGCTCGCGCTCCCTGAATCGGGGCTCTGGAGCGCGATCGCGGTCCTGCTGGTGGACCTCCCGGGCGTCCGCCCGGAGAGCTGCGCCGCGGCCGTCGACGCCTTCCGCGCCGACTCCGACCGGGACGTGGTCCTGCCCGTTTCCTCCGGCGGCCCCGGCGAAGGCGAACGCAGCGGCCATCCGACCCTCTTCTCCCGTCGCCTCTTTGCGGCGCTCAACCCCGACCCGACCGACGGGCCCATCTCCTCGGTCCGCGCGGCGCTCGCGCTCCCTGAA
>JANQLR010000146.1 GCA_028280525.1 Longimicrobiales bacterium
GGAACGAGCGCGTCCGTCCGCACCAGCACCAGGTCCACGGCGACCGGGCTCTCCAGGTTCGCGTCCGGCGTCGACACGACCTCGAACCGCTTCGTGGCGACCTTCGGCCCGCAGGCGGCGAGCGTCAGGAGGACGAGGAGGAGGGGGACGGTCCGGATCATCCGTCGTCGTCCGCGAGCTGCACTGCGACCGCCGGCATCCCCTCGGCCCCGCGGAAGCGCCGGGCGGCCGCGAGGGCGGCGGCTTCGGTCCGGTAGAGGTCGAGGTGAACCCGGCGGAGCCACCCCCCCGAACGGTTCCGGACCGCGGTCACCAACGGGTCGTACCCCCGGGCGCGAAGTCGCGCCGCCATCCGGTCGGCGTTGCTCTCCACCCCGAAGACGCCGAGCTGAACGGTCCAGCGGCCGGGGGCGGTCGCAACGATGGCGAGTTCCGAAGGCGCCACGGCCGTCGACCGGGTCGTCGACGACCCGCCCCCCGCAGCCATCCGGGTCACGGCCGATCAGTGGCGGGGGTCCAACGCCGAACCCGTTCGCGGCGCCGCGCCGTCGGACGTGACCGACCCACCGACGCTCCCCTCGTCCACGCTCTCGCTCCCGTCACCGACCGACTCACCCCCCGCCATCCGGGCGTCCTCCGCCCCCGCCGGAAGGTCGAGGCGGCCGGACGGAGCATACGACGCCCCGAGCACCGCCCCGGAGACGAACCCGACCCCGACCAGGACCGCGACGGCGGCCGAGGCCCGCAGGAGCCCACCCCGGTCGAGGACCACGCGCATCTCGCTCACCTCAGGGCACCTGCGCCTTGAACTGACCCGGGGTGACCACCTGGATCACGCCGCCCCACGAACACATGCACTTCGACGAATTGTTCAGCGCCGGCCCCGAGCCGATGATCACCGTCGGCGCGCCGGGGACCCACGGCGCCGTGACCGGGATGCACGGCATCGGCGTGAGGACGCCGAGAGCCGCGGCCGTCGCCGACGCCACCGTCGGGTTGGCCATCGAGGTACACATGCCGAAGGGCGGAATGTTCACCATCGGGGCGCTGTCGAGGATCGTCGCGAGCGGCGTCGACTCCATGACCCGGTTCGCGGGGAGCACCGAGAGGGTACTCGGAGCGACCCCGAAGCTGCACTGCAGCATCGCGCCCATGCTGACCGCCATACCCACGACTACCTCTCCTTCCGGAAGCGGCCGAACACGCCGCTGAATCGAGATTCGCGAGCGGGCTCCGCCTCGGCCTCGTCGGTGTCCTCCCCGGGTCCTGCCACCTGCTCCTCCGCCGCGGCCTCGACCCGGGGATCGACCGGGGCCGGCACCACCGGGGTGCGGGCGGATTCCCTGCCCTCCAGATCGTACGTCACGACGTCGCCCTCCACCACGCCCTCGACGTACGGAGTCTCCTGGCGGACCGTCCCGTCGGGCCAGAACTCGGTCATCGGGCCGTGCAATCGACCCGCCGCATACGTCGCGGTTCGCAGGACGGTCCCGTCGGGTCCGAGGAAGGTGGCGAGCCCCTCCTCCTTCCCCTTCACGAAGGGGGTCTCGGAGAGGAGCGCCCCCTCTGCGCTGAAGGTGCGTGTCCACCCCTCGCGCACCCCCTTCACCATCTCCATCGAGGTCAGGAGGCGCTCCGTCTCGAAGACCTGGATCTCGCCGGTCAGCTGACCGTGCACCCACGGGCTCACCTGCACGAGCGCCCCCTCCTCGTCGAAGGTGCGCGAGACGCCGTGGAGCTTCCCCTCCTCGAACTCGGCGACGCACTCGAGCGTGCCGTCCTCCCGGTACTGCCGGACCGCGCCGTGCAGGACGTCGCCGCGGAACTCGGCGACCTCGCGGAGCTCGCCGTTCTCATGGCGCTCCTCCACGACCCGCACCTCCACGGGCGTCGACTCCGGTCCCGACCCCTCTCCGGCCGTCAATTGATCTTCACCAGACCGCCCTTCGCGGTCAGCATCCCGCCCCCGTCGACCGTCTGGGAGGCGCTTCCCTTGTTCGTGGTGGAGATCCCGCCCTCGTTGGTGAGCGTGGTTCCCCCCTTGTTGGTGAGCGAGGTGCCGGCCTGGTTCGTGAGCGAGGTCCCCGCCTTGTTGGTCAGCGCCGTCCCCGCCTCGGCGTTCAACGCCGTCCCGGCCTTCACCGTCATCGCGGTTCCGGCCTCGAAGCACCCCGCCGTCGACGCCTCGACCGTCACCTTCCCCCCGGTCGACTTGAGGGTGACGTCGCCCCCGGCCTCGATCGTGATCTTCCCGGTCACCTTCAGCTTGAAGTCGCCCTTCACCTCCCGGGTGAAGTCGCCCTTCACCTCCTGGGTGTAGTTCGCCTCGTTGGTGTGCTTCTCGTCGCCCTTCACCGAGAGCGTCCGCTTCCCCTTCGCGACGGTGTGCGTCTCGTCGCCCTCCGAGACGGTGATCTTCCGGTTCTGCGTCACGGTGAGCGAGGCGTCGTTCAGCACCTCGGTGTTCATGTCCTTCGCAGCGTGCACGAAGATCTCCTCCGAGTCCTTCTTGTCCTCGAAGCGGATCTCGTTGAAGCCCGCCCCACCCTTGGAGGTGTTCGACTTCACCGTCGACTGCGTCTGGTTCGTCGGGAGGGTGTAGGGGACGGTCTGCTCCGCGTTGTAGACGGCGCCGGTGACGAGCGGCCGATCCGGATCACCCTCCAGGAAGGAAACCACCACCTCCTGGCCGATCCGCGGGAGGAAGAAGGACCCCCACGACTTCCCGGCCCACCCCTGCGACACGCGAATCCAGCACGAACTCGTCTCGTCCTTCTTGCCCACCCGGTCCCAGTGAAAGTGGACCTTGATCCGCCCGAACTTGTCGGTCCAGATCTCCTCCCCGCTCTTCCCGACCACGATCGCCGTCTGCGTTCCCGGTATGACGGGCTTCGGGGTCGTCGGCCTCGGGCGGAAGGTCGTGTCCTTCGGACCCGCCACGAAGTGGTTCGAGTAGGCGAGCTGACTCAGGCGGTGCTCGACCTCACGCAGCGCCCAGGTCGCGTTCACCGCCGAGCGGGGATGGTCCTCCAGATCGAAGGTGCACCCGGCGGAGAAGTCGGGGTTGTACGACGCCCCGGTCAGCTGCTCCTCCTCGCCCTCGTGCGCCTCGAGCCGCAGCTTCGCGCGCGAGTCGCCGTCCGCCTTCTTCAGGAAGCCGCCCGGGTAGTCGTAACGCTCGAGCTTCCCGCTCCCGGTGGCCGCCTCCAGGTCGGTCGAGGGCGTCTCGAAGGAGAAGTCGTCGAGCGCGATCTTGTCCGTCGTGACCCGCTGCTCCAGCTCGCACTGCGGCACGACGTCCACCTCCGGCGTCTCCGAGAGGGTGCCGCGGAAGCGCATCTTCGAGAGCGAGGGGCAGGCGGACCACGCCGAGGCGTCGTCGGCCAGCACCATGGTGTGCTTCCCGTCGGTGTGCTCGAAGAAGTAGTGAATCCCCTCCTCCTCCAGCAGGCGCGACACGAAGTCGAAGGCGGTCTCCCGGTACTGGACGCAGTACTCCCGCGCCGTGTACGACGACTTGAGCGAGAGCTTGAAGTCGTTGTAGCCCGCGTCCTTGAAGATCTTCTGCACGATGTCCGGGACCGACATCTCCTGGAAGACGCAGCAGTCCGAGATCCGCGTCAGCATCCAGAGCCAGGGGCGGAGCTCGGCGCGGTAGCGGGTGACGCCCGGGTCCGTCGCCCCGACGCGGAGGCGGGTGACGAGGCCGTGGAAGACGCGGGTCTTCTTCTCCGGGAAGGTCACCTTCACCGTGCACGGCTCGCCGACGACCTTCGAGAAATCGACGTCCGCCGAGTCCGACTCGAGTTCCAGGTCGAAGTGGAAGAGCTCGGAGAGCCGCTCGGTGCCCCACATCTCACGGAGGCGGAAGACGTCCTTCCCGGCCCCCGTGGTGATCTGGGCCCAGCGATTCTCCTGGGAGAAGCTCACGACTCGCTCTCCCTCGGGCCTCCGAGCTCGTACGCGAAGCCGCCCTCCGGCGAGAGGCTCACGTGGACCATTCCGAGCGGCGAGCCGTCGGCCATGTGCTCCAGGATCCGCGTCGACAGCTCCGGGAGCATCGTCTCGGAGAGGATGTAGTCGACGTTGCGCGCGCCGGAGTCGACGTCGGTGCACCGCTGCGCAATCACCCGCACGACCTCCGGGTCGTACGTCATGTCGGTCAGGTGGCGCTCCCAGATCCGCTTCTGGATGCGCGCCAGCTTGAGTGACACGATCTCCTCGATCTCGGTGTCGCCGAGCGGGAAGAAGGGCACCACGACGAGGCGCCCCAGGAAGGCCGCCGGGAAGTGGCGGCGCAGGTCGGGCCGGATCGCCTCGACCACCGCCTCGGCGGAGGGCCGCGGGCGTGAGCGGGCGACCATCTTCTGGATCGTCTCGTCGCCGACGTTCGAGGTCAGGAGGACGAGGGTGTGGCGGAAGTCGATCAGCTGCCCCTCGCCGTCCTCCATCTGCCCGCGGTCGAAGACCTGGTAGAAGAGCTCGATGACGTCCGGGTGCGCCTTCTCGATTTCGTCCAGGAGGACGACGGAGTAGGGGCGACGCCGGACCGCCTCGGTCAGCACTCCACCCGTGCCGTAACCGACGTATCCGGGGGGCGCACCCTTCAGAGAGGACACGGTGTGCGCCTCCTGGTACTC
>JANQLR010000188.1 GCA_028280525.1 Longimicrobiales bacterium
GAAATCGAAGCCGGCCCGCCCCAGGATGGACTCGCCCAGAAGCCCCGCGGCCTCCGCCTCCGCGCACGCCTGCTCCAGGAGATCGTCGATCCCCGGGTACTCGTATCGCAGGTAGATGAAGCCGAGCTTCGCTCCGGTCGCGAAGGCGGCGAGCGTCATCGCCTCGATCAGGGAGAAGGGGTCGTGCTCCATCAGGACGCGGTCCTTGAAGCACCCGGGCTCCCCCTCGTCGGCGTTGCAGACGATCGTCTTGGGCCCGTTCGGTGCATCCGCCACGGCCCGCCACTTCCGGCCGGTGGGGAAGCCCGCCCCGCCGCGTCCCGTCAGCCCACTCTCGTCGAGGATGTCGAGCAGCTGACCCGGGGTGCCGGCGACCGCCTTCTCGAGCGCCTCGTAGCCCTGCGAGGCCCGGTACCCGGCGAGCGTCTCGCGCCCGTCGTCGCGGATGTGGCGGAAGACCACCTCCTCCGCGCCGTCGTGGGGCGTGGGCGGGAGCGGCGTGGGGCCGTCTACCAAGGTGTCGGCATCCGCCCCGGTCAGGACGAGGTCGCCGCGCAGAACGGGGACCGGCTCGTCGCAGCGCCCGGGGCAGGGCATCCGCTCGACCTCCTGGCCGCGCGCCTCGAGGGATCGGGCGAGGGACTCCGCGCCGCGAAGCCGGCAGACCGGCCCGGTGCACACCCGGGACGAGTCCTTGCCACCGGGCGTCCGCGCGAAGTGGTGGTAGAAGGTGACGGTACCGTAGAGCTCGGCCAGCGGGATCCGGAGCTCCTGCGAGACGGCACGGATCGCGTCGTCGGAGAGGTACCCGTCCCGGTCGTGAAAGGCGTGCAGGAGCGGCAACAGCGGCGCCGGCTCGCCTCGCCACCTCGCGAGGAGTGCCTCGTTCGACGCCTCTCGTACCATTCCATCGCTCCCGATCCGGGGGGGCGGATCTCGACCTCCCGGCAACATAGGCCGCCGCCGAAGGCACGGGAAAGCGGTCGCGCTCGCGCCGACTGGTGCGGCCCCCCGCCGCACCCGAAGTTGAGCCTCCCGAAGCGGGTCGGTCCGACCCGCCGACCCGAGAGGAGGGCAGGTGACGCAGGGACGGAAGCGCAGCACCGTTCGGATCGGGGTGGACCGCTGGACCGAGGAGGGGTGGGACTCCCGCCGGGACCGGGTCGTGGTGGAGGAGCCGCTCGAGATCCGCATCGACACCCCGGCAGGGTCCGGGCGCGCCGAACGGGCGGTGTCGGTGACGATGCGGACGCCCGGCGACGACTTCGCCCTCGCAGCAGGCTTCCTCTTCGCCGAGGGGCTGCTCGGGGGGCGCCGCGACCTCGTCGACCTGAGGTACTGCAGCGGGGAGGACCCGCAGGAGTTCAATGTGGTGACCGCTACCCTTCGGCGACCGGTCGACCCCGCGCTCCTCACCCGCCACTTCTACACGACCTCGAGCTGCGGCGTCTGCGGCAAGGCCTCGATCGAGGCGGTGGAGGCCCAGGTCGGAGCCTGTTCACCGCTCCCCCGGGGGAGCCTCCGCCTTTCTCCCGCGGTCATCCTCGGGCTGCCCGACCGGCTGCGGGAGGCGCAGGCCGTCTTCGAGCGGACGGGTGGGCTGCACGCGGCGGGCCTCTTCGACGCGGCGGGAGGGGTGGTGGAGGTGAAGGAGGACGTCGGTCGGCACAACGCGGTCGACAAGGTGGTCGGCGGGGCGCTGCTCACCGGGCGCCTGCCGCTGCAGGATCACGTCCTGGTGGTGAGCGGTCGGACCTCCTTCGAGATCGTGCAGAAGGCGGCCGTCGCCGGAATCCCGGCGCTGGTTGCGGTGGGGGCGCCGTCGAGTCTGGCGGTGGAGCTCGCGAAGAGCTTCGGGCTGACCCTCGCCGGCTTCGTGCGGGGCGGGAGCTTCAACCTCTACGCCGGGGCGGAGAGGGTGGAGGGCGGGTCGTGACCGATCACGGCGCGGGAGCGGGGGTGGACGCGTCAGCGGACGATGGGGCCGACGCGAACCACGGCGCCCCACTCGGCGTGGTGCTCGCAGGGGGCGAGAGCCGCCGCTTCGGATCTCCCAAGGCGCTCGCCTCCGTGGACGGGGTCACCCTCTGGGAACGCGCGGCGGGGATGCTGGGCGCCCTGGGCCTCCCGGTGCTCGTCCTGCTCCGGCCCGAACTGCTGGAGGCGGCGACCTCCGCGCGCGCGACCGGCGGCGACCCCGCTCCCTTCCACCTCGGCACCGATTCGCGATCCGGGCGGGGGCCTCTCGGGGGGATCGAGACGGGTCTGATCGAGGCTCGCGAGCGGGGACGGTCGGCGATCCTCGTGCTGGCGTGCGACCTCGTCCGGGTCGGACCGTCGATTCTCGAGGCGCTCCTGGCCAGCCCTCCGCCCGAGGGTGGGGTCCGTGCCTTCGCGGCTCCGGGGCCGTGGGGGGTCGAGCCGCTGTGCGCGGTCTGGAGCACGGCCACCCTCCCGGCGGTCGAGGACGCCCTCGACTCCGGGCGGGGTTCGCCGGGCGCGCTCCTCGCGGAGCTCCCGGTCGACCGACTCGCGCTGCCCAGGGAGATCGCAACGACCGATCGGGAGTTCGTCTTCCGGAGCGCGAACCGGCCGGAGGAGCTCGCCGAACTGCGGGGACCGGGCCGGAGTGGCTCCGGGGGCCCTCCCGACGCGCCGGAACCACCGGGCGCCCCGACCCCTGGCGGCGTCCCAACCCACGGAGAGCCGAACCGTTGAGCCCCTCCGCCTCCCCACCCATCATCGCCGTCGTCGGGAACAAGAAGTCCGGAAAGACGACGATCGCGGTGGCGCTCATCGCCGAACTCGCCTCTCGCGGTCGCGACGTCATGTCGGTGAAGCACGGGCACCACTTCCGTCTCGACCACCCCGGCACCGATTCGTGGCGCCACCGGCACGAGGGGGGCGCGCGGCGGGTCGTCCTCGCCGGCCCCGGGGAGTTCGCAGTCATGGGAGGATGGGGGCCGGAGGGGGAGCTCGGCCTGTCCGAACTCGTCGCCCGTCACCTGGCCGACGCCGAGCTCGTGGTCGCGGAGGGCTACCGCCACGCGCCGGTCCCGCGGATCGAGATCCACCGCTCGCAGGTTCACGCCGAGCCCATCACCCCGCCGGGTGAGGTCGACCCGGAACTCCACCTCGCCGTCGTCACCGACCGCCCCGACCTGCCCTGGTCGGTGCCGGTCCTCGACCCCGACCGACCCGATCTCGCCGCCCGTCTGGCCGACCTCGTCGAGGCCCGTTTGCTGGACGATCCTCCAGACGAAGGCGCGGGCGCGGGAGGTTGACCGGCCGCGACCCGGACTCTCCGGCGCGGGAGTGACCGGCGCCGTAACGCGTTGTCGCAGAAGCGCGCCGGGCCGTATGCTACCCCTCGCCCGGGGGCCGCACGTGAGACGCAGGCCGGATGGCGAACCCGCTGGCCCGGGCCTCTGACCACACTCTCCGGGAGGTGCGGGCATGGACGACGAAGGCAAGAGCGAGCCGGTACTCCACCTGTCCCGCAACGAACTCCTTCGCTACCTCGTCGACCGCGCGGCCGACATGGTCGACGATCGGGCGAAGGAGCGGGAGCGACGCCGGGCGGAGACCGCGAGGTGGCTTCTCGGCGTCATCGGCCTGGTCGGGCTGGGGACGCTGGTCGGGGTCACGAACAACATGATCCAGTCCGGCGTCGAGTCCGAGTTCGAGACGGTCCGGGCCGACCTGGACACCCTCTCCTCCCGTGCCGAGGCGACCGCCGCAATCATCTCGCTCAACTCGCCCTTCCGAGCGCAGCCGGGCGAGTCGGGCTACGAGCGTTCGGCCGAGGACCTGGTCGAGGCGATCGCGGCCGCCCCCGGGCTGGCGAACTCGCCGACCGGAAGCGTGGCGCTGGTGCAGCTGGCGATGGAGCTGGGGCCGAGCGAGGCGTGGGCGGTGGTCGACGTGCTGGACGAGCAGCTCGGGGAGACCATGCGGACGAATCCGCAGGCGTGCTCCGCCATGGCAACGAACTACGCCGTTCGGGTCCTCGGACTCGCCGGACGGGGCGACGCTCGCGTGCGACCGGTCCAGGAGCGCCTCGGACGCTACCTCGAATGCCTCGCGAGCTTCGAGCGCAGCGGTGAACGACTCTGGCTGGAGCTCCTCGCCTCGCACGCCGCCCGCGCGCCCGCGGCCGACTCTCTGGCCCGGGTGATCGCCGAGATGGACGGGGAGACGTACTACCAGCTCGACGCCTTCCGCTCGCGATCCACGGCGTTGCTGGCCGCACCCGGCTGCGGACAGTCTGCGGCCGACTACGTCGGACCGTCCTTCGGAGCCTCGTGGTGCGGCGAGTCGGCGAAGCGTGCGGCGGTCTACGTGCAGGAGGCGGAGGAGCTCTATTCGACCAGCCTCGGCGATCCCGTCGAACGAGCGGTCCGCCGCTTCACCCAGGTGGCCGGATCTCTCCAGCCCAGTGACTCGATCACCACCGACCTCGGGCCGGTCGCGCCCTTCCTGGACGGTCTGCTGACGGACCGGTGGGTGGTCGACGTCTCTGCGGGCGAGACCGTGCTGATCGAGGCGACCTCCAACGTCTTCGACATGTTCATCTACGTGCGCGGGCCGGATGGACGGGTCGCGTCCCACGACGACTTCGACGGCCTCAACCCGTCCTGCGTTCTGACCGCACCCGAGTCCGGCGAGTACTCGATCCTCGTGCACGACCGGTTCGATCAGGGGGGCGGTGAATACACGCTCCGACTCGGGCGGAATGCGGAGGTCGAGGGTCGGGTTCCGTCGTGTCTGGCGGCCGGGGCGGGGTTCCAGCGGTGATCATCTTCGTCAAGTGGCTCGACGGGAAGAGCGTGCGAGTCGAGGTCGACGAGGACACGACGATCGCCGAGGTGAAGGAGCTTGCCTTCGCCGCTCTCCGCCGGCAGCGACGCACCGGGGCATTGACTGGGACCCACGACGGCACGATGGTCCATCATGGACATACTCATCATGGACTAGAGGTCACCCATGCCCACCCCCTCCGTCGACTCGCGCGTCACCCCCGCCATGCTCCACATCCTCCTCGCGCTCGCGGAGGAGGAGCTGCACGGCTACGGCATCATGCAGACGATCGAGGACCGGACGAAGGGTGCGGTCGAGATCGGGCCGGGCACCCTCTACCGGACGCTCGGCCACCTGCTGGAACGGGGGTTGATCCGGGAGCTGCCCTCGGGGCAGGGGAACCGGAAGACCTACGCGATCACCCCCGCCGGTCGAGAGGTCGCCCGTGGTGAGGCGGAACGCCTGTCCCTCCTCGTGGCGTGGGCGAACGACTCGAGTCTCCTCCAGGGGGCGGACTGATGCCGGGGTGGGTCGTCCGACTGGTCGTGCGTCTCGCCTTCCCCCGGGACTTCCGGGAGCGGTTCGGGAGCGATCTCGTGGCCGACGCGATCGAACGTGCCCGACGTGGCGGCGCGCGGTGGCGATGGAGAGGCGCCTACCTGGGCTGGGTCCTCTACGACCTGGCGCGGTCGGGGGTCCGCTGCCGGGTCGACCGGGTCGAGCGAGGCTCGTTCGCCGGGGTGGGTGGGGAGGTGCGCTTCGTGCTCCGCGGTCTCCGTTCCTCGCCGGGCTTCTCGTCCACGGTGGTGGGCATGCTCGCGGTCGGCATCGCGGGGTGCATCCTCGTCTCATCGGCGTCGAGCGCCTACCTGCGGACCGATCCGCCGCTCCCCGCAGCCGATCGCCTCGCGACCATCGACTACTGGACGCTCCCGGGCGGGGAGGGGATGGACCCCTGGGGGGCCCCCACCACGATCCGGCAGGTGGACTGGTCGGAGGTGGACTCCTTCGTCGAACTCGTCCCCCTCTCCCGAGACGCGGCGCTCGCCCTCGTCGGGGACGGCGATCCCGAGTGGACGGAGGCAGCCCGCGTGAACCGGGCCTTCTTCGAGGTGCTCGGTGCAGGGCCGGCGCTCGGCCGGTATTGGGACGGTGAACCCGCCGAGGGCGACGCCGTGATCAGCCATCGCCTGTGGCAGACGCAGTTCGGCGGGTCCCCCGAGGTGCTCGGGCGGGCCGTCCGCGCCTATCCGGCCGGCGCCCTCGAGGCGCCGATGGTCCTGACGATCGTCGGGGTCCTCCCGGCGGACGCCTGGATGCCCGACGGGTTGGCGGACGTGCTGCTGCCCCTGCGGACCGGGGGAGCACCCTCGATGATCCGTCTGCGCCCCGGTGTCGATGTGGGCGACGCGGCGACGCGGATCGCGGAGATGGTCCGGGCACGGTCGACCGTCCCGGTCGATCCCCGGTGGACACCCTCGGTCACCGCGCTGGCGGACCGCTACCGGGCTCAGTCCGGTCGGCTGCTCGCCCTCGCCCTGGGCGCATTCATCCTGATGGGAATCGCCGTGATCAACGCCGCCACCCTGGTTCGCGTTCGCTCGGAGGGGCGGCGGCCGGAGTTCGCGACGCGGCGTGCGATTGGTGCCCCGGCTCGGAGCCTGCGGCGGCAGCTCCTGACCGAGTCGATCGTCCTGGTGGGCACGGCCGTGCTCCTCGCCGGCGTGGCCGTCCACCTCGCCTCCGAACCGATGGCCGCACTCCTCCAGACGCGTTTCGGCACGATGCCCGGAGGGAACTCCGCTCTGAAACTCGGGCTGGAGCAGGGACTCGTCCTCGGAGGTGGGAGCGTGCTGCTCACCGCTCTCCTCACGACGGTCGCCGCCTTCACCCTTCGCGAAGGCCGGACCGGGGGGGAGCGGCTCCGTACGCGGTCGGTGCGGACCGGGTGGCAGGACTCGCTCGTGGGGGCACAGACCTGGCTCTCGGTGTCCGCACTCGTGCTCGGCATCCTCCTCGCCCACTCGGCGATGCGGCTGGCCCGGGTCGACATGGGGTACGCCCCCGAGGGTGCCTATGCAATCGAGATTCCCCTGCACTCCGACGCCTACGTCGAGAGGTCGGATCAGGTCGACTTCCATCGTCGGTTCCTCGACGAGCTTCGCGGTGCGCCGGGAGTCGAGGCGGCGAGCGTCGTGGCGGCCTCGGTCGAATTCGACGTACCCACGGGGGTCACCCTGCGGGATCGGGCCGGAGCGGAGGTGGTGCACACCGCCGTAATCTCCCCCGTCGGCGCCTCCTTCTTCGAGACGCTGCGCATCCCGATGGTCGATGGCCGGGCGGAATCGGAGAGGGCGTTCCGGAATGCCGAGGCGGTTGCGGTGGTCGGGCGTGCCTTCGCGGAGCGGGCGTGGCCGGGGGAGAGTCCCGTGGGTCGGACGATTCGAGTCGATGGGCGGGAGGACGGCCCGTTCACCGTGGTGGGCGTGGCCGGCGACGTCCGGGAGCACGCCGTCCGCGAAGACCTGCCGAACGTGTACCTGCCGTACGGGCGGAGTCCGTCGTACTGGTCCACCGTGATGGTCCGCGCACCGCTGCCCTTCGCCTCGCTCGAAAGCCGGGTCCGGGAGACGCTCCGACGCATCGATCCGACACTCCCGGTGTGGGACATCCGACCGATGTCGCAGCGGGTGCTGTTTCCCGGCAGGTCGACCCGCCTCCTCGCCAGCCTCCTCGGGGCCCTCTCCCTCCTCTCCCTCGCCATGGCGACGTGGGGCGTGTACGGCAATGTGGCGTACCGCGTCGAACGTCTCGGACGCGACATCCGGATCCGAATGGCTCTGGGGGCGGGCGGACCTCGCGTGGCCGCCGAGGTGGCGGGCCGGACGGTGCGCTTCGCCCTCGCCGGAGTCGTCGGCGGAACGCTCACCGCCGCCGCCGGGAGTCGAGTGGTCCACAGCTACCTGCACGGTGTGGGGGTACACGACCCGTGGAGCTACGCGGCCGCGCTCCTCCTGGGGTTCGTGGTCGTCCTCGGGGCTGCGGGGATCGCCAGCCGGCGCGTGCAACGGATTCCGCTCACGGCTCTGGACTGACCCGTCGGGAGCGGGAGCGCGCCGGCAGGTCCCGACCGGTTCCGCTCACCGGTTGACCGCCCGTCGAGCGGTTCCCCCCCTCCGTCCGCGCCTTCGCGGAGTGGTTCAGTCCCGCAACTCCCTCTTCACGGTGCGCGGGGGACGGGGGAACTTCTGTCTCTGGAATCACGAACTCGCCCACCAGTGGCTGGCCTTCACGGGGTCGCCCCTCTCGGACGGCTTCCACTGGCAGCCGGGGCGACTCGACCGCGCGACGTCCGTGCTCGGCGACGCGTCGGGGTGCCTCTTCAACGACCTCGAGCTGTACCTGGCCGGGCTGCTCCCCGCGGACTCGGTCGCGTCGCCGCTGACCGGGGACGGCTACTCGATGGAGGAGCTGGTGGCCGCCCTCGGCCCCCGTGAACCGTCGTTGGCCGAAGCCCCGCGGGACTTCACGGTCGGCTTCATCCGGGTCGTCACGGAGCCTCCCACGGATCACGAGATGGCCTACTTCCATCACCTCGTCGGCGAGTACGCCGCGCACCGCAGGACCGCCCTCGGTCCGAACTGGTGGGAGTCCACCGGCGCGCGGAGCCGCCTCTCGGTGGAGCGGGCGAGAGACTGACGGCGCCCGTGGCCCCTATATTGGGGAAGGGCGGCGGGTCTCCCGGAGTCCGCCTGGCGCGGCCCGCCTTCACCGACGGAGGTGACCCATGCGGACGATCGCGGTCTTCGGTGCCACCGGTCAGACGGGCCGTCGGATCTGCCGTCTGCTCCTCGACGACCGCGAGTTCTCCGTCGTCGCCTGCTCCCGCACCCGCGAGCGGCTCGATGAACTGTGTGCGTCGCTGCCCGACGCCGGAGACCGACTCCGGGTCGAGGTGGCGGATGTCCAGGTCCCGGACCCCGTCGCACGGGCGATCGACGGCGTGGACCTCGTCGTCGGTGCCACCAGTCGCTGGCAGGACGGGCCGGCCCTCGCCGCCGCCGCCGTCGAGGGGTCGACCGACTACTGCGGGATCCACCTCTCGAATGCGGAGAAGTGGGCGAAACTCCGGGCGCTCGAGGATTCGAGTCGCGAGCGCGAGGTCACGATCATCGACGACTGCGGGACGCATCCGGGACTTCCGGGGGTGATGATCCGGGCGATGGCGGAGCGTGTCCCGCTGCGCACCGCCTGGATCGGCGCGAGGTTCGACCTCGAGTGGGACCGGTTGGGACTCGCCCCGGAGACGGTCGCCGACTTCGTGACCGAAATCGAGCGGACCGATCCCTCCTTTCTGGAGGAGGGCGAGTGGAGACGAGGGTACGGCAAGAGCCGCCACTTCGACTTCGGCGACGGCGACGGTGACCGCGTCTGCACCCCGATGCTCCTGGAGGAGGTGCGTGAGCTGGCGGACGAGGGGAGGCTCGAGTCGACGGGGTTCTTCATCGCCGGCTTCGGGCCCG
>JANQLR010000311.1 GCA_028280525.1 Longimicrobiales bacterium
TTCGGCTTCGACCCGCGCCGCGCGCATGATCTGCACATCGACCCGTTGGCGGTCGCCCCGCCGACCTCGATCGAAGCCATCCTGAGAAACACCGAGCCACGTGTGCTCGTGGAGTACTTCCGTCAGAACCGGCGAGCTCGGCTGATGGTGTACGGCGCAATCCTCGCGATCGTGGCGGCCTACCTCCTCCGGCTGAACTTCGATCGCCTCTTCGGCGATGACGAGGGCCGGCCGGACCGGTGAGCTCCCCGCTCTACGACACGATCGGCGTGAACTACGCCGACCTGCGAAGGCCGGATCCTCGGATCGCCGAGCGGATCGACGCGGCGCTCGGCTCCGCCGAATCGGTCGTCAACGTCGGCGCGGGTACCGGGTCGTACGAGCCCCGGGACGGCGAGTGTTCTCGGTAGAGCCGTCCACGCAGATGATCGGGAGGCGGTCGGACGGGTCCCGGAGGGTCGTGCGCGGGGTCGCCGGGGCGCTTCCCTTCGCCGACGGCAGCGTGGACGCGGCGATAGCGATCCTCACGATTCACCACTGGCCGGATCCCGCGGCGGGTCTGGCGGAGATGCGACGGGTTTCGACCGATCGCATCGTGCTTCTCACCTTCGACCCCGGCGTCCGCCCCTGGCTGACCGAGTACCTCCCGGAGCTGGCGCGACTCGATGAGGCCGCCATGCCCCGGACCGAAGAGCTCGAGCGCTGGCTGGGACCGGTCGACGTCTCCCCGGTGATGATCCCGCGCGACTGCAGCGACGGCTTCCTCTACGCGTACTGGAGCCGCCCGGCCTCGTACCTCGATCCCCGGATCCGGTCGGGGAGTTCGTCCTTCTGGAAGCTCTCGGAGCTGGATGCAGGCCTGCGCCGTCTCGGGCAGGATCTGGAGAGCGGCGAGTGGGAGCGACGATACGGGGAGCTGCTCCACCGGGACGAACTCGACGTCGGGTATCGCCTCGTGGTGGCGGGTCGAAGGTGATCGTCGCAAGGGGAGCGACCGGCCTCGCCCTTGTGCATCGATGATGTTCAATATAAATACGAACCGATGAATGAAACCGAACTCGACCACGTCCTCGCCGCACTCGCGCACCCGGTGCGGAGATCCATGGTCTCCCGCCTGATGAAGGGCGAGGCGACCGTGACCGAGCTCGGCGAGCCGTTCGAGCTGTCCCAGCCGGCCATCTCGCACCACGTGCGGGTGCTGGAGGAGGCGGGCCTCGTCACCCACCGGGTGGATGGGACCCGTCGACCCCGGCGCCTCTCCCGGGAGGGGATGGCGTCGCTGGAGGCGTGGATCGACGCCGTACGAAACGCATACGAGGCCAGCTACGATCGCCTGGACGGCCTCTTGGACTCGATGAGGAGGGAAGGGGAATGAGCGGGGCTTCGAAGATCACCGTCGCGACGGATGGAGAGCAGCACCTGACGCTGGTTCGCCGGTTCGCGGCGCCACCCGCCTTCGTCTATCGGGCGCACGTCGAGCCGGAGCTGATGCAGCGCTGGATGACCGGACCCGAGGGGTGGACGATGACGGAGTGCCGGATCGACGCCCGGGCGGGCGGTTCGATGTACTGCGCCTGGGCCCACCCGGAGGAGGGGGGCTTCCACCTGACGGCGGAGTTCGTGGCCGTCGAACCGAACCAGCGGATCGAGCACGTCGAACGGATGCACCTGCCCGACCCCACCCCGGACAACCACATCGTCACGACCTTCGAGACCGAGGGCGACGGGACCCTCCTCACCGTCCGCATGACCCTCCCCGATGCCGAGGCCCGACAGGCGATGCTCGACTTCGGGGCCGTGGAGGGGATGGAGGTCAGCTACGCCCGCCTCGAGCGGATCGCCGAGGCCGGGACATGAGCCGATTCCGGTCTCGTCTAGCCGTCGACCGAGCGCATCCCGCCCGCCTCGTAGCGGGTCCCTGACGCGAAGCCCCGCGGCGCCACCGCCTCGATGGCGTCGAGTTCGTCGGTGTTCAGCTCGATCTCGGCGGCCCCCAGGTTCTCCTCCAACCGCTCCATCCGGGTCGTCCCGGGGATGGGGGTGACGCCGGGACGGGTGAGGAGCCAGGCGAGCGCGAGCTGGGACGGCGTGACGCCTCGGGCCTCCGCGATCTCTCGGACCTGGTCGACGACGTCGAGATTCCGCTGGAAGTTGTCGCCGGTGAACCGGGGGTTCGTGCGGCGCCAGTCGTCCTCGCTCAGGTCGTCGATGGTTCGGTACCGTCCGGAGAGGAAGCCTCGACCGAGCGGGCTGTAGGCGACGAAGCCGATGCCGAGTTCCTCGCACACGTCGAGGAGCGCATCCTCCGGGTCCCGCGACCAGAGGGAGTATTCGGTCTGGAGCGCGGTGATCGGGTGGACCGCGCTCGCGCGGCGGAGCGTCTCCGGCGCCGCCTCCGACAGTCCGATGAAGCGGACCTTCCCCTCGTCGACCAGGTGGGCCATCGCCCCGACCGTTTCCTCGATCGGCACGGTGGGATCGACGCGGTGGAGATAGTAGAGATCGAGGGTCTCGGCTCCGAGCCGGGCGAGACTCGCCTCGCACGCCTGGCGTGCGTACGCCGGCGACCCGTCGAGCCCGACGAAGCTGCCGTCGGTCCCGCGGCGGATCCCGAACTTGGTTGCGACGACGGCGCTCTCCCGCCGGTCGGCGAGGGCCCGCCCGAGGAGCTCTTCGTTGTGGAACGGCCCGTACATGTCGGCCGTGTCGAAGAAGTTCATCCCGAGTTCGAGCGCGCGGTGGAGGACGCGGATGGAGTTTTCGTCCGTCGCCCCGCCGTAGAACTCGGACATCCCCATGCACCCGAGCCCGAGGACCGAAACGTCGAGTTCCGAGTTGCCGAGTCGGTGCCTGCGCATGAGTCTGCTCCGGAGTGGTCTGCGAAGTCGGGGCGGAGGGTGCGAAGCTACTCCGCACCGACCTCGGAGGACCATGCAGGATGCGCGACCGTTACGGACGGCCATGCGGGGTCCTCGAACGGCCGTCGTCCTTCGCGCGCTTCCCACCGGATTCGTCCGCCAGGAGAAAGACCGAGTGCCACCCGAGCGACCGCCCACCCGGATCGAGACGTCGCGACTCCTCCTCCGCTGCCGGGAACCCGACGCCGCCGCGGCACTCCGTTCGGCGATCGACCGGAGCCTGGACCCCCTGCGCGCGCGGACTCCGGAGGGCGAGCCGGGGGACACGCTCGTCTTCCGCATGCGGAGTGTGGGCCGGATGCGGGGTGAGGAGTGGCGACCGGAGGCAGCGCCCGCAGCGGTGGAGGGGGGACGACGTGCCCGACGCCGATAGTCGTCGCGCCTTCGCCCTCCGCCTCCTCGCGGAGTTCGGCGTCATCGTGGTGGGCGTCCTCGTCGCCCTCGGCGTCGACAGCTGGGCGGCCGCGCGACAGGACCGCGCCCTGGAGGCGGAGTACCTGGGGCGGCTCCTCGACGACGTTCGCTACGACATCGACGAGCTGGAGATGGTGGAGGTGGTCAGCCGGGTCGGGTCGGAGACGAGCGGTGCGCTGCGCACGCCGGAAGTGCTCGACACGATCACCGCGGGCCGACTCGTCTCCTCGGTGATCGCGGTGGGAAACGTGCGGATCGCGGACCCGAGCCGGTCGACCTTCCAGGAGCTGATCAACTCCGGTCAGATCGTCCTGATCCGCTCCCCCACGATCCGCCGGGCACTCGCCTCGTACGAGCGGACGATCACCGAACTCGACGGGGCGTGGAACATGTTCGCGCCGAGTCTTCGACCCTGGTACGCGGCCCGGATTCCGCAGGACGTCTACGCGCGGTTCCGGGCGACCGAGTCGTGCACGAGTGGGTCCGCCGCGGACGACGTGGACGTCTACGAGATCGTGTGCGACTTCGATCTCGATGAGTGGTCCCCCGACGCGCTGCGCTCCGACGTGCGCGCCGAGTCGGGCCAGCAGCTCTTCCGTCAGGCGGAGTACAATCACGGCGCCCACGCCTTCTTCGCCTCGCTCCTGCTCGCGGAGGCGCGGGCGCTGGAAGCGCTCCTCCAGGACGAGGTGGCTGCAACGAC
This sequence comes from Longimicrobiales bacterium, assembly GCA_028280525.1. Lineage (GTDB taxonomy): Bacteria > Gemmatimonadota > Gemmatimonadetes > Longimicrobiales > Gaopeijiaceae > Gaopeijia. The sequence goes on from JANQLR010000311.1 coordinate 4,036, forward strand.
CCGGCG
>JANQLR010000280.1 GCA_028280525.1 Longimicrobiales bacterium
CCCGGGGCGCCCCGTCACACCTCGATGTCGGAGGTGCTCGAACGCGCCCGGGAGGATGCGCGGGCGCTCACCGAGGGCGGCATCGACGGGATCCTCGTGGAGAACTACGGAGACGTCCCCTTCTTCCCGGAGCGGGTTCCTCCCGAAACCGTCGCGGCGCTGACCCTCGCCGTGCGCGAGGTTCAGGGTGCGGTTTCCGAGGTACTCGGAGCGACGGGCGCGGGACCTCTGATCGGAGTGAACGTCCTCCGCAACGACGCGCGCGCCGCGCTCGGGATCGTCGCGGCTACCGGGGCCGCCTTCCTCCGGGTCAACGTCCACACCGGGACGATGTTCACCGACCAGGGGGCGCTGACCGGCCGGGCCGCCGAGACGCTGCGCGCCCGCGAGCCTCTCCCGGGCCACCCCCGCATCCTCGCCGACGTCTTCGTGAAGCACGCTACGCCGCCCGCGGGCGCCGAGGTCGGTATCGCGGCACGGGATCTGGTCCACCGAGGCCTGGCCGACGGCGTCGTCGTCTCGGGGAGCGGGACCGGGCGCCCGACCGAGGTCGGCACCCTCGAGCTGGTCCGCGCGGCCTGCCCCGATACGCCGATCTGGGTCGGGTCCGGCGTGACGGCGACCTCGCTTCCCGAACTCGCCCGCGTCGCCGACGGGTTCATCGTGGGGACGGCGACCAAGGAGGACGGTCGGGTGGAGGCGCCGGTCGACCCGCTCCGAGTCCGCGAACTGGTCGAGATCCTCGACGGAATCCGCGGTGCGGCGAACGACGGGCTCCGCGATGCGGCCGACCCGGGGTAGATTCGGGGCATGTCGTCGACGACCTCGAATCCCCGCCACGGCTTCCCGTGGGCCCGCGCCGCCCGGCATCTGGGGCGCGCCCTACGGCTGCGCTGCCCCAACTGCGGTGGCGGCGGACTCTTCCGACAGTGGATCCTCCTGAAGCGCAGCTGCCCCCGCTGTCACCTCTTCCTGGATCGGGGCGAGCCGGACCACTTCCTCGGCGCCTACGTGGTGAACTTCGTGACCGCCGAGTTCATCATCGCCTTCGCCGCCCTCGGCGTCGGGTGGGCCACCTGGCCGGACGTGCCGTGGACGGCGCTGAAGTGGGGGCTGATCGCGCTGATGATCCCCGCGCCCTTCGTCACCTACCCGTGGGCGCGCACCTTCTGGCTCGCGATCGATCTGATCTTCCGACCGGTGACGCTGCGCGACCTGGAGGGGCATGGGGAGAACGCCACGACCGCGGAGTCGGCGGCGCGCTGATCCCCTAGGCCCGAGTCTCCTTCGCCACCGACTTCGGCTGGGTCTCCCAGGGGCGCCGCTCGAAGTACGAGTCGGTCAACTGCCGGACCTTCCCCGACAGGAGGAGGAGGGCGATGAGGTTGGGGATGATCACGATCGCCAGGGCGACGTCGCCGAGTGCCCAGATGACCGAGAGCGTCGCGATCGCGCCGACGTAGTGCATCGCCACGAAGACCGCCTTGAAGGGCAGGATCGCCTTCGGCCCGAAGAGGTAGTTCGCGCAGCGATCTCCGTAGTACGACCACGAGATGGCCGTCGAGATTCCGAAGAGGATCACGGAGAAGAGGACGATGTACGTCCCGACCGCGCCGAGGCCCGCCTCGAAGCCGAGCTGCGTGAGCGGCGCACCGTTCTCGACCGCATCGCCGTAGAGCGAGGTGTAGGTGGTCCCGTCCATCGTCGCCTCGCCGGCATCCGTGTCGATGGAACCGGTGAACAGCTGCGTCTGCGCCTCATCGACGTAGAGCTGCTCGACGGCGACCTCGTGCCAGGCGAGGAGCGGCACCCCGACCGCACTCACGTCCTGAACCCCTGCGGAAATCTGGAGGGTGCCCGGATCGTCGACCACGCCGTAGCGGTTCGTCTCGCTCAGCGAGATGTACGAGATGTCGCCGCCGTCGAGCGTGAGTTCGGTCGCCACTCGATCGTCCGCGACCCCGGTCGTGATGATCACGAGCGCCGTCATCGTGCAGATCACGATCGTATCGATGAAGGGCTCGAGGAGTGCGACGACTCCCTCGGAAACGGGCTCGTCCGTCTTGGCGGCCGCGTGCGCGATCGGGGCCGACCCCTGACCGGCCTCATTCGAGAAGAGGCCGCGGCGCACGCCCCACATGAGCGTCACGACGAAGATCCCGGCTCCGGTACCGGCGATCCCTGCGGCGGGATTGAAGGCCTCGGTCACGATCGTCGCGAAGCCCGGAATCACCTCACCGAAGTTCAGGGTGATGATGACGAGCGCGCCGAAGACGTAGACGGCCGCCATCAGAGGCGCGAGGACGGCGGTGACCTTCCCGATGCGACCGATCCCGCCGATGATGACCGCGCCGACGATCAGCGCCGTCACCGCACCCACGATGTACGGCGAGAAGCCGAACTCGGCGCGAACGATGTCGGTCACCGTATTCGCCTGCACGGCGTTCCCGGTCAGGAAGGCCGTGAAGCCGAGCATGAGCGCGAAGAAGGCGGCCATCGGCTTCCACTGAGGCCCCAGCCCCTTCTCGATGTAGTACATGGGGCCACCCGAAACCGTCCCGACGTTGGCATCGCTCCCGGACTCGACGTCCCGGTACTCCTGGGCGAGCGTCACCTCGGCGTACTTCGTCGCCATCCCGACGGCGGCCGTGACCCACATCCAGAAGATGGCGCCCGGCCCCCCGTAGTGAATCGCGAGCGCGACGCCGCCGATGTTCCCGATTCCGACCGTCGCCGAGAGAGCCGTCGTCAGCGCCTGGAAGTGCGTGACGTCTCCGGGCTCGTCCTCGTCGTCGTACCGACCGGTCGCCACGGCGAAACCGTGCCCCAGCCGACGGACCTGCACGAAACCGGTGCGGACGGTGAGGAAGAGTCCGGTACCGATCAGGAGGATGACCATGAAGGGGATGGTCTCTTCTCCGACCGGGATGCCGATCGAGACGATGTAGTTGTCCAGCGTGTCGACGATCGTCTGCAGGAAATCCATGCAGCTTCCTTCCTGGTGGGGAGCGCGCCCCGCGTCGACGGAACGCGGGCGCGGCCCCGATTTCGTGAAAAAGACCCGCTACAATGCCGGGACGGTGCGGACCGGGCAACCGGGCCGGCCCACCCCGGGACCGGCGAAGGTCATACGCGGAAGGCGGGGTCGGGTGTCGGACGGGGTCGGTTGCCGACCCTCGCCCCGGGGCCGCATCGTGCCTCCGTTCCCCCGCCTCTCACCCCCCGAACCCCCTCCCAGGCATGCTCCGAACTCCGCGTGCACCCATCCTCGTCGCCCTCGTCGCTCCCCTGCTCGCGGTGCCCTCGGCCGCCCAAGACTTCGGCGAGAGCCGCTGGGCCGCGGTCGTGCAGGAGGCGGCCGACCGGATCGAGCCGCGGGTCATCGAGTGGCGCCGCGACATCCACGCAAATCCGGAACTCGGCAACCGGGAGTTCCGCACCGCCGCCCTCGTCGCCGAGCACCTCGAGTCGCTCGGGATCGAGGTGCGGACCGAGGTCGCGCACACCGGCGTCGTCGGCATCCTGCGTGGGGGTCGGCCAGGGCCGGTCGTGGGGCTGCGGGCGGACATGGACGCCCTTCCGGTCACCGAGCAGGTCGACCTCCCCTTCGCCTCGAAGGTCCGGACCACGTACAACGGGATCGAGGTCGGCGTGATGCACGCCTGCGGGCACGACAATCACGTCGCGATCCTGATGGGCGTGGCCGAGATCCTCGCCGAGCAGCGGGACGAACTGCCCGGGACGGTCCTCTTCCTCTTCCAGCCCGCGGAAGAAGGAGCGCCGGCCGGGGAGGAGGGAGGCGCGGACTTGATGCTTCGCGAGGGCGCCTTCGACGACGTCCACCCCGACGCCGTCTTCGCGCTGCACGTGATGACGAACGAGGTGGGCACGATCGGGTGGGTTCCCCGCGGTGCGATGGCCGCCTCGGACGGGCTGCGCATCGTGGTGCGCGGGCGACAGACGCACGGCGCGATGCCGTGGGGTGGGGTCGACCCGATCGTAACCGCCTCCCAGATCGTGGTCGGTCTGCAGACGGTCGTCTCCCGCAAGATCCAGAGCACCGTCGCCCCTGCGATCGTGACGATCGGTCAGATCCAGGGCGGGGTCCGGTCCAACATCATCCCCGACTCGGTCGTGATGGTGGGGACGATCCGGACCCTCGACCCGGAGATGCAGACGCTCGTGCACCAGGAGGTCCGACGTGTGGCCGAGAACATCGCCTCCGCCGCCGGGGCGGAGGCCGAGGTCTCGATCGGCTTCGGCTACCCGGTGACGGTGAACGACCCGGCCCTCCTCGGGGAGATGCGTTCGGCCATCGAGTGGGCGGCGGAGGGGCGCGCCTACCAGGGCGTCGCCAACACCGGAGCCGAGGACTTCTCCTACTTCGCGCAGCAGGCCCCGGGGATCTACCTCTTCCTCGGCGGGCGCCCCGCGGACGTGCCCGAGGCGGAGGCCCCGCGGAATCACTCGCCCCTCTTCTACGTGGACGAGGCGGCGCTCAAGGTCGGGGTCCGGGCGATGGCGGGGATGACGTTCGACTTCCTGGAGCGGGGCGGACCGGCGGGGCGCGGAGAGTCGGCCGGGCGCTGACTCAGACCGCCGGCTCGGGCTCCGGCAGGAGGTGCGCGGAGACCGCCTCGACCACGAGCTCGCGAGCGCGCTGCACGACCTCCTCCATGGAGGGCGAGTCCGCGAACATCTTCTCGGCGCGGGCGCGCAGCTCCTCCACCGAGGGGAACTCGGGGAGGTGGACCTGCTCGAGGTACGCCTCGACGCGAGCCTCGGCATCCTGCCGGGCCTCGCGCGCCATCCGCTGCAGATCCTCGAAGCTCGGTGAGGCCTCCCAGCGCTGCCGAAGCTCCTCGGCGAGGCGGGTGACCGGCACCGTCGCCGCGAGCTGGACCGCGACGTTCTCCATCACCTTCCGGCCCATCGCACGCTCGTTCGCGACGACCTCCTTCGGGGGCTCCCGCAGGTCCCAGACCAGGCCGACCCAGGACATCGCCCGGAGGACGTAGTAGGTCGGGTCGATCTCGTACCAGCGCCACCCCTGCGCCGTGGCGCTCTGATAGTGGTGGTGGTTGTTGTGCCACCCCTCGCCGAGCGTCAGGAGCGCCAGCAACCAGTTGTTCCGCGAGTCGTCCCCGGTGACGTAGCGCTGCGACCCCATCACGTGCGCCAACGAGTTGATCAGGAAGGTGCCGTGGTAGAGGGCGACGGTGCTCCAGAAGAAGCCGACGAAGAGCATCCCCCAGCCGCCCCAGAGGAAGAGGCCGACGGCGAGCACGAAGGGCGGAACGAGGTGGTACTTGTTCAGCCAGACGAGCTCCGGGTACTTCGTGAAGTCGTTGATGGTCGAGTAGTCGGCCTGGTTCCGCTTCGGCTTGAAGATCCACCCCACGTGCGATGCCCAGAAGCCCATGTGCTCGGGCGAGTGGATGTCCTCCGGAGTGTCGGAGTGCAGGTGGTGGTGCCGGTGGATCGCCGCCCACCAGAGCACGCCGCGCTGCGCGGAGGACTGCGCGATCCAGGCGAGCAGAAACTGCCCGACCCGCGAGGTCTTGTACGACCGGTGCGAGAAGTACCGGTGGTAGCCGGCGGTTACACCCCACATGCGAATGATGTAGAGCGCCACGGCGACGGCGACCCACTGCCACTGCACCCCGGTCCAGATCGCGCCGAGGGTGGCGAGGTGGACCGAAACGAAGGCGATCGTATCCGGATAGATGATGTCGTCGTGCGGCTCGCCGGAGGGCGCGGGGGCCAACGGATGCTCGGGATGCACGGCTCTCGGGGTTGGGGCGTACGAGGGTGAGCAGCCCGGAAGTGAACGGGCGCCACGGGGCCCGTCAATCCGGGCCAGCAGTAGCAGGACCCCGACCCCCGTGCGCCGGTTCCTCGAGACGCTCGGGTCGGCGCCGTGGATCGGACGGTTCCGCCCATCCGGAGGAGTCTCGACCGGCCGGCCCTGGAAGTGGAGGGGACGGGGGTTGACCGCCCGGGGACCGGCTCGCGAGATTTTTCATCCGTATTCTCGAATACACGGATTGAATTGACCGCAGAACCCGCCGTCCTCGATCGCCTCGCCGCCCTCGGCGACGTCACGCGTGCCCGCCTCCTCCTCCTCCTGGAGACGGGGGAGTTCACCGTGTCCGAGCTCGGCCAGATCCTGCAGACGACCCAGCCGACCACCTCGCGACACCTCCGGGTGCTCGCCGAGGACGGGTGGGTCGTGTCCCGGCAGGAGGGGACTCGCCGGCCCTACACTCTGGCGGCGGATCTCGACGAGGAGGCCGAGGCGCTCTGGACCGTCGTCCGCAGCGGCGTCTCCGAGTCGGATCCGGCGCGCGCCGATCGCGAGCGGGCGCGGAGCGTCCTCGCCGCCCGAGCCGATCGCGCCCGCACCTTCTTCTCGACCGCCGCCGGCCAGTGGGACGAGGTACGCGCCGACCTCTTCGGGGAGCGCACCGAGACGCTCCCCCTCTTCGGGCTCCTCGACCCCGAGTGGACCGTCGTCGACCTGGGGTGCGGAACGGGCGCCGCTGCGGTGGGGTGCGCCCCCTTCGTGCGCCAGGTGATCGGGATCGACCGCTCGGAGGAGATGCTGGAGGCGGCCGCGCGGCGGGCGACCGGGCTCGACCACGTGCGCTTCGAGGCCGGCGAGCTCACTGCTCTTCCACTGTGCGACGCCTCCGCGGACCTCGCACTCCTCTCCCTCGTGCTGCACTACCTCCCCGAGCCGCTCGTCGCGCTCCGGGAGGCCGCACGGATCCTCCGCCCCGGGGGACGAGTCGTGGTCGTCGACATGCGCGAGCACGGACGCACCGAGTACCGCACCACGATGGGCCACCAGTGGCCGGGCTTCGGCGAGGCGCGGATGACGGCGTGGCTCGAGAGCGCGGGCTTCGAGCCCGGACCGCGCATTCCCCTCCCGCCCGACCCCGCCGCCGACGGCCCCTCGCTCTTCCTTCAGACTGCAGTACGCCGGCGCAGTGGTCGCCGGCGGTCGTCCGAGTCCTCGGAGCGACGCTGACTTCCGCACCCTTCCCTTCCCTCTGACCTCACGGAACACCCGATATGAATACCGCCACCCTCGATCGCCCGAAGATGTCCGTCGACCGCGTCGGCGATCTCGACTTCAAGGTCGCCGACCTCTCCCTCGCCGAGTGGGGTCGCAAGGAGATTCGCCTCGCCGAGCAGGAGATGCCGGGGCTGATGGCCTCGCGCCGCGAGTACGGACCCCAGAAGCCGCTCGCCGGCCTCAAGGTCATGGGCTCGCTCCACATGACGGTGCAGACCGCCGTCCTCATCGAGACCCTCATGGACCTCGGCGCCGATGTGCGCTGGGTCTCGTGCAACATCTTCTCGACCCAGGACCACGCCGCCGCAGCGGTCGTCGTCGGGCGGGACGGGACGCCGGAGGCGCCGAAGGGCGCGGCCGTCTACGCCTGGAAGGGGGAGACGCTCGAGGAGTACTGGTGGTGCACCGAGCAGGCGCTCACCTGGCCCGACGGCTCCGGCCCCGACCTCATCGTCGACGACGGCGGCGACGCCACCCTGCTCATCCACAAGGGGATCGAGTACGAGAAGGCCGGCGCGGTGCCGGAGTTCGACGCCGAGAACGAGCCCGAGGAGTGGGGGGAGATCCTCCGGGTCCTCCGCCGCAACCTCGCGGCCGATGGCACGAAGTGGCAGCGCATGGCCGCCAACATCAAGGGCGTCTCCGAGGAGACGACCACCGGCGCCATGCGTCTCTACGAGATGCAGCGGGACGGCGTGCTCCAGTTCCCCGCCATCAACGTGAACGACTCGGTCACCAAGTCGAAGTTCGACAACCTCTACGGCTGCCGGCACTCGGTGGTGGACGGGCTGAACCGGGCGACCGACGTCATGATCGCCGGAAAGCAGGTCGTCGTGCTCGGCTACGGCGACGTCGGCAAGGGGTGCGCTCAGGCGATGAAGGCCGCGGGTGCGCGCGTCGTCGTCACCGAGATCGACCCGATCTGCGCGCTGCAGGCGACGATGGAGGGCTTCAGCGTCCTGACGATCGAGGACGTCATCGACACCGCGGACATCTTCATCACCGCGACCGGGAACAAGGACATCATCACGACCGATCACATGTCCCGCATGAAGGACAAGGCGATCGTCGCGAACATCGGCCACTTCGACAACGAGATCGACATGGCCGGTCTCTACAGGGTCGACGGCCTCGAGAAGGTCAACATC
>JANQLR010000310.1 GCA_028280525.1 Longimicrobiales bacterium
GCCCGCGTGGCTCTTCGGCGCGACCTCCGACACCGGCTTCCGCCACTTCTTCCCGGTCGCCTGGGCGGTGAAGACGCCGCTCGTCCTGATCGGGGCGACGGTGGGAGGGCTCGTCGCGGGGGCGCTCGCGCTGGCGCGGTCGCCGGCCCGCGCACTCCTGCACCACCCCCTTCGCGCCCCCCTGATCGGCCTCCTCGTCTTCGGCGCCTTCCTCCTGCGCTCTACCCAGAACGTCGGCTTCCGCTACGCCCTGCCGGCGCTCCCCCTCCTTGCCCTCCTGGCCGCGGCCGGGTGGGTGGCGGCGCTGCGAGGACGCGGACGCCGGGGCGCGGTCGCCGGAGGCCTCGCCCTCGCGCTCACTCTCGCTTCGCTCCTTCCGGCGGGACCGTGGTGGATCTCGTACACCTCGGAGTGGGTGCCCGACGACGGGCCGCCCGCCCTCCTCGACTCCTCGGTCGACTGGGGACAGGGGCTCCTCGCGCTCCAGGCCTGGATGGAGGAGGAGGGGGTGGAGTCGGTCGCGCTCGGCTACTTCGGCTCGGCGCTCCCGGCCGGGTACGGGATCCGCCACCTTCCCCTGCGCTCCTTCCTCCCCCTCCCCCCGACCGACCCGGGCACCCTTCCCGAGTGGACCGCCGTCTCGCGCACGAACCTGTACGGCCTCTACTTCGACGGGGAGGATCCCTACGCCGCGCTCCGCGAGAGGGAGCCGGACGCCGTGGTCGGGGGTTCGATCCTCCTCTTCCGCACGGCTCCCGCTCCCTGATCCATCGCGGCCCGGGCTCCACCCTTCGCGCACAGCCGTCCACGAACGCCCCTCTCTCGAACCCCCCGACATGACCGACGCCCCGCCTCCACGCCGACGCTCTCCCCGCCGCCCCCGCCGCATCCCGGTGCCGTGGTGGGGGCTGACCCTCCTCGGCGCGGGGGTCGGCTTCCTGACCGCCGAGTGGATCGGTCTCGTCTTCGGGGGCGTCCTCGGATTCGGTGCGTGGAAGCTCCGTTGAGCGAGGCCTCGCCGGAGTTCGACGTCGTCGTGGTCGGCGCGGGTGCCGCCGGTCTGATGGCGACCCGATTCGCCGCCGCCGGGGGTGCCCGGACCCTCCTCCTGGAGCACACGAAGGACGGCGGGCGGAAGATCCTGATCTCGGGCGGGGGGCGCTGCAACGTGCTCCCGGGCACCTTTCGGCCCGAGCGGTACGTGACCGCTTCCTCGCCGAACACGATGAGGAAGATCCTCCGCTCGTGGCCTCTCCCGGAGCAGCGGCGCTACTTCGAGGAGGAACTCGGCATCCCGCTCAAGCACGAGCCCGAGTTCGACAAGCTCTTCCCCGTCTCCGATCGAGCTCGCGACGTCCGCGACGCACTGGTGCGGGCCGCCCGCGAGGCTGGGGCGGAGATCCGCTTCTCGACGACGGTCACCGACTTCGGGCCGCTCCCGGACGGGGCTGGGTGGTGGGTCACCTCGGCGGACGGATCGCGCTGGACGTGTGCGCGTCTGATCCTCGCTACCGGGGGGCTCTCGGTCCCCGCCACGGGGAGCGACGGGCGAGGACTCGACCTCCTGGAGCGGATGGGTCACCGACGCAATCCGACC
>JANQLR010000314.1 GCA_028280525.1 Longimicrobiales bacterium
CGGGGGGGCGGGCCGAAGGTGGGGAGGTTCCGCGCGACTCCCCTCCAGGGGCGGGCGCTTCGTTCGCCTCCCTTTCGCGGCCTTCGTCGGTCGTATACAATGTCGCTGGAGTGGTGACAATGTATACACCAGGGTGGAGGTGGCGGATGTCGACGGGTCTGCTGGGTGAGTTCGAGCGGTTGGTGCTCCTCTCGGTCCTCCGGTGCGGAGTCGAGGCCTACGCACTCCCGGTACGGAAGGTGATCGAAGAGGCCACGGAGCGACCCGTGTCCCGCGGTGCGCTCTACCGCACGCTGGACCGCATGGCGACCAAGGGTCTGGTGGGGTACCGCTTCGAGGAGGCCGACGCGACCCGCGGCGGCAACCCGCGGAAGGTCTTCGAGGTCACCCCGGTCGGACTCGACGCGCTCCGGCGCTCGCACGCGGTCACCTCTCGCCTGAGCGAGGGTCTCGAGGGGGTCCTGGAGGGCTCGTCGTGAGCCGGCCCGCCGCCCCCCGTCTGCTCGTCGCCCTCCTGGGCGCGGCGCTCCCCTCCGATCGACACGGCCGTGCCCGATTCGGGGACTACCTGGAGGAGTACGCCGAGATCTCGGCTCGCCGTGGCCCGACTGCCGCGAACCTGTGGCTCGCACTCCACGCCGCGGTGGAGCTCCTGCAGGGCATCCTTCGCGGGCTCGGCGATCTGCGCGACCTGGGTGGCGACCTCCGCGATGCGTTCCGGGGCATCCGGCGCCGCCCCATCCTCTCCGCGGTGGTGATCGGCACCCTCGGCCTGGGGGTCGGCGCCGGGACCGCCGTCTTCGCCGTCGTGGACACCCTCCTCTTCCGTCCGCTCACCTTCTCGGAGCCGGGGGAGCTGGTTCGACTGTGGGCGGCGGAGCCGGGGGGTGAGCAGCGCCTCGACCTCACCTACGCGGATCTCCCCGCCTTCGCCGCCGCGTCCACGCTCGAGGCGGTCGCCGGGATCTCCGTGGTCGACCGGACGCTCCTGGACGACCGTCGCGACGACCCGGAGACCGTCACCGTGGTGCGCACCCTGGGCGACCTGGGGTCGCTCCTCGGCGTCCGGACCGTCGTGGGCCGGCTCCCCTCCTCCGACGAGATCGCGGCAGGTGCTCCCGTCGCGGTCGTGTCGGAGGGGCTCTGGCGCCGGCGCTTCGGCTCGGATCCCGGGGCGATCGGGCGCCCGCTGCAGCTCGAGAACGGGCCGCTGGAGATCATCGGGGTCGTCTCGGGGGAGCAGCGCTACCCGGAGGAGGGCGGGGTCTGGCGACCGCTGGACCCCCGGGAGGAGCAGGACGACGACCGAGAGCTTCACGTGGTGGCTCGGCTGGCGGACGGCGTCGCGCTGGAGACTGCCGCCGTCGAGGTCTCGGCGATCGCGCTCGGGCTGGCGGAGCGCTGGCCCGACTCGCACGGCTCGATCACGTCGTGGATCCAGCCGCTGCAGCTGACCCTGGTCGGAGATGTCCGCACGACGCTCCTCGCCTTCCTCGGGTCGGTCGGGGTCCTCCTCGTGATCATCTGTCTGAACACCGCCTACCTCCTCCTGGCCCGCTCGCGCGAGCGGGCACACGCGATGGCGGTTCGGGTCGCGATGGGGATCAGCCAGGCTCGCATCCTGCGCATGCACCTCGTGGAGAGCCTCACCCTCGGGGTCCTCGCCGGGGGGCTGGGGGTGCTGGCCGCGCGGCTCGTCCTCGATGCGGTCCTGGCGACCTCGCCAGGTCTGCCGATGCTGGCCTCGGTCGCCGTCGACCTTCGGGTGGTGGCGGTCGGCGTTGCCGCGGGCGTGGTCTGGGGCCTCGCCTTCGGGGCTACTTAGCT
>JANQLR010000322.1 GCA_028280525.1 Longimicrobiales bacterium
CTCTGGGCCGCGCTCCTCCTCTGCGGGGGCGGGGTCGCCCTCGCCCTCTCGTGGCGGCGCGCGCCCGAGGCGGCCTTCTGGGCATCGCTCTTCTGGATCGCCTGGTCGCCGCTGGCCCGGGCGGACAACATCGGGGGCGCGATCGGGACGACGGCGCTCCTCGCGCAGGAGCGTTGGATCTACCTCCCCGCCGTCGCGATCCTCGGCGGGGTCACCTCGCTCGCCGTCCAGGCCGCGGCGAGGTGGGTGGAGGAGGAGGGGGCGGTCGGGCGACGGGGGCGGCCGATGCGGTGGGGCGCCCTCGGGATCGGGATCCCCCTCCTCCTGGGACTCGGGGCGGCCGCAGGGACGCACGCGCGGGTGCAGCGCGATCCCTTCGCTCAGCTCGCCCAGCTCTACGAGATGCCGGAGGAGGCGCTCGGACGGGTCGGTCGGGCGAACCGGCTCATGTACTACGCGTGGCGGGTGGCGCTCCCGTCCGGCGACCTCGCCGACGCGATCGAGCGCGCCGAGGCCGCCGTCGAGCTGGTGCCCGACTCGCCGATCTACGCCCGGGGGCTCGCCGGACTCCGGGGGCAGGCCGGCGAGTGGGAGGAGGCGCACCGACTCGTCTCCACCTGGCTCGACGCGGATTCCACCTTCCTCGCCCGCCAATCGGAGACCAACTACCGGGTCTACGACGACTTCAACCGGGTCGGGGGGGAGCTCTGGCTCGTCCGCGCGGAGGCGGAGGGACGGCTCGGGAGACCGGAACGCGCGGGGCCCGCCTTCTGCTCGGCCATCGCGAGGGGGCAGCCGGTGGAACTCGTCCTTCGCGCCGTCGATCGTACCCCGGGGGTCGAGCGGCCGCTGCGCTGCGGCTGAGCCCTTCGTGGCGGAGGCGCCCGTTGCCCGGCGCCTACTCCCTCAGCCCGAACGGGCCTGGACCGAAGGGCCAGAAGCCCCGCCTCGCACGACCCGCGGAGTCCGCCTCGCCGATCCACCGCTCCAGCAGGTCGATCCTCGCCCCCCAGCCCTCGGAGGCCCGGACCCGATCGCCCGCGCGGCGCCGCTCCTCGACGGAGGCCGGGTGGGCGAGTGCGGCGTCGAGCGCCGCCCCGAAGCCCTCGACGCCGCGCGTCCGTACCACCCCGTCGATGCCGTCGAGCGGTTCGATCTCCGGCCCCACGACCGGGAGCCCCATCGCCCGATACTCGAAGACCTTGAGGGGCGAGGTCGCCCGGGTCACCTCGTCCACCGACCAGGGGAGCCAGGTCACGTCGACGTGCGCCAGGAACGCCGGGAGCGCGGACTGGGGACGGAGCCCGGGGAAGTGACAGTTCGCCGGCAGTCCCTCCCCCTCCCCCTGATGATCGCCGACGAAGACGAAGTCGACCTCGGGGCGGGCTGTGGCAACCGCTCGGATCAGCTCCCAGTCCATCCAGTGTCCCCAGAGTGCCCCGTGGTAGTAGACGATCGGCCGGCCCTCGTCGGCCGCCGGCAGCTCCGACGGTCGGTCCCTCGCGGTGCGCGGATCGAAGAGCGCCGGGTTCACCGCGTTCGGAAGGAGGTGCGCCGGTCGCCGGGAGATCTCGGAGAGGTGACGCGTCAGCGCGGGGGCGGAGGCGGTCCGAAGTGCGACGGTCCGCGACAGCTTCGTCTCCACATCGCGTCGGTACCATCCGTACCCGAGTGGCCCCTCCCACCGATCGACGCAGTCGTACACCGTCACGACCCCCTCTCGGGCGAGCCGCCGCAGGAGGCGGGGCCACCCCGGGAGGGGAAGCTGGGCGAGGGCGACGGCCCTCCCGTGGGGCGTCTCCGGGGGGAGTCCGAGCTGCGCAATCCCCCTGCGCCACCCGAGGCCGAGCGCGGCCCGCGCCTCGGATTCGCCGCAGTGCACCAGCCCCGGCCGATCGTAGACGAGTCCGAGATCGACCGACTCCGTGACCTCGCCGTGCGCGGCGAAGACGACCCGCCAGCCTCGGTCGAGGAGCTCGAGCGCCTGCTGCGCGCTCCGCTGTCCGCCCCCGGTGTCGTGCATCGGGTTCGCGGAGAGGAGGAGGATCGTACCGGTGGGCATCGGGCCGGGAAGGACGAGGGAGGGGGAGGGGAAGCGACGGCGCGACGGCGGGGCAGGCGATACAATCGGGGGCCCGCCCTCCCCACCTGCGTCCGGCTCCTTCGGTGTCCTGCACTTCCGGCAATCTAAGCGTCCTGATCCCTGCGTATCAGCACCGGGACTACATCGGCGCCGCGCTGGATTCGATCGGGGCGCAGAGCCTCGCGCCCTTCGAGACGGTCGTGGTGGACGACGGGTCGAGCGACGGGACCGGCGAGGTCGTGCGGCGACACCCCCTGCCGAACCTCCGCCTCCTTCGCCAGGACAACCAGGGCGCCCACGCCGCGCTCAACCGGGCGCAGCGGGAGGTGACCGGCGACTGGCTGGCGATCCTGAACTCGGACGACCGCCTGGGCGCCCGCCGTCTCGAGGAGGCGCTCGCCGTGGCGCGAGCGACGGGGGCCGGATTCGTCTTCGGTCCGGTGCGGGCGGTGGATTCCGCGGGGTCGCCCCTCGATGCCGACCATCCGTGGCGGCGGTGGTACGCCGAGGCGCGGGAGACGGCGCACGGGTGCGAGACGGGAACGCCGCTCCGCGAGGCGCTGAGGGTGCACAACGTCGCCGTAACCACCTCCAACTTCCTCGTTCACCGAGAGCTCTGGCAGGAGCTCGGAGGCTTCCGTCGCTGGCGCTGGGTGCACGACCTGGATTTCCTCCTGCGCGCGCTCCACCGCTTCCCGGAGGTGGTTCACTTCGTCCCCGACCTCGACCCGGTCGATTACCGGGTCCACGGCCGGAACACGATCTCCGAGGATACGGAGGCGGCGCTCGCCGAGCGGGCGGAGATGCTCGCGCGCGTGGACGGGGAGGCCGCGACCCGGCGACCGGGCCTCTGGTCGCGGGTGACGAGGCTCTGGACGAAGCCGCCGGAGCCACCCGCCTTCTCCGCGCCCCCGCGACTCCGCTTCCCGTCGGCTCCCGATGCGGAACGGCTGCCGGCGAGGGTCGGCATCGTGACTCCGAGCCTCGACCGCGGCGGGCTCGAAGAGATCGTTGCCCTCCTCGCCTCCGGGATGCAGGCGGCGGGTGCGACCGTCGAGGTGGCGACCGGGCGCATCGGTGAGGTGGGCGCTCGACTGCGCTCCGAAGGGGTCGACGTCCATCCTCTCACCTCGACGGGCCCCCGAGATCTCGATCCCGACGATCTCCGCGACTGGCTCGACGCCCTCCGCCCGGAGCTGGTCTCGACGCACTTCCTGGGCGGGCGCTCGACCGGGCTTCTCGCCGACCGCGGAGTGCGCGTGGTGGAGACGGTTCAGAACACCTTCGGGTGGTTCGACGAGGAGGCGTGGCGGGAGGAGCGCGACCGCCTCGCGCGCTGCGCAGGGCCCATGGCGGTGAGCCCGCTCGTCGCGGCGGCGCTCTCCGGCGCCGGGGGGGACGCGGCCCCTCCCGTGCCCACCGTCGTGATCCCGAACGCGGTTCACCCGGACCGCATCGCACGCCCGCCCCGTCTCTGGGCTCGGCGGCGCCTCGGGCTACCCGAAGACGCGATCGTCTTCCTCTCGGTGGGGCGCATCTCGCGGCACAAGAACCAGTCCGGGATCGTCGACGCCTTCGCCGAGGCGACCCGCCGCGGGGACCGTGCCATCCTCCTCCTGGCCGGCGGAGAGGTCGGCGACGGCACGGCCGCGCGGATCCGACGGGACCACGCGCAGCTCCTGGCGGAGGGGCGGGTGCGGATGATCGGGGAGCGCGCGCAACCGGGCGTCCCGTACGCGGCGGCGGACGCATACGTCGCCTGGCCCCTCTTCGAGGGCTGGAGCGTCGCGGTGTCGGAGGCGGTCTACCACGGCCTCCCGCTGGTGGTGGGCGAGGCGGGAGGGATGGCGGAGCTGGTCCGGCTCGCACCCTCCGGCCGCACGGTCCCGCACCCCCTCGGCGACCCGCTCGCCGTCACTCCGGAGGCGATCGAACGGTCGGGGCGCACGCGCGCGGGCCCCGGGACGCCGGGCTTCGATGCGCTCGTCGCCGGACTGCGTCAGCGGATCGCCGCGCCCCCCGTCCCGGCGCTTCCCACCCCCGAGGCCCGGGCCTTCCTCGACCCCTCTCGCCTCCTCGAGGCGTACCGGAACGCCTTCGACTTGTCCGCCTCGGCCTGACCCTGCCAGGATATGCGGCTCTCCGGTCGTGGACGCGAGCGGGGGCGCACGTCGAACGCGCAGGAGTCGGGAGCAGGATGAGGTCGAACCACACCCAGGTCACACGGTACGCCGTCGCGCTGGCCAGCCTCCTGGCCACCCTCGGCACGGGCCCGGACCCCGTGGAGGCGCAGGTGGGGCCGCCGGAGACCGACACGATTCGGTCCGACTCGACCGTCTACCGGGTCGAGGGGATCTTCGTGAGCGCGGCACGCCCGGTCACCAACGTCGGCGGGGCGAGTGCGATCGAACTCCGGGTCTCCGATCTCGTCCTCCCTCCGGCGCCGACGACGGCGGAACTCCTCCGTGAACTCCCCGCGCTCCACCTCCGCACCAACTCTCGCGGGGAGGCGGAGATCTCGGTTCGCGGCTCGGAGTCCCGGCAGGTCGCCGTGCTGCTCGACGGGGTCCCCCTGACGCTCGGCTGGGACGCCCGCACCGACGTTTCCGTCTTTCCGGCCGGTGCCGTGACCGACGTCGCCTTCACGCGCGGACTGGGGTCGATGCTCCAGGGCCCGAACGTGCTGGGCGGGGTGGTGGAGATGAGCCTCGGGGCGCGACGCCTCGGGATCCAACCCTCGGTACGGGCCTCGATCGGCGCGGACGATCGGGGCTCCGTCTCCGGTTCGGCCCTCGGGGAGCGGCCGATCGACGACCTGTTCGGGCTGGGCGGCGACGCGACGATGCGGATCGGGATCGGGTGGACCGACTCTCCGGGCGTCCCGCTGGCGGACGGCGTCCGGGAGCCGGTCTCGGTGGAGGACGACCTTCGCCTCAACACGGACGTCCGGAACCTCAGCGGCTTCCTCGCCCTCCGGTGGCAGGGCGACGGCTCCGCCGCCGGGCCGGGGCCGTGGGCGTCGATGTCCGCCTCCTCCTTCCGGGCGGAGCGGGGCATCGCGGCCGAGCTGGGCACGGTCGACCCGCGGCTGTGGCGGTACCCCGAGATGTCGCGGACCGTCGTGGCCCTCGCCGGGGGGACGGGCTTCCACGAGACCCCCCTCGGTCGAGGGGATCTGGAGGTGAGCCTCGGCTTCGATCTGGGCACGACCGAGATCGAGTCGTACGCGACGCGGGCCTACTCGCAGATCACCGGAATCGAGCGGGGAGACGACCGCACGACGACCCTTCGCCTCACCGGTGACCACACCCTGGGCTCCCGGGGCGACCTCGCCGCCGCCTTCACCCTCTCCCGCATCGCGCGGGACGAGACCGTCGACGCCGCGGTCCTGCGCTTCGAGCAGCAGCTCTCCTCGCTGGCGGCCGAGACGCGCTGGCGGCTCGTGGAGCGGAGTCGAGGGCCGATCCGTTCGCTGCGGGCGAGCGTGGGAGGCGCCTGGGATCGGGGACGCACGCCGCGGACGGGCGGACGACCCTCCGTGGGGACGATCGACGCGTGGGGCGGGCGGATCGGCCTCTCGGCCCTCCTCGGAGACGGGCGGACGCTTCTGCACGCCGGGTTGTCGCGGCGCGGGCGCTTCCCCTCGCTTCGGGAGAGCTACTCCGAGGCGCTCGACCGCTTCGTGCCGAACCCCGACCTGCGTCCCGAGAGGCTCGTCGCCTTCGAGGCGGGGGTCACCAGTCGGATCGGATCGGGGGAGATCCAGATCGTCGGCTTCCGTCACGATCTCTCGGGCGCCATTCGGCGGATCACCCTCGAGGACCGCCGTCGTCAGCGGGTCAACGCCGGGGCGCTCGACTCCCGCGGGATCGAACTCCTCTTCAATCAGTCGACCTCGATCGGCGACTTCGGCGGCGACCTGATTCTTCAGTCGCTCGAGCTCCTCGAACCGGGGAGCGCGCTCTCGATCGAGCCCGAGAACGTCCCGGAGCGGGCGGCTCGGCTCTGGCTTCAACGGGAAGTCCTCGCCGGGGTGTCGATGCGCGCGGAGGCCCGCTACACCGGGACGCAGTTCTGCCAGGACCTCGATTCGGGGACGGACGTCGAGCTCGAGGACGGAACGTGGTGGTCGGCGCTCCTGCGCAGGGACTTCGGCGGTGGCGCACGGAGCTTCGAGGTGACCGCTCGGGTCGACAATCTCACCGACGTGGCGATCTACGATCAGTGCGGCCTCCCCCGTCCCGGGCGGCTGTTCGGGGTGCAGCTGCAGATCCGGTAACAGTTTGGAAACCAATGAAGTCTTGAAGTGTTGAAGTTTCGTTCACTTCGAGGGTGACCCTCGACGTGCTCGACCCTCCGCCCTCCACACGACATGACGCCACACCGCTCCGCGATCGACGCGGCACGGCTCTTCCACCCCCTCCTGCGCTCCATCGCGACCATCCTCTGGCGCTCGGACGCGAACGGCCACCCGGTCGATCTGGACGACTACGCCGCCTTCACCGGTCAGTCCGTCGAGGAGTGTCGAGGGTCCGGCTGGCTGGACGCCATCCACCCCGACGACCGCGAGCACGTCTTCGCCGTCGCCGGGCGCGCCGTTGCCGCGAAGGACGAGTACACCGTCCAGTACCGGCTCCGCCGCTCGGACGGGGAGTACCGGTGGTTCGACGTGCGGGGGATCCCGATCCTCGACGGGGAGGGAGAGCTGATCGAGTGGATCGGAGCCTGCATCGACATTCACGACCAGGTGGAGACGGAGCGGAGTCTCCGGCAGGTGGTCGACGGCATGACCGAGACGTACACCCAGCTCGACCGGGACTGGACCATCACCTTCCACAACCGCGCGGGCACCGAGATGAATGGGAAGCCCGCGGAGAAGGTGGTCGGCCGCCACCTCTTCGAGGAGTGGCCCGAGGTGCGCGGCTCCGAGCTCGAGCGGCAGTACCGGATCGCCACCCGGGAGAGGCGGCCCCTTCGAGTCGAGCACCACTACTACGAGGAGGGCCGGCACGACATCTGGCTCGACGTCCAGATCGTCCCCGACGACTCGGGCGGGCTCGGCGTCTTCTGCCTCGACATCAGCGATCGCAAGCATGCGGAGGCGGAGCTGCGGGAGGAGGAGGAGCGTCTTCGCATGCTCTCGGAGCACCTCCAGGCGGCCGTCTTCCTCACGGACCCGGAGACGGGCGCCGTGGAGTACGCGAGTTCCCATGCCAGCGCCCTGTGGGAGCGCTCCATCGACGAGATCGCCCTCGATCCCGCTCTCCTGATCGAATCCGCGCACCCCGAGGACGCCGAGGTGGCCCGCGAGATGTGGACCGGCCCGGTCGGCCGGGAGCGCGCGGAGTATCGCCTAGCGGGGGCGGAGTCGGAGCGAACGGTCTCGCATCTGCGCACCGAGGTCCCCCCGGCCGGAGG
>JANQLR010000330.1 GCA_028280525.1 Longimicrobiales bacterium
AGTCGGAGGTGGCGCCGGCCTCGGTCTCGGTGGCAGCTGCCTCGGCCCGCATCCGGTCACGGACGCGAAGGTGTACGCCCCGTTCCACGTCGGGGTCGCGTCGCCGAGCAGCCCACGGTGCCGGCGTCCCCGTCTGAATGTGTTCGAGCCAGGTCTGCACTCGGGTCGTCGGGACGTCGTACTTCCGCCGGAGGTAGAAGTCGGCGGTCTTCGCGGCGATCGGCGCGGCGGTACTCGAACCCGAGTCTCCCGAGACGACGAGCACCACCACCACGATCTCCGGCTCCTCTCCCCAGGGCCCCGCGATCGAGGCGAACCATGCGTCGTCCAGGACGAGCCCCGCCTGGGACTGGGCGCTCTCCCCGGTTCCGGTCTTGCCGATGAAGTCCCAGAGCTCGAGCGCCGAGAGCTGCGCGGTTCCGCCCGGCGCCGTCACCTGTCGCAGCCCCTCGCGCATGACCTCGATCGCCTCGTCGGAGAGGTCGAGGCGCCACCCCTCCGCCTCGTCGGGGTCGCGGTCGCTCAGGAGCCGGGGCGCGGGGGCGGAGCCGTCGCGGGCGATCGCCGTGTAGAACTGCGCGATCTTGAGCGGGGTCTGATCGTTGGCGCCCTGGCCGATGATGAGCGGCAGGATCTCCCCGCGGGTCGGTCGATACCCGAAGGTCCGCTCCCAGAACTCGGGCCCCTCCGGGAAGACGCCGGGCGCCTCGGAGGGAAGGTCGATCCCGCATCGATCCGAGAACCCGAGGCCGTTCGCCGCATCCAGGAGGGGCTGCAGCCCGATGCGAAGCCCCATCTGGTAATAGTAGACGTCGCAGGAGTCGCGGATCGCCTCCAGGAGGGTGATGTCGCCGTGTCCGTCCCGCTTCCAGCATCGGAAGTTGCGGTTCCCGAAGAAGTAGGACCCGTCGCACGGGGTCTCCATCCGCTCGTCGGGCCGCACCACCCCGAGCTCCAGAGCGATCGCCGCCGTCGCCAGCTTGAAGGTCGAGGCCGGGGCGTACGTCCCCTGCACCGCCTTGTTGAAGAGCGGCGAACCCTGCCCGCCGCGGAGCTCCTCCCACTCGGTGTCCGAGATCCCGCCGGAGAAGAGGTTCGGGTCGTACGACGGCGCCGAGTAGAGCGCGAGCACCCCGCCATCGGCCGGGTCGATCGCCACGACGGCGCCCGCCATCGAGTCCGGGAAGATCTCGTGGATGTACCCCTGCAGCTCGATGTCGAGGGTGAGGGTGATGTCCTGCCCCGGCTGCGGAGTCCGGTCCTCGACGCCGGCGAAGCTCCCCACGATGCGCGACCGGGCGTCCACCTCGACGTACCGATTCCCCCGCGTTCCCTGCAGCCGGCGCTCGTACTGCTTCTCGATCCCCGTCTTCCCCACCACGACGCCCCCGGCGTACCGCGGGTCGTCGGCGTAGACGGAGTCGAGCTCCACACGCGTGACCTCCCCGATCTGACCCATCAGGGGCCCGAGCGACTCGCCGTGATGATAGCGCCGCCGCGGTCGCGCCTCGATGTAGAGGTCCGGGAACTCGCTGCGCCGCTCTTCGACGGCGGACACCTGCTCGAAGGAGGCGTCGGGGAGGACCCAGACCGGTTCGAAGCGCGCGACCCGTGCGTCGGAGACGACCCGCTCGATCCGCTCGTCGGAGATCGGCACGACCTCGCGCAGACGGGCGAGCCGCGCCCGGAGCGAGTCCTCGCTCGCCGGAAGGAGGGCGATCCCGTAGCCGGGGGCGTTGTCGGCGATCAGCGCCCCGTTCCGGTCGAGGATCATCCCGCGCGGCGCGGGAAGATCGAGGTTCCGGACCCGGTTCTGCCGCCCCACGGCGGCGTAGTCGGTCGTGCGCAGCACCTGGGCGCGGAAGAAGACGCTCCCCAGCGAAATCAGGATCAGGGCGAGGCCGAGGCTCGCCAGGCGGGAGCGGTCGCGGCGGGCGTGCGGGTGATAGGGGTTCATCGGTACGCCCTCCCCGCCGGGTCCCAGCTCAGCCCCGTCGCCCAGAGGAGTCCAAGTCCGACGAGCGCGACGTAGACCGACGCGAAGCCCGAGCGCAGGAGCATCGCCTCCACGAAGGGCTCCCGCAGCTCACCCCCGACCGCGAGCCAGTGCACGAGGTCGCGCAGCCACTTCCCCAGGAAGAGGTAGCTCACCCCGAAGAGGAGCGAGTCGCCGACGAAGAGGTCCCGGGTGCGCGAGGCCACGACCCCGGTCACCGCGAGCGCGACCGCGTTCGCCCCGAAGGAGAGGACGGAGAGGGCGTCTTCCAGGAGGCCCAGGACCGTCCCGATCACCGCCGCCCCGGTCATCGAGGTGCCGCGGGCGGCCACGAGGAGGGCGATCGTCAGGAGGTCCGGGGCCGCGAGGCCGATCGAGAAGCCGACGTGCAGGGTGAAGTGCAGCGCGACGAGGCCGACGCTGATGAGGAGAACGAGGGGGCTCACGGACCGCCTCCCGGGCCCGCGCTCGGCGGGGCGCCCTCCGGCTCCGTGGAGCCGTCCATCCCGGACCCCGTGGACGCCCGCGTCGAGTCCGCCACCATCCGGGCCCGCTCCTCATCCGTCGCGTAGCCGTCGACGGCGTACGCCTCGGTCAGGTCGATGTCGGGGAGCTGCACGTCCCGCCCCACCAGGAC
>JANQLR010000347.1 GCA_028280525.1 Longimicrobiales bacterium
ACTTCTGGCGATGAGAGTCCTGCGAACGATCCAGCTGTTCGCCGGTCAGCGTCCTCCGATTTCCGGAGAAGACGGATCCACATCCTGTGCGATGTAGATCACCGGCTCACCTTCCACCCCACCCTGCGGCGTAACCGCCGAGGCGTCGCGGAAGATGCCGAAGGGCGAATCCCCCACCCGCGTTCCGGGAATCCCCGGAGCCGGCTGACCCGCCGGGTAGGTGGGTGCGATTCCGTGCTTCTGCCCCCACCGGTACCAGTTGGTCACAACCGGGCCGGTGATGAGAATCGCGATTCCACCGGTCACGACGCAGAGGATGGCCGTCCAGTAGAGCCAGCGATGGATCGACTCCATGTGGGCGTTGAAGCCCATGGTCCACCGCCAGAAGAGCATCGACCGCTCGGCGGCGGTGCCCGGATCGGTGCTCTGATCGATCTCGCGATCTCCGCCCATCTTGGCGACCGCCAGGATCGTCGCACCGTGCATCGCCCAGAGCAGCGCCGAGAGATACAGGAAGACGATGCTCAGCATGTGGAACGGGTTGTAGAACAGGTTCCCGAACCGTACGGAGATCCCGTTCGTCCAGATCAGGTGCGAGATGATGCCGAAGGGCACCGCCTCACTCCACGATCCCATCCAGATCGGACGGAAGAACCCGACCACGAGGTAGAGCCAGATTGCCGCGGCGAAGGCCCACGCGACGTGCGTCCCCATCCCGAGGGCGCGCGCGCGTCCATACATGCGGCACCACCAGAGGATGATCGACAGCGTGAGCATTCCGCCCGCCACCAGCCACCATCCGCCGTCGTTCATCGGGGCGAAGTAGAGGCCGTACTCGGGCGGCGGCGGGTCGAGCGACAGCCACGGCAGCTGTCGCACGAACTCGACGAAGTTCCAGTCGACCTGGTTGAGGAAGTGAATCCCCATGATCTCGATCGCGGCCAGTCCGAACACGATCGAGAAGATCCCGAGCGCGCCGAGGTAGGCCGGACCGAACTGTCCGTCGCCGAACTTGCCGAAGAGCCAGCTGATGTAGCCTGGCTTGAGGATCCGTCCCTCGTCCGAGTCGCGGTACGGGACCCCCGGATCCGGAGGCCCGTGGACCTGCACCTGGGTGATGAGATTCTGGTATTCAAACATGATTCATCACCCCCCTAGAGGAAGATGGGAAGGTTCCGCCAGAACTCCTCCCAGAAGATGATCCACGATTTGTTCCAGATCGTACCGCTGACCAGGATGCAGAGGGCGGAGAAGATGCCGGCGCCGAGCGCCAGCAGGAGCCCCAGCCGGTGGATGCCGATCGCCCCGATCGAGTAGCCGATGGCGTCCCGGAAGTAGGCGTTCTCGTGCTCACTCGTCTTCACCGACCCGTTCTTCGGCGGGTTCAGCGTCGACAGGATGAGCCCACCGTGGAGCCCCAGAGCGAACACCGTCGTGAAGAAGAAGGTGATCGCGATCATGTGGACGGGGTTCAGATGGAAGTTCCCGTAGGCGTATCCCACATTCGACACCCAGTCGAGGTGCGAGAGGATGCCGTAGGGGAAGGCGTAGAACCACGCGCCCATCATCACGGGGCGGATGACCACGAGCGTCACGTACGCGAAGACTGCGGTCGCGTACGCGAAGGGGACGTGGTACCCCATCCCGAGTTTGCGTGAAATCTCGGCCTGACGCAGGACCCAGGACCCGAAGGCCCCGATCGCGCAGACCGTGATCAGCTGCCAGAGCCCGCCCTCCTCGATCGGAGCCATTCTCAGGCCGTACTCGAGCGGCGGGGGTGCAATGTGAATTTGCCAGACGTTCCAGGTCTGCTCAGCAAGGTCGTACCCCTGCATGGCGCCGTACACGATCAGCAACGTGCCCAGGATGGTGCACAGGATCGTCGTGACGCCGAAGAAACCGACCCAGAACGGACCGATCCAGAAGTCGAAGAGGTCACCCCCGATCAGGGTCCCCCCTTTGACTCTGTATTTCCGTTCGAAGCTCAGCATCGCCATGAGATCACGCTCCAATTCATGAAAAGGGCCGAGGGAACGGGCAGCCCCCATCGATCGGGACCGCCCGAACCCTCATGGGTCACCGTCCGATCTCGAGCGGTGCCGCCTCACCCTTGAACTCAAGCCAGCTGTGCGTCGACGTGCTGAGCGTGAGGAAGTGAAGAGTGATCGATGCGATCGTGATCAGCGCTGCGAGGGCGATCAGGGCCCGGCGCGGATCGAACATCGTCCAGATGTTATGCATGGTTGCCTCCGCGTTAGAACCTGAACCAGTGACCTGCAGCGAACCCGACGGCGATGTGCGCCAGAGTCGCAGCCACCACGCTGCCCAAGAAGTACTTCATGAAGGCAGAGTGAAACTCTCTTGCCTGGTCCTCCGTGAACCCGCTCATACCTCATCCTCCTAGGAAGTGGCTCGAGGCGTAGAGCGACACGCCCGCGAACCAGGGATCGAACGCTCCGCGGGGCCCCGCGGAGACTCGGGGTGCGCATCCCCCGAGGGAGACACGCGAGTGTGCAGCTGGACGCTCCAGCCCGGGCGTGCGCCCTGCCGCCACACTTCAGGGAGAAGAACGGCCACCGGATACCGCGGTCGGGTTCGTGCCGTAACCTTGTGGGCTACGGGGATCGTCACTCCCCCTCCCACGGCACCGGTGGCTTGTTTCGTGTGAGACGTCCGCACGATCCCCGCGGTACGTCCGGGGCGCCGGTGAAGGCGCCAAGAGGGGCCGAGGCGTTCGGATGCGATCCTCATCCTTCCGCTCCGTCCCGGTTGGGGGAGGGGGCGCGTGGCGCCCTCCCATTGCTGTTTCTCGCAAGTGTCCGCCCGCGAAGGGCGGCCAGCGCTGCGAGCATGCTGTGTTCGTCGACGCGGGACAGACCCGCGTCGAGTGCCGCGGCTTCCGCGCTGTCGCGGAGCCGCTTCGCGGTCGAGATCCGCACGAGCGGTTCGACCTCGGCAAGCGTCTCGTCCAGGATCCGCGACGCCTCGTCGTCCCACGGCACCGCCGAACGGCTTCCGGGGGCGAGGGTGGCGTCGACCCGGTCCATCTCCGTGGAGAGGGGGAGGATCTGGAAGAGCGCGTCGAAGAGGGCGTTGCAGATTTCCTGCACCAGGTAGGTCACTCCGGAAAAGCCCATGAAGGGCGTCCCGGTGTGACGCCGGATGATGGCGCCGGGGAAGGAGGCGGGGATGTAGCGCGACCGGAGTCCCTGCTCGGCGGCGTACATCCGCTCGTTGTAGCTCCCGAAGAGAATCGTCGGGGGGCGTTCGCCGAGCGCGTCGCGAATCGCGGCGTGGTCGGTCTTGGCTCCCGGACAGCGGGCGACGGCGTGCGCGCACGGCATCCCCATGTCCTCTTCCAGGAAGTAGCGGAGCCCCTGCGTGTAGGTCTCGTTCGCGACGACGGCGAAGGTCGTGGTCGGGAAGAAGTCCTGGGTGACGCTCCGGTACAGATCCCACACCGGCTTCAGTGTGGTGTGCTTCTCCAGCTCGATGAAGGGCTCCGGATCGATGCCCGTCGCCGCTCCGACTTCGCGGAGGAAGCGGGTGGTGTTCTCGATCCCGATCGGGGCGCGGAGCCACGGCTTGCCGAGCTCCTCGCAGAGCGCCTGACCGAACTCCCGGTACATGCAGATGTTCAGGTCGGCGTCGCCGAGGCGCTTCGCGTCGTCGAGGTGCGCCCCGAGCGGGAAGACGAGGTTGATCTCGCACCCGACGCCCTCGAGGAGGCGGCGGATCTCGGCGAGGTCCGACGGCATGTTGAAGGTGCCGTAGATCGGGCCGATGATGTTCACGAGCGGGGGCGCGTCCTCGGCGCGCTCGGGGCGCTTCCGGTTCTTCGCCTTCTTCTCGCCGAACTCGGTCCAGAGCCAGCGGATCGCGCGGTCGGCGCTCTGCCACTGATCTTCGTCGATCGTGCGCGGGAGGAAGCGGAGGAGCTTCGTCCCCTCCGGGGTCACGCCCCCGCCGATCATCTCGGCGATGCTCCCCGTTACCACGACGGCCGGGAGCTCCGGATCGAGCGTCGAGTGGGCCTGACGCATGTTCGCCTCGGTCCCGGACATCGACAGCTCGTCCTCCGAGAGCCCGGTCACCACGATCGGGAGCTCGTGCGGCGGGAGGGCGTCCGTGTAGTGCAGAACGCTCGTCACCGGGAGGTTCTCGCAGCCGACCGGGCCGTCGATGACGACCTGCAGACCCCGGATCGCCGTGAAGGCGTAGACGGAGCCCCAGTATCCACCGGCGCGGTCGTGATCGAGGACGAGCATCAGTCCCCTCCCCCCGCGGTGGCGGGCGACGTCGACTCGGTCTCGGCGTCGACCTTCAGCGACCCCTTGGCCGCCGCGCTCTGGCGGATGCGATCGCGGGTGCGGATCGAGGCGTCCGTGTCGCGGGCGCCCTCGTGTTCCGCACCGACGGCGAGCTTCGAGTGCTTCCCCGCCCCGGTCGCGGCCTTTCCGCCACGCGCCTTCGCGTTGCGCTCCCGCGCCGAGAGCTTCCGCTCCGGCACCTCGGTGAAGCCGTAGCCGGCGGTGTGGCCGGTCCCGACCCCCTCGAAGAAGCTCTTCATCCGGTTCAGGCGGTCGCGACCGCCCATCGCACCCCGGAGCACCGGGGCGAGCGAGCCGGCTCCGGCCGGCCCGAAGATCGGGCGAGCGGAGATGAGGTTCGTGAAGTAGAGCCCCGGGACCCCGGCTTCCTTCGCCGCCTGCACGACCGGCGTGGTGCCGACCACCAGGTCGGGATCGGTCGCGCGGAAGGCCTCGATGTCCTGCTCGAGCGTCGCGCGGAACTGCACGTGGCAGTCGTGCGCCTCGAGCCAGGCCAGATCGTCCGCGCTCCACGCCGTCTTCGGGAGCGCCGTCCCCACGTAGGGGACCTCGGCGCCGGCCTCGATGAGGACGCGGGCGACGAGAAGCTCGGAGCCCTCGTAGCCGGAGATCTGGATGCGCCCCTCGAGGGGGGCGGAGGCGAGGGCGCCCCGGATCGCACCGACGGCGCGGTCGACGGCGGCCCCGATGCGGAACTCCTCGATCCCTGCGGCCTCGCCCACGGAGCGAAGCCAGGCGGCCGTCCCCTCGACCCCGACGGGGCCGGAGCCGACGACCGGGCGACCCGCCGCCTCGAATTCACGCACGGCGCGGGTGTAGAAGGGGTGGACCGCGGCGCAGGCGTTCCCGTCGAGCGCGGCGTAGAGCTCGCGCCACTCGCGCGCCGGAACGACGGTGCCGACCGCCATCCCCATCGGGTCCAGGAGCGCGCCGATCCCCATCGGATCGGCGGGGAAGAGCTCGCCCAGCAGGGTGACGGTCGGGCGGTCTTCGACGAGCGAACTCGGCCGCGCCACCGGTCCCGCGCCCGCTTCGGCGCGAGCTCGGGCCAGGATGGCGCCGGAGAGGACGTCCTTCGCCTCGGCGTGCGTCGGCACCCCGAATCCCGGGACGTCGATCCCGATGATCCGGACGCCGTTCACCTCGTCCGGGAGCAGGTCGAGCGGGACGCCGGAGGCGGTCGGGATGCACAGATTCGTCATCACGATCGCGTCGTAGGCGTCCGGGTCGGCGAGCGACTCGACGGCCCGCTTGATGTCCTCGAAGAGCTGCCCGGTGACGAGCGACT
>JANQLR010000372.1 GCA_028280525.1 Longimicrobiales bacterium
CGATCGAGTGCGGCGTCTCGATCGGGCTGCAGAAGGACGTCCCGACGCTCCTGGAGAAGGTCGGCGGCTACGTGGACGCGGGGTATCGACGCATCAAGATGAAGATCAAGCCGGGGCGAGACCTGGAGCTGCTGAGGGCGGTGCGACGGGAGTTCCCGGCGCTCCCGATCCTCGCCGACGCCAACTCGGCCTACACCCTCGACGACCTCCCGACGCTTCGCGCGATGGACGACCTCGACCTCATGATGATCGAACAGCCGCTGCACTGGGCGGACGTTCGGGAGCACGCGCGGCTTCAACGGGAGATCGACACCCCGGTCTGCCTCGACGAGTCGATCACCTCACCCCGCGACGCCGAGCTCGCTCTGGAGCTCGGGGCCTGCCGGATCGTGAACCTCAAGCCGGGCCGGGTCGGCGGCTTCACGAACTCGATCCGGATCCACGATCTCTGCCGCGAGGCGGGCGTCCCGGTCTGGTGCGGCGGGATGCTGGAGTCGGGGATCGGACGAGCCTTCAACGTCGCCCTCGCCACCCTTCCCGGCTTCACCCTCCCCGGGGACATCTCGGAGTCTCGGCGGTACTGGGAACGCGACATCGTGGACCCCGAGTGGGAGATGACGGACGGGACGATGCTCCCGCTCGACGCCCCCGGGATCGGCGTCGTACCTGAGCTCGAGCGAATCGAGCAGGAGACGGTACGAACCGAGGTGGTGACGCCGTGACGATGCGCTCCTTCGCGATCCTCGTCCTGAGCGGTCTCTCGCTCGCCTCGGGGTGTCGGCCCCAGGCGCCCGGGTCGGTGCCGCCGGCGGTCGCGGCCGGCTTCCCCGCTCCCTCTACGCCGAGCCATTCCGACCCGTCCGTGGAGTCGGATGCCCCCCGAGAGGCGGAGAGGACTCTCGACGCGCCGGCCGACACGATGCCCGCGAGCCCGGACGGCCTCCCCGTCGACGAGCGGTGGGATCTCCTGCTGACCGGGGGCACCCTCGTCGACGGTACCGGCGCGCCCGCGCGGCAGGCCGACATCGCCCTGCTCGGCGATCGAATCGCGCGCATCCTCCCCTCCCGCAGCGCGGATCCCCTGCGGGCGGAGCGGATCGTCGACATCACGGGCCTGGTCATCGCGCCGGGCTTCATCGACATCAACGGCCAGGGCGACATGGGCCTCCTCTTCGACGGGAGGGCGCTCAACAAGATCTACCAGGGAGTCACGACCGAGCTGATGGGGGAGTCGAACACCCCGGCACCCCTCGATCGGGACACCCGTCGACGCGTCGACGAGAACGACCCGATCGCAGTTCGACGGGCGCGGGAGTGGACCCGGTTCGGCGCGTGGCTGGAGGAGATGGAGGCGGGGGGAGTCGCGGTGAACGTCGGCTCCTTCATCGGAGGCACGACGGTCCGGCGCTACGCGATGGGCTTCCGACCCGGGACGCCCTCCCCCGCCGAACTCGACACGATGCGCGCCGTCGTCGCCCGCGCGATGGAGGACGGCGCTCTGGGCGTCGCCACCGGTCTGATCTACCCGCCGGGGGCGTACGCCGGCACCGACGAACTCGTCGAGATCAGCCGCGTGGTCCACGAGCACGGCGGGGTCTACATCTCGCACATCCGCTCCGAGTCGTACGGACTCCTGGAAGCGCTCGGCGAGGCGATCGAGATCGGAGAGCGCTCCGGCGTCCCCGTCGAGATCTACCACCTCAAGGCGGCGGGCCGCGACAACTGGGGGCTCCTCGAGGCCGCGATCGACACGATCAACGCCGCCCGCACCCGCGGGATCGACATCGAGGCGGGGATGTACCCCTACACCGCCGCCTCCACGAGCCTCACCGCCTGCCTCCCGCCCTGGGTCTCCGAGAACGGTCGCCTTCGGAGGAATCTGGAGGATTCGGTCGCCCGGGCACGGATCGTCGACGAGTTCAACGGCCCACCCGGCGACTACGAGAACTGGTGCCGGCTCGCGACCCCAGAGGGCGCGCTCATCACGAGCGTGAACACCCGCGAAAACCTCGACATGCAGGGGAAGACGCTCGCCGACCTCGCGGAGGCGCGGGGGAAGCCGTGGGCGGAGGCGACGCTCGACTTCCTGGCGGAGGAGGGGAACGCCGGGATGGTCTACTTCGCAATGAGCGAGGAGAACGTCCGACGGAAGCTGCAGCTCCCGTGGATGAAGTTCGGGACCGATGCGGGGATCCGGGATCCGACCTCCCCGGGCGGGATGACCCACCCGCGCACCTACGGCACCTACCCGAAGATCCTGGGGCAGTACGTGCGCGACGAGGGGGTCATCTCACTCGAGGACGCGATCCGGAAGGCGACGCAGGCCGTGGCTCGGCGCGTGGGGTTGGAGGGGCGGGGAGAGCTCGCACCCGGATACTTCGCCGACCTGGTCGTCTTCGACCCGGCCACGATCCGCGAGGTCGGGAGCTACACCCGTCCGCATGCGCTGGCGGAGGGCGTCCGGCACCTCCTGGTCAACGGGAGCTTCGTGATCGAGGCGGGCGAGTACACCGGGGCGAAGCCGGGACGGTTCCTGCGCGGCCCCGGGGCGGTGCGCTGACGGGTCACGAACCCCAGTCGAAGCGGTCGGTCCGAAGTCGCCGGCGCAGCGTCGGGAGGCCGAGCGCGCGCACGACCAGACGGCGCACCCCGTTCGCGACGGCGCTCCCCCCTCCCGCATCGCCCCCGACGGCCGGGGCCACGTCGCCCCGAAGCCACCGGCGGAGTTCGGAGAGGTCGGAGAGCGAGAGCGTTTCCACCTCGACCGTTGCCAGGTAGTAGTAGCGGCCCTCGCGGGTCGGCCGGAGCTGCATCGAGAAGGCCTCGACCAGGATGCGTTCGGCGTCGCTCAGCGTCGTCGTGCGGCGCGGGGGGGCTCCCGTCACCTCCACCTCGTAGCTCCGTCGAACCGGGTCGTGGATCACGCTGGCCCGCCACGCCTCCGCCCCCTCCTGGGAGTCGAAGAAGCCGTCGCGCCAGAGCTGTCCGCGTACCTCGATCCGGATCGGGAGCCCGGAGTGGATCGCCTGTCGGAGGCCGCCGTCTCCGAGCAGGGTGGTCAGGTCGACCTGCAGCGTACCCCCCTCCCGGTCGACCTCCGCCCGGAGTTCGACCTCCTGCGCGCCCACCGGTCCAACGGTGAGCGCGACCAGGCTCGACAGGATCAGGAGTGCGGTGCGCACGTGGTTCCTTCAGAACCGCCGCTGGAAGCGAAGGAAGAAGTTGACGCGGCGGTCGGCGCCGAAGGGGTAGGCCATGTAGGCGCCGAAGCTCCCGATCTCGAGTCCCGCTCCGACGTCGGCGCGGTCGTCGAAGTCGACCCCACCGTCGGTGTCCGACCAGCCACGACCGACGTTGAAGAAGAGGTTGAGCGTCGGCTCGAGATCGAGGTCCGGGACCCACCCGGACTCGCCGTTCCCGACGTCGAGCAGGTAGGGGAGGACGTTCCGGTACTCGGCCTGGAAGAGGACGACGCGGTCGCAGCCGTACCTCGGAAAGGCCTCCGCCGAGGTCCCCCCGAAGTCGGAGAAGACCGAGCTGGAGCGGGCCCCGCAGTCGAGCGAGAGCTGGCGGTACCCGGGGAGGGAGCCCGGGCCGCCGAGGACGTGCTGGAACTGCGGCGGGAGGGGCCGGCTGTTGAGGGAGCCCGCGAAGACCGCGCGCAGGCTCAGGACGGAGTTCGGATCGACCCGGGCGTAGCGGCGCAGGTCGAAGAAGCCGCTGCTGAAGGAGTTGGGGAGGGTGGCCTCCTCCGTCATGATCCCGGCGCCCTGAGGGCGGGAGGAGAACTCGGGGAGCACCAGATCCCCGGTGAGGCCGTAGCTCAGGCGGCCGTCGAAGCGCCATCCATCACTCGGCGCCGACGGGTCGTTCGTCTCGTCGACGGCGATCTGAAGGTCGACGAAGCGCGCGTCCCCCTGCCCGACCAGGGGGAGTGGACGCCAGGGACGATCGGTCTCGTCGAGCGCCCACGGCGATCCCGGACGGAGGCTGAAGTGCTTCTCGTCGCGGTAGCTGAGACGCAGACGCAGAGGGAAGTTCTTCAGGTTGGCGCCCGCGTAGGCGCTCCAGCCGTGACGCTCGTAGTAGTCGCGGTAGTCCCGGTGAAGGAAGAAGGTCGTGAGCGAGGCTTCGAGATCCCCCAGTCCCCACGCCTCGATCGGGGTCACCTCGGAGTACGCGCTGACCCCGAAGTAGTAGCGGGTGGGCCGGGAGAGGCGGCGCTCCAGGCGCAGGCGGAAGCCGCGCTCGTCGTCGGTGAATCCGGTCTCGGTCCGGAAGGTGATCAGCCCCTCGGCCACGACCGGATTCTCTCCGGAGGACTCGATCAGCGGCCCGAAGAGGACCGGGAGTCCCTCGATCCGGTTGTAGTTCGTCCCAGCGAGGACGCGGATGCGGGATCCCAGAAGCCGGATGCCCCGTTGCGCCCTCAACGTCGGGGTAGCGGCCACGAGGACCTCCCCCTCTCTCGCCCAGCGGAAGGTCTGGGCGAACTGGGTCAGCTGGCCGGCGATCGCCTCCTCGTCGCCCTCCCGCATACGCCCGCCGACGATCAGGACGTCCCCCTCGATGCGGCCGTCGTCCTCCAGGCGGAGGTCCGCGTCCAGGAGGACGACGTCGCCGCGGACCGTTCCGCGCACCACGAACTCGCCCCGCAGCAGGGCGATCGGCGCGGCGAGCTCCGTTCCCTCGGGCACCACGGCGCGCCCTTCGAGTCGCAAGGCGGCCGGGTCGTTGAACCACGCCAGGACGCTCTCCGCGAGCTCGGCGGGCACCTCCTCGGGAAGGGGGATCGGCGCATCCTGCGCCCGGAGCCCCCCGGCGGATGCCGCGACCATCGCCAGGGCGATCCACGCTCGACGCCCCGCCGCGGCGAGCGGTCGCCGGACTCTATCCGCACCGCGGCTGCGGTCGTCCACCGGTGTCGTCATCTCTCCTCCGTCCGTTCCGGATCTCCGTGGCGGAGTCCGAGTCGCTTCATCCGTCGGTACAGATTCGGGCGGTCCGTCCTCAGGAGGCGCGCCGCCTCCGCAACGTTCCCGCCGGCGTGGTCGAGGGCGCCCTCCAGGAGACTCCGCTCGTAGGCTTCGATCCGGTCGCGCAGGGTGCGGTCGTCGTCGGCGCGGAAGGTGTGCGGGTCCTCTCGTCTGCGATCGAGAGAGAGCACGTCGACGACCTCCGCGGGATCGACGATCGAGCCGGCGGAGAGGATGGTCAGGCGTTCCACGATGTTCAGCAGCTCCCGCACGTTGCCCGGCCAGCTGTGCCGTCGGAGGACCTCCCTCGCCTCGTGCGAGAAGGTCGGCGGCTGGAGTCCGTGCTTGCGCACCAGCCGTTCGAGGGCGTGGTCGATCAGGGCATTCAGGTCGTCGATGCGTTCCCGCAGCGGCGGCACCCGGATGGGGACGACGTTCAGGCGGAAGAAGAGATCCTCCCGGAATCGGCCCTCCCGCACCTCGGAGCGGAGATCGCGATGCGTCGCGGCGACGACGCGCACGTCGACCTCGATCGTCTCGGTCCCGCCTACCCGCTGCAGACGGCCCTCCTCCAGCACCCGCAGCAGCTTCGCCTGCGCCTCCGGCCCGAGATCCCCGACCTCGTCCAGGAAGAGCGTCCCGCCGTCCGCCAGCTCGAAGCGTCCCCGCCGGCGCTCCGTCGCCCCGGTGAAGGCGCCCTTCTCGTGGCCGAACATCTCGCTCTCGACCAGGTCCCGGGGGATCGCCGCGGAGTTGACCCGGATGAAGGGACCGGAGGCGCGGGCAGAGGTGCCGTGGATCGCGGTCGCGACCAGCTCCTTCCCCGTCCCGCTCTCGCCGGTGATCAGGACGCGGGCGTCGGTCGGCGCGATCTTCCGGATCGCCTCTCGGACCGCCTGGATCCCCGCGGAGTCGCCGACCAGCTCCGCCTCGGGCCCCAGCTCCTCGCGGAGTGCCCGGGAGAGATCCCGGGCCCGCGCCACCTCGGCCGCACCGCGGAGCGTCAGGAGGACGGCCTCGGGGGAGAGCGGCTTCTCGATGAAGTGGAAGGCGCCGAGGCGGGTGGCCTCGACGGCGTCACCCAGCGAGGCGTGGCCACTCATCATCACCACGGTGATCCCCGGATCGACGTCCTGGAAGCGCGGGAGCGCCTGCAGCCCGTTCATCCCGGGCAGTGCGAGGTCGAGGAGGACGGCGTCGGGCGGCTGTGCCTCGGCCAGCAGGAGACCCTCCTCCGCCGTCGCCGCGTCGCGAACGCGGAACCCCTCCGCTTCCAGGAGGGCGCGTAGGGAGCGTCGGATGTTCCCTTCGTCGTCGACGATCAGGACGTTCATGAGTCGGTGGACGGGGTGGAAGCGGGACCGTCGATCGGGAGCTCCAGGTTGAAGACCGCGCCTCCCCCCGGAAGGTTCGCGGCGGAGACCTCCCCGCCGTGCAGGGTGACCGTCTGCCGGACGATCGCGAGGCCGAGGCCGGTGCCCCGGGCTCGGGTGGTCACATCCGGGAGCCAGATTCGATCGAGGAGGTCCTTCGGGATCCCGGGGCCGTCGTCCTCGACCGAGATCCGCACCCGGTCCCCCTCGTGCGCCGCAACGAGCCGCACCCCTCCCGGGGAGCCGTCGAGCGACTCCACCGCGTTCACGATGAGGTTTCGGACGGCGCGGCTCAGCGCGTCATGATGCCCCGAGACGAGGGGGAGGTCGTCGGGGGCGATCAGGGTGATTCGGTCGGAGGCCTCGTCCCGGTGCCGCTCCGCCAGCCCCGCGAGCATCTCCCGGATGTCGACCGGGGCCATCGGACCCTCGATCGGTTTGCCCAGCTGCGAGAAGGTCCGCGCCATCTCGTCGAGGCGTGTGGACTCCTCCAGGATCAGCTCGGCCGGCCCGCGGACCTTCGGGTCGGTCGAACGGGCCAGCGTCGAGGCGCTCATCCGGATCGGCGTGAGCGGATTCTTCAGCTCGTGCGAGACGCGGCGCGCCATCTCCGTCCACGCCCGCATCCGCGCCGACTCCACATCGCGGGCGCGGGAGGCCTTCAGCTGCGAGTCCATCCCCTCCATCGCCCGCCGCAGGACGCGGAACTCGCGGACCCCCGACTTCACGACCTCCCCCGGGGGAAGTGGTTCGCCCTCGGCAATCCGGTCCGACCAGCGCACCAGCTCGTTGACCGGGTCCCCGAGCCGTCGCGAGATGCGGTTCGCGACGAGGGTGGCGAGCCCGGCGACGACCAGAAGGATGAGGAAGGCACCGAGGGGAAGGAGGCGGGAGATCCGCTCGGTGACGACGGTGTAGATGCGGGACCTTCGAACCGACTCGGAGAGCGCCGCCTCGTGCCGCTCGGCGGCGGCCGAGACGCGCGCCGAGTCGACTTCGGGGGCTCGAGCGGCCTCGATCAGCTCCCGACCCGACTCCGCGACCGCGTCCCACGGGCCGAGGGTACCCGTGCTCGTACCGAACTCCCGGATGAGGGCGACGCTCCCGAAGAGCGCGAGGGCGACCGGGACCAGCGCGACCGCGAGAATCGCGTACAGAACGGTGGTGCGGAAGCTGCGGGTGCGAGACACGACGACCGGGGTCGGGCGGAGCGGTGCGGGCCGCTGCCGCCCCCGCGGTCACCCGGCCCTCCAACCCGAAAGGTAGACTCCGCTGGCGTCAGGCGGCCACCGGACGGATGCACTCCGGACAGAACCTCCACCCGGTCTCCAGCCGCTGTCCGCACCCGCACCGCGCCCCGATCGCCCGTCCGCACCAGGGACAGGCTCGAGCGCCCTCCGGGATCTCGCGTTCGCAGCGCCGACAGGGCCGGGCCACGGCCTCTCCCCGAATCACGCGCGCCACCTCGGCCGGTGTGGTCACCCCCTCGGCCACGAGCCGCCGCGCGTCATCCACCAGACGCGCCATCCCCGACTCTCGAGCCATCCTTGCAAGCGTCTCGGAGGGCGCTCCGGCAGCGATCGCCTCCCGGAGCCTCGCGTCCGGCACCAGGAGCTGGAAGACGCCGATCCGACCGTGGAACCCCTCGCGACATCGATCGCACCCACCTCCGCGGCACGCCGTGCAGATACGCCGGACCAGCCGCTGGGCAAGAACCCCGGCGAGACCGCTCGCGACGAGGTGGCGCGGGACGCCCATCTGCACCAGTCGGACGACCGCGGAGGGGGCGTCGTTGGTGTGGAGCGAGGAGAGGACGAGGTGACCGGTCACGGCACCGGCCATCGCGATCTCCGCCGTCTCGCCGTCCCGGATCTCCCCGACCATGACGACATCCGGGTCCTGCCGGAGCACCGCCCGAAGCGCGGCCGGGAAGGTCAATCCCGCTCTGGGATGGACCTGTACCTGGGTGGCGCCCGGGATCGGGTACTCGATCGGGTCCTCCAGCGTAACCACGTTCCGTCGGTCGCGGTCCACCCGGCGGAGCGCGGCGTGCAGCGTGGACGACTTCCCCGAGCCCGTCGGACCGGTCGTGAGGAGGACGCCCTGTCGCCCGTCGAGGATGCGCTCGAGCTGCTCGCGATCCTCCGCCCGCATCCCGAGCGCGTCGAGTCCGGTCGGGCCCCCGTGGGGATCGAGGAGGCGCACGACGCCCTTCTCGCGCCCCTGCACCGGCAGGGTCGAGATGCGAAGGGCGAGCTCCCGCCGCCCGATCCGGGTGCGAAGCCCCCCGTCCTGTGGTCGGAGCCGCACGGCGATGTCCATACCCGCCATAATCTTGAGCCGGGAGAGGATCAGGCGCTGCAGCCGTTCGGGGATCCGGTGCGTCTCGCGCAGGATCCCGTCCACACGTAGCCGCACCCGGAGTCCACTCCGGTCCGGTTCGAGGTGCAGATCGCTCGCCCTTGCCCGGCTCGCCTCCTCCAGCAGTCGATCGACCAGTCGGACGACGGGAGCCGACGCAGCGGCCCGCTCCAGCGCACTCCCCTCCTCCGCGCCGCCGTCGGGCAGCCCCGCGTCGACGGCGGAGACCAGGCGCGAGAGCGGGTCGCCGTAGCCGGCACGGAGCGCCTCGTCGATCGCCTCGGGCCACCCGACCCGAAGCTCGAGGCGCCGGCCGGTGCGAAAGCGCAGGTCGTCGATCACGTCGATCCGGGTGGGTTCGTCCGTCGCGACGGTCAGCCGCCGCGGGTGCACCTCCAGGGCGACGGCGCGCGCCGAATGGGCGAGCGCCTCGGGCAGGACGCCCGGGGCTCCGGGGTCCACCCGGAGGGGGGGCTCGGCGACCGGGATGCCGAGCTGTGCAGCCAACGCCCGCGCGACCGACTCCGAGTCGGCCCACCCCCGTTCGACCAGGATCTCGCCGATCCGCCGGGGCTGCTCCGCCTGAAGACGCAGCCCCTCGTCGAGTCGGGGGCCGGAGACTGCGCCGGACGAGACGAGGAGTTCACCGAGGATGCGGGATCGAAGCTGCATGCCACCACGATCACCGACGGGGCGGGGCGATCGGATGGCGGGATCAGCCGCCCGCGACGCCCACGTGTCCGAGCACGAAGGAGGGGATTGCGGTCAGGTCGACGAGGGTCGCCGCGTCGAAGTCGCGCACCCCTTCTCCGATCACCGCCCCGAGAGAGGGGTTCCGGGTGTGTCCGGTCGTCACGTCCTCGAGGTTCCCGTGATCCGAGCAGATCAGGAGGTCCAGGTCGTCCGGTCGCGCCGCGAGCAGGCCGCCGAGGAAGGCGTCCACCCGCTCCAGCGCCTGGATCGCGCCCTCCATCCCTCCCCGGTGCCCGGCCGTGTCGGTCGAGTAGTGCGCGAAGAGGGAGAGACGGACGGAGCCGGCGAGGTGCGCCGCGATACGTCCAGCCTCCTCGGGCGTCGGCTCCGGGAGCTCCGCGAGACCGAAGTGTCGCTTCCAGCCGCCGTTCGTGATCTCACTCGCCACCGCCCGACCACGGGCCAGCTCTTCGTGGGTCCGTGTGAGGAGGCCGGCGCCCTGCGCCGCGAGAGGCGGGCCCGCGATTCGCCGCCCGCCCCGCGGGCCGGGCCACCCGGAGGGGTAGGCGTTGAGGAAGGCGGTGGGGAGTCCGGCGTCGACGGCGGTCCGGAGGAAGCTCTCGTCGCGGACGCGGTCGCGAAGCGTCGTCGGGACCCACGGTCCGAAGTGCCGGCCGAAGAGCTCGGGCCCGTTCGCCCCGGTCAGGAGCGAGGTCTGCCCCGTCCCGCTCTGAGGGATGCCCTCGACCCCCAGCCCGGCATCCACCGGGAAGGCGAGCGCCGGCAGCTCCGCGGAGTCGAGGTCACCGGCGAGCGGCCGCTCGAGCGTCGGCGGTGGGCCGAGGGCGGCCGACCACGCCGGGAGCTCGGCCCGGAGGAAGGGGTTGCGGTCGGGATCGTTCTCTCCGATCCCGACCCCGTCCAGGAAGACGACGAGGAGCCGTCGTCCGACGTGGCTCAGTCTTCGGAGTCGCCGCCCAGGAGCTCGTCGAGCTTCCCGGTCGACGGGCGCAGCTCCAGCCCCTCGCCCTGCGGCCGGAGGTCCATCGTGACCTGCACCTCGATGTGACCCATGTCCGCCCGGTCGCGGAGCGCCTGACGAAGCCTCGGCTCGATCTTCGTGTACGCGGCCAGCACGCCCTTCCGCAGCTCGGTGCGGAGGATCTTCATCGCGTTCACGTCGGGCCGCGACGTCTTGGTCTCCTTCTTCATCTCGACCAGGTGGTCCGGCTTCACCTCGAAGGGCGCCATGCCGAAGTCGTCCGGTCGGTCGTGGTCCATGTACCGAACCGAGAGGGAGACGTCGCCCCGCGCGTTGTGATGATGAATGTCGCCGATCGCCTGGAAGCGGGAGGCGAGCGGTCCGAGAGCCGGGCCCTGCGCCGCCTTCGTGTAGGCGTTCTCGACGCTGGCGAAGATCCGCTTCAGGCGTTCGGGCGTCGTGGCGTCGACGTCCGGGACCTCCGGATCGAGGTGCTTGCCGATCGCCTGACGGTCGGACCCCCGCCCCTCGGCGGAGTCCCGGTTCCGGGAGCGGTCGATGTTCTCGAGAATGCGGTCGGGATTCGTGCGAAAGGACATGGTGCCCCGGATCGATCAGGTGTGCGGAACGACGTGTCGACGATAACCCCGCGCCTCGGGGCCGTCCAAGGCGTAGGGCGGGGTCGCGCGCCGGATCCAGAAGATTTCCTCAGCAGACCCCGTACGGTACACTGTGGATCCTTCGCGGTCCTGCGAACCCAACACCGAATACGGAGCTGACATGCGTCGTCGCAGCCTTCTCGCCGCCCTCCTGGTCCCCGCGGTCACGACCGCCTGTGCGACCGGTGGAGGGGGCGGTTCGACCCCCATGATGGGCCTCTCCTACGGCGTTCCGGAGGGCGGCACCGTCACCTACGACATCACCGACGAGACGAACATCAGCGTGGATGCCGGGGGTCAGATGATCGACATCCCCGGGAGCTCCTCGTCGACCATCTCGATGACGTTCGCGCCCGCGGCGGCGGGTGGCGTGACCGTGACGGCTACCTTCGACGCCTTCGAAGCGACGCTGTCGAACCCGATGGGTGCGGCCGAGCGGGGCACGCTCGACGACATCGACGGCCCGATCGTCTTTGAACTGAGCCCGATGGGCGACGGCGACCTCCTCGACGTCCCGGGCCTATCCGGCTCCACCGAGCAGCTCCTCTCTCCGGAGAGCTACGCGTACGACATGTTCCCCGGCCTTCCGGGCGGGCAGCCCTCCGTCGGGATGACCTGGGCGGACACCGTGGCGTACGAAGTCGACCGCGCCGGCACCTACAGCAAGAGCGAGTCGGTGAACACCTACACCGTGGCCGGCGAGGACGAGGCGACGGGGCACCTCCGGATCGACTACACGAGCACGACCTCGCTCGAGCAGGAAGGCGCCCAGATGGGGATGTCCTTCGTGCAGTCGCTCGCCGGTGGCGGCGAGGGCCACATCCTCTGGAACCTCGAGGCGAACCGGATGGAGGAGCACCACTCCGAGACGACGCTCGAGGGCGTGATGGACATGGACCAGATGCCGGTGCCCT
>JANQLR010000385.1 GCA_028280525.1 Longimicrobiales bacterium
GGATCGAGGCGCGCCACCGGGCGGGGGATCACAGCATCCTGATCGGCCGGGTAGTGGCGACCGAGGCGTCCGAGGGCGAACCGCTCCTCTTCTGGGCCGGGAGCTTCCACGAAGGGATGCGATGACGCGAACGGGTCGCTCGGGCCGCCTCTCGCTCTTCCTCGTCGGCGTCGCGATCGCGGTCGGCGCGGAGATGACGCTCGGGCTCCTCGTCCACACCGGCCCCGGCCTGCTGCGAGCGATCACCGTCATCGTAGCCGTGCAGCTGGGCGCGCTGAGCACCGGCCTGTCGACCCGGCCCCTCGTCCCCGCCCGACCGGGGCGATGGCGGTGGTTTCTCGCCGTCGGGGCCTACCTGATCGCCGGCACCGCGGCGCTCTCCTGGAGCTTCGAGGTCGATCTGCTGGAGAGCTGGGCCACTCGTGGCGGGAGTCTCGCCCTCCTCGCCGCGCTGCCGATGTACGGCGCGGGGGTCGCGGTCGGCGCCGTTCCGGATGACGGGCTCGGTGGGCGTGGTGCTCCGGTCCTCTTCGGCGCGACGGCCGGAGTCCTGCTGATGGGCGGCGTCCTCTTCCAGCGGCTCGAACCGCTCGGCGTCTACCTCGTCGGCGTCCTCTGCCTGGCGATGGCCGCACTGCGGACCGGCCTCGCCGCGCTGGCGACGCGGACGGTGGAGGAGGCGGGCGTCGCCGCGGTCGAGCGGGAGACGGT
Organism: Longimicrobiales bacterium; assembly: GCA_028280525.1. Classification (GTDB taxonomy): domain Bacteria; phylum Gemmatimonadota; class Gemmatimonadetes; order Longimicrobiales; family Gaopeijiaceae; genus Gaopeijia. The sequence goes on from JANQLR010000385.1 coordinate 712, forward strand.
CCCCGACATCGCGGTGGAGGATCCGATCCCTGCCGCTGCGGTCCCGCGGGATGCGGTTCCAGACGGCGCCGAGGAGGATGCGACCCCCGCCGCCGGGGACCCCCCGGCCACCGAGGGTACACCCCGGCCGCCAGCCGCCGGGGAGTCGCCGTGATCGTCGCGCACCTCTCCGACCTCCACCTGGGGCACCGGGCCTTCGACCGGACCGATCGCGGACAGAACGTGCGGGAGCGGGATCTGGCCGTCGCCTTCTCGCGGGCGATGCAGGCGCTGGTCGAGGTGGCGCCCGACCTGGTCGTCGTCTCCGGGGACGTCTTCGACCGCCCGGACCCGCCGCCCGGTGCGCTCGTCGCGCTGACCCGGGGGCTCGAGGCGCTCCACTCGACGCTTCCGGACACCCGCGTCCTCATGATCGCGGGGGCGAGGGACACCCCGCGGCGCTCCGAGGATGCGGGGGCGCTCGCCGCACTCGACGCCTTCCCGAATGTGGACGCGGCGACCGGATCGGCCCGGACGGTGGTCCTCTCCCGCTACTCGACGCAGGTCGTCCTCCTCCCCTATCGCAGCGCCCTCACCGAGCCGCTCCCGGCTCCGGAGCCGGATCCGCGCCAGCGCTGGAACGTGGTGGTCGCGCACGGTCGGCTCCTCCGGGGCGAGGGGGGCGGAATCCCTTTGGAGGAAGGGCGATGGGACTACGTGGCGCTCGGCGGGCAGCACACCTACCGGCGGGTGGCCGACCGGGTCGTGTACGCCGGCGCGCTCGAGCGGGTCGGGCCGTCGCCGTGGGACGAGGCGGCGGAGGAGAAGGGCTTCGTGGTCGCCGACCTCTCCTCCGGGGCGATCGACTTCCACCCGGTCGCCGGACGGCCGGTCGTGGCGATGGCGCCGACGCGCGTCCCGCCGGGCGACCCGGAGGCGCTGCAGCGGCGAATCGAGGAGATCACGCGGGAGATCCCGGGGGGGATCGACCAGAAGATCGTGCGCGTGCGGCTTCGCGGCCCCCGACCCGACGATCTGGTCTCCCTCCCCCCCGGCTTCCTCGCCGATCTGGTCGACCGCGCGCTGCACCTGTCGGTCGAGCTGGAGGACGATCCTCGAGAGCCGGTGGGGTCCGTCGCCCCGCTCCGGGACCGGGTCGTCGCGGCGCTCGGAACGGCGGACGACGAGCGGGCCCGGCTTCTGGAGCGGGTCTTCCTCCCCGGGGGTGGGTCGTGAGGATCCAGTCGATCTCCCACCCCTCCGTGCCGGGCCTCGGCGACGTCGCCCTCGAGCTCCCGTCGGGTCTGGTGGCGGTGGTCGGCGGGGATGGCCGGATCCGGCGTCTGACGCAGCAGCTCGTCTCCGGCCGACTCGAGCACGCCGTCCGCAGAACCGCCCCGATCGTGGCGGACCCCGCTCTGACGCGGCTCCCACCCGAGCTCCTCCGACTCCTGGAGGACGGCGGCGACTCGGACCGGGCGGAGTCCGTGGTGGAGAGCGGCTCGCGACTCCTCGCCATGCTCGACGGTCTCGACCGGCTCGAGGACGCGCGCTCGCGGCTCGGCCGCCTGCGCAGCGCCGACGGGGCCTCCGCACCCGGCCCGGCCCCCGAGGCGCTCCTCGCCCGCATCCGCGAGCTGGAGTCGGCGCCGGAGGAGCTCGCGGCCCTCGAGGCCGAGCTTCGCGGACTGCGCGAGGACGACGCCGAGGTCACCGGCGACCTCGAGTTCGCGACGATGGAGTGGTTGCGCGAGCGACAGGACGCCGAGACTCAGCTCCAGACCTACCGGGACCGGGCGCGCGAGCTGAAGCAGCGACTCGGGGAGCTGATGGAGCGCGGCGAGGACGCGACCTGTCCGACCTGTCAGCGGCCCCTCGCCTCCCACCTGTCGACCGTCCACGCCTTCCTCGAGGACGACTGGGAGGACGTGGTCCAGGACGGACGGTGGTGGCGTCGGCGTCGAGAGCAGCTCGAGCTCAAGCCGGAACGGCTGCAGCAGCTCGAGAACCGGAGCCTCCGCCTGCACGCCGCGACGGAGGCGACCGCGGAGAAGGTCGAGGTCGCCCGGAGCCGTCTGTCGGAGCTCGAGGAGTCGCGCGCGCGCCTGGCTGCGGTCGCCGGCTCCTCCGTGTCCGGCCCTCCGCGCACGCCGGGTGCCGCCGATCCGCCGGAGGTGTCCCGTGAGGTCTGGGCCGAGGTCGATGCCGCGCTGGCGACGGCCGCGCGGGACCTGCGCCGGGAGGCGCGCGACCGACTCCTCGACCGGATGGCGCGCATCCTCGGGCGCATCACCGCGGGGCGGATCCTCTCCGTGCGGTGGACCGACTCGGGCCAGATCGATCTGGGCGGGGTCGAGGGCTCCCTCCACCCCCCGGCCGAAGAGGACGGGGCGGCCGCGTTCGTGGCCGCCCGGCTCGCCCTCTCCTGGGCGGTGTCGCGCCGGATCGAGGGGGTCGCGCCTCCGACGATCCTCGCCGATGCCTTCGACCGGATGGAGGAGGCGGTCCAGGTGCGGACGGTCGAGCTGCTGCAGCGGATGGTTGGCCGGAGCTTCGAGCAGATCGTCCTCGTCACCCGGGGGGAGATCGTCGACCTCTGCCCGGAGGCGTGCGACGCGATCCTCGAGCTGCGCCGGGATGCCGTCGCCGGTCCCACCGCCTTCCGTCGGGTGCCGGCCGGGCTGGGGGTTTTGCGGCTGATCCCGGGCGGCGGGGAGTAGCGGGCCTCGATTCCCCCGGGCAGGCCCGGATCAGGTCCCCGCTCCGGGGGTCTGCCGCCGGATGTCGAAGATGGGCGCCCGGCTAGGGCTCCAGACCCTCCGCACGCGCCTCCTCCTTCCCCGGCGCCACACCCGGCCGCCAGCGGAAGCGATGGAGCCGCCGGTCCTCGATCCCCTCCACGGCGTTCGCGATCATCGCGCCCAGAATCGGTCCGAACTTGAAGCCGTGGCCGCTCCCCCCGGTCGCCACGACGATTCCGGGAGCGTCCGGGAGTCGGTCGATCCAGAAGTCGCCGTCGCGGGCGTCGGCGTAGAAGCAGACGCGCCGATGGACGATCTCCGCCTGCGCGAGTCCGGGGAGGGCGTCGGCGAGGAAGGCGCGGAGCCGCGATTCGAAGCCCTCCGGTAGAGCGTCCGCCCGATCGGGGTCGTCGCTCCAGCCAGCGCCGTGATGGCCGATCTTCACGAATCCCTCCGGGTGGAGGGGGAAGCCGTACCACCCCGTTCGGCCGATGTCGGCGCCCCAGACCGGGAAGCGCTGCGGAAGGAAGGGATCGGGATCCGAGGGCCGGAGGTGCACGACCGGCATCGCCCGCGCCTCGACCTGTCGTGCGAGCTGCGGCAGGAGTCGGTTGGACCACGCCCCCGCCGCGACGACCGCCGCATCGACCTCGATCGCCCGCCGCTCCTCGTCGGCACACACCACGACGCGCGCGCCGTGGCCGAAGGGCTCGACGCCCTCGACCGCGCCGCCGATGGGTTCGACTCCCGACGCTTCAGCCCACTCCAGCAACGTCGCGAGGACCGCGCCGCTCTCCGCCCACCCCGCCTCCGGATTCAGGTAGCCGTCGGCGTACCGTTCCGCGTTCCACGCGGGGAAGCGCCGCCGCAGCGCATCGGGGCCCACGCGCTCGACGGGCCGCCCGAGCTCCGACAGCGTGCGGAAGGAGGCCTCCTCGAAGCCCCCGGCCTCGAAGGGCGACTCGCTGAGGAGGAGGAAGCCCGCGCGGTGGAAGAGCGGCAGCGAGAACCGACGGTTCCACCCCTCCCACCCCGCCATCGCCTCCGCGGCGAGATCGGTCAGCCACCGGTCCGCGCCGTAGTCCATCCGGATCACCTTCGAGACGTCCGTCGTCGAGGCCCGGGCGTGAGGCGCGGCGCCTCCCGATCCCCAGCGGTCGACGAGCTGGACCCTCCACCCCCGGCGGCGCAACTCGAGAGCCGCGGTCACCCCGAAGATCCCCGCTCCCGCTACGAGGGCGTGCGGGGCCGCGGGGTGACGGGAGCGAGCGGGCATGGCATCCTCTTCTGCGACGGGCCGGCGAGATCGGTGAGAGCGAGTCTGATTCGGAGGGAGGTCGCGGTGCAACTGCCCTGGTTGGACGAGGCGGAGCTGCGGAGGCGATTGGACATGCCCGCCGCGATCGAGGCGATGCGGAGCGCCTTCGCGCAGCTCTCGGACGGGCGCGCCCGGATCCCGGTGCGGACGGGGGTCGAGGGCGACGGAACGCTCGCGCTCTTCATGCCGGGGTGGCTCCCGGCGGAGGGTGCGCTCGGCGGGAAGATCGTGACGGTGCGACCGGGGAATGCCGAGGAGGGACGACCCCTGGTGCATGCGATCGTCCTCCTCATCGATCCGGACACCGGGATCCCCGAGGCGGTCCTCGACGCCACCTGGCTGACCGCGCTGCGGACCGGCGCGGCCTCGGGGCTCGCCACCGAGCTGCTGGCGCTGCCCGATGCGGAGGTGCTGGCGGTCGTGGGTGCCGGGGTCCAGGCGAGGGCGCAGGTCGAAGCCGTCCTCGCCGTCCGACCGATCCGGCAGATCCGGGTGCGCTCCCGGAGCGCCGAGTCGGCCGAGCGCTTCGCCGCGGAGCTTCGGGCCGGGGGTTGTGGCGTCGACCCCGGGCGGGTCGAGGTTCGGGTCGTCTCGGATCCGGTCGAACAGCTCGCGGGCGCCCAGGTGGTCGTCACTGCGACGGATGCGCGGGACGCCGTCCTTCCCGCAGCCGTCGACCCGGGTACGCACATCAACGCCGTCGGCGCCTACACGCCGGAGATGCGGGAGCTGCCCGGCGAGCTCGTGGCCCGCGCGACCGTCATCGTGGATCAGCGGGAGGCGGCGTGGGCGGAGGCCGGGGATCTGGTGCTGGCGGTTGCGGAAGGTGTCCTCGAGCCGGACGAGCGGCTCCCCGAGCTCGGGGAGGTGGTCGCCGGCCGGCACCCGGGGAGGACGACCTGGGAGGAGGTGACCGTATTCAAGTCGGTCGGGAGCGCCGCGCAGGATCTGGCGGTCGCGAGGCGGGCGTGTGCCGGTGGAGTCGGGAGCGTCGAACGAAGCGAGGAGAGCTGAGGGACGGGGCGAGACGGGACGACGCGACCTCACGGGGGGTGGTCCGCGGTCGAGGACCGTTCCGCCGAATCGGCTCCTGCCTCCAGTGCCGCTCTGGGCGGTCGTCGATGAGGGGCTCTACCTCGCCGAATCCGCTTCCCTCGTGGCTTCGTCAGCCCTCCCCGTCCGGCCCCTCCTCGTCGTCCAGCTCCAGAAGGATCCGCGCCTCGGTGAGCGCCGCCTTCGGGACGAGAAGCCGGATCCCCTGCGAGGTCGGACCCGCGTACGCGGGTCCCCAGATTCCCGCCTCCTCGCCACGCACCAGGACCGGGATTCCCTCGGACTCGAGGGTCTGGATCTGGAGGTCCGCCATGTACCGGGCGGCATGCGAGGTCAGCACGACCCACTCGACTCTCTCGTCGCTCATCGTCAGGTGCCTCCCAGCTCCCCCCAGCGGTTCGCCTCGTCGCGGTACAGCTCGAGGGCGTCGGCGTCGCCCTCCTGCAACGCCGCCTGGGCGACGGCCAGGTAGGCCCACGCGTAGTAGTTCGGGATCCCGATGCTCGGGCGGTCCGGCCAGAAGCTCCAGTCGGGGAGCCCGCCTCGGTGGACGAAGACCTCGTCCAGGAGCTGGCGCGTTCGCCGGTCGCTGAGCCACGGGCCGGTCACCATCGTCAGCTGCGCGCCCTCGGGCATCTGCACCACGCCGTCGATCTCCATGGGCGAACGGGCGTCGAGCCGGAAGGCGAGCCCCTCGCGGACCAGGTGGGGCGTCAGGCCGAGTTCGAAGGCCATTCCCCGCGAACTCGAGAAGTAGATCGGGCGGTCGTCGACCGCGTTCCGGATGAGAGCGAGGGTGAACTGATGCGAGGCCAGGAGCTGCGTTCCCGAGCGGATCACCGCCTGGACCGGACCGAGCTGGAAGACGCGGTCGTCGGGGAGGATCAGCCCGGTGCCCGCGACCTGATCGATGGTCGCATCGTCCAGTGCGAGCGTCCCCCGCTCCGGAGTACGAACCGGTTCCTCGGTGAGGAGGAGAACGCTCTCATCGCCGGGCGATGCGCCGTAGCGCACCCCGTTCACCGGCTGGTAGGGGCGCTGACAGACGATCCGCGTCGGGGTCGCCTCGGGGTCGACGCCCTCGGGGCACGGTTCGGTGAGGTCGCGGATCTGCTTGGCGTACCACCCGGTGTTCAGGTACGACCCGACGATCACCTGGACGTCCCGGCGGATGCCCTCGGTTTCCTGCAGGTACCAGAGGGGGAAGGTGTCGTTGTCCCCGCTGGTGAAGAGGACGCCGTACGGCTCCACGCTCATGAGGAGGTTGTACGCCCAGTCCCGTGCCGCGTGGTCGTTCGCGCGGCTCGCCCAGCTCCAGTTCAGGGCGAGGGGGAGGACGGCGAGGGCGAGCACCGGCGCACCGGCGATCAGGCGGCCGCTCTTGCGAGACAGCGACTCCCAGATGGCCGCGATACCGACGCCGACCCAGAGCCCCCAGATGGAGAAGGAGACGAGGAAGAAGTAGTCCCGTTCTCGCACCTCCCGGGCGTCGATGGCGCCGGTCGGTTCCGGCATCGAGTAGCCGTACTTGAAGTTCAGATACCAGACGAGGCCGATGGAGAGCGTCGCGAAGAGCGTGCCCACGTAGGCGAAGCTGAGGCGGTCGCGCGACCAGTGCTCCGTCGCGCCCCAGACGCCGAGCGCCGTGAAGAGGACCGTGAAGAGGAGTCGGCCGATGGGGAAGAGGGTGTCGCCAGCCTGTACGCTCCTCGCCCACTGCCAGTCGAAGTACTGCAGGTAGTTGGCGTACTGCGACCCGATCGGCGCCTGGCGCGGCCCGGTCAGCCCGGGTCCGGGTTCCCCCTCGACCTTGTACTGCTGGCGGGTGAGGGAGGAGGAGAGCGCCTCGCACCCCGCGTTGCCGTATGTCGCCACCGAGAGGAGGGCCTCGGTGAACTCGGCGCACTCCGGGGCCCCCTGGTTGATCGTGGGGTCGAGCTGGGCGCGGAGCGGAAGGAAGAGGTGGATCGAGAGGCCGAGGAGCGCCGCGACCAGGACCGGCGGGTAGAGCTTCCAGTTGAGGAGGACCCGCGGGTTCACCAGGAGGAGGAAGAGGGCGATCGCCGGCGCGGCGAGGAAGGCCATGAGGTGGTTCCCGACGGAGAGCGCCAGGATGAAGACCATCAGGACCAGGATGTTGTCGTCGCCGCCCTTCCCGAGCCGCTCCTGCCAGCGGATGATCAGCCAGCTCAGGAGCGCGATCGTCAGTAGGGAAACCGTGTAGACCTTCTCGTTGACGTTCGACTGGTTCCAGACGGTGAAGGCCGTCGCGGAGACCAGAACCGCAGCTCCGGCTCCCACGAGCCGGAAGGTCCGCTCCCCCGAGAAGTAGCGGAGCACGTGGTGGACCACGAGGAACCAGAAGGCGTGCGCCGACGCGCTCATGAAGGCGCTGAAGAGGTTCACGCGGACCGGGACGGAGAGCCCCGTCGGCTCCAGCAGGATCGTCCACGCTCGACCCAGCACCACGAAGAGCGGATTCCCCGGGGGGTGCGGGATCCCCATCATCCACGCCGTCGCGGTGTACTCGCTCGCGTCCCAGAAGGCCGCGTTCGGCGCGAGGGTGATCGCGTACAGGACGAAGACCGCGAACCCGGCGACGGTCGCCCAGAGGTAGGGCGGACGCAGATCGCCGTCGGGGGAGCGCGGCGGGGCGGACGAGGGGTCGTTCACGGGCGGTGTCGACAAGGGTAGGCGGGGAACGGGGGCGACCGATCCCGCAATTCTAGTGCCTCTGGAGGTGCAGCGTTCCCGCCGGATCCGACTCGACCGACCACTCCGGCGGGACCCACGTCGTCCCCGAGTAGTCCAGGACGAGCGCCGGACCGTCGATCCGGTGGCCCGGTCGCAGGTCGCGGCGCCAGACGCGGGTCGCCGCCAGGCGCTCTCCCCCGTGCAGGACGGGGACGGTCTCGGTCGGGGGCGGATCGGCGCTCTCCTCGAGCTCG
>JANQLR010000412.1 GCA_028280525.1 Longimicrobiales bacterium
ATCCGGATGTCGACGCGGCCGCCGCGGGCCGGGCCGGCGGGGCCGGCGCCCTGCGCGCCCGGACCGTAGGTCAGCGGGCCCATCGCGCGGGCGCGAGCGAAGAAGGTGCGCTCCTCGGAGGTGAGGACGCTCCAGAGCTGCGGGTCGGTCCCGGAGGGGGCGTCCACCGGGAGTGCGTTGGGCCGGACCTGGGGTGCCGGTGCGGGGGCCGGCTGCCGCTCGACCGGGGCGGGAGCGGTCCCCTCCCCCGGCGCGGGCGCCGGCCGGGGCGCACCCGGGCGAATCCCGGCGTAGCCGCCGAGCCCCCCGATCCCTCCGATTCCGTCTACGGACATTCCAGTGGTTCTCCGATCAGAGCTGGGTGGCGCGGCGAAGCATCGCCTTCATCGCGTCGAAGACGGTCGCGTTCGCGTCGTAGCGGCGGCGCGCGTCCAGCAGGTCCATCATCTCGTCGAGCGTGTTCACGTTGCCGACGTCGAGCATGCCGTTCTCGTCGGCGTCCGGGTGGGCCGGGTCGTAGATCATCTGCCCGTGTGCGGCGTCCTCGTAGACGCGCGCGACCTCGACACCCCCGGGCGCATCGGCGCGGGAGGCGGCGTCGAGTGCGTCCGAGAACTCCACCGGGCGAAGCTCGACGACCTTGCGACGGTAGGCTGTGCCGTCGGCGTTCCGCGTGCCGGCCATCGCGATGTTCTCGCCCGCGGTCTCCACGCGAAGGCGCTGGGCCGAAAGGCCGGAGGCGCTGATGTGCAGCCCCTGGAAGGCACCGCGTCGCTGCGGTCGCTCCGCGGCGCCCGTCCCGACGCCGCCCACGCGGATCCCGCCGTCCCCGATCGCCATCGTCAGCCCTCCCGGATCCCCGAGCGGATCTGCTCGTACAGCTTGGACATCAGCGCCATCGTCGTCTCCGAGTGCAGCTGCTCCTCGGCGAGGGCCACCATCTCGGTCTCGAGGTCGATCGACTCGTTCGGGTCGATCCCCCGGGCGCGGGCGAGCTCGGCCGCGAAGTCGTCCTGCCCCGCGGCCCGGGCGTCGGCCACGGCCACCCGATGCGCGATGCGCCGGGCGGCCGCCATCGAATCGCTCGCGGTCGACCCGAGTCGGGTCACCGTCGAAGCCTGTCCGATGAGTCGTTCGAGCGACATGTCAGGGCGGGGTGGGAAGGGGGAGCGCGATGTGAACGCCATGGGGAGGAGCAAGGGGTGGGCCAGACTCGGTACCGCTCCCCATGCGCGCCCCGTGGCGGCCGTCTCCGCCCGCACAGCTGCGTCACAACATCATGCTGCACAACGACATACGTGCACCGCTCGGCCCGCGGCCGCGCCGCCGTGCCATCCCCCATCGCGGACGGATCGTTCCGGAGCCGACCGTGTTCCGGCAGGATCTGCCGGGCAGGGGCCGGACGCATTTTCCGGGAGACCGGACGAACCGGTCGGAACGTCCGGGGAGTTGAAGGTTCACCCCTCGCGCATCCGTATTCGTGAGGACCCGCCCCCTCGACGAGGTACGCCCATGGCCCGCCCCATCCCCCTCCACGAAGAGCTGATGCTCCTCGCTCTCCGCGACCGGGAGGGCACCACCCTCGCCGGCACCATGTACGTCTACGGGCTGGCCGGAGCGATGCTCTCCGAGCTGGTCCTGCGGGAGCGGATCCGGATCGCGACCGACTCGAAGAAGCGCGTCGCGGTGATCGACTCCGCGCCGACCGGGGAGGAGCTCCTCGACGAGTGGCTCGGGAAGATGCGCGAGGTCGAAAAGCTCCGTCGGGCGGCGGACTGGATCGGGCGCATCGCCACCTCCAAGGAGCTCAAGCACCGGGTCGCCCGCGCCCTCGTCCGACGGGGAATCCTGAGGGCGGACGAGGAGAGCGTCCTCTGGGTCTTCACCCGTCGGATCTACCCGGAGGTCGACCCGCGGCCCGAGCGGGAGCTCCTCTCGCGGATGCGCGGCGCGATCTTCGGCGACGGCGAGGTCGACTCACGCACGACCGTGCTCGTCACGCTCGCGGACCAGACCGGCGTCCTCCGACACACCTTCGATCGCAAGGAGCTCCGATCGCGGAAGGACCGACTGAAGGCGATCGCGGAGGGGGACGCGGTGGCGGATGCGACCGCGTCGGCGATCGAGGCGGTACGGATGGCGATCATGGTTTCCACGATGGTCCCCGCGATCGTCACGACGTCCGTCGTCACGAGCTGAAGGGCGCCCCTCTCGCCGCCGCCCCGCCCGCCAGGTCGGGGGCCCGCGGTCCGCACAGGCGGCCTCCGGCGACGCCGGCCGCTACCGGTTCAGCTTGTTCCGCAGCGTCCGGACCGAGATCCCCAGAAGGTCGGCGGCGTGCGTCCGGTTCCCCTCCGTCTTCTCGAGTGCCCGCTCGATCATGATCTCCTCGATCTCGCCGAGGTTGAGCGTCTCGACCCAGACGCCGTCGCCGCCGCCCGGGGGCGCGCCAGGCCGACGCCCGTTCGCGCCGCCCACGGTACCCGGCGCGACCAGCCCGAATCGGCTCGCATCGAAGGCCTGCGGGTGCAGCACCTCGGTCGGGGAGAGGATCACCGCCCGTTCGACGGTGTGCGACAGCTCGCGAATGTTCCCCGGCCAGTCGTGCCGCTGCAGCAGGTCGATCGTCTCCTGCGCGACGCCGGTGATCGGCTTCCCGATCTCGGCCGCGACCCGCCGAGCGAAGTGCTGGACGAGGAGGGGGATGTCCTCCATCCGCTCGCGCAGGGGCGGGACGACCACGGGCACCACGCTCAGGCGGTAGTAGAGGTCCTCGCGGAAGGAGCCGCTCTGCGCGTACTCGGCCAGATCGCGGTTCGTGGTGGCGATGATGCGCACATCCACCTTGATCGGGTGGTTGCCGCCGACGCGCTCGAACTCCTGCTCCTGCAGAACCCGCAGGAACTTGGCCTGGAGGTCGAGGCGCATCTCCGAGATCTCGTCCAGGAGGAGCGTCCCGCCGTTCGCTCGCTCGAAGGCGCCCTTCACCTGCTTCACCGCCCCGGTGAAGGCCCCCTTCTCGTGTCCGAAGAGGGTGCTCTCGACGAGCGAGTCGGGGAGGGCGGCGCAGTTGATCGAGATGAAGGGTCCCTCCGCCCGGTCCGACAGGTTGTGGATCGCGCGCGCGAGGAGCTCCTTCCCCGTCCCCGACTCGCCCTGCAGCAGGACGGTCGCCCGCGTCCTCGCCACCACCTTGATCGTCTCGAGGATCCGGTTGAGCGATTCGCTCTCGCCGATGATCTCGCGCGCGGTGCGGAACTGGCTGACCTCTTCGCGGAGCTGGGCATTCTCCCGCTTGAGCCGCACGAACTCGAGCGCCTGATCGACGGCGAGTTCGAGCTGCTGCGCCCGGATCGGCTTGGTGATGTAGTCGATCGCGCCCGCCTTCATCGAGGCGACGGCGTGCTCGATCGAGGCGTTCCCGGTGACCATGATCAGGGGGACGTCGATCCCCTCCCGTTCGATCTCGGCGAGGAACTCCAGCCCGGTGGCGCCCGGCATGCGGTAGTCGCTCAGGATCAGGTCGATCCCGCCCCGGGCCAGGACGTTCATCGCCGCCTGCACGTTGTGCACGCCGATCGTCTTGTGACCGGCACGCTGGAGCGCATCCTCGAGGATGAGGATGGAGGCGGCTTCGTCGTCGACGCAGAGGATCGTGGCCAAGGTCAGGCGGGTGGGAGGTTCGGGCGTTCTCAAGTCCGGAATCGAGCGTCCGATACTCCGAAGTGTATTTGAGTATCCATTCTGATGACACTGCCCCCGTGAGAATCACGAGCGCCGTCGTACAGCGGGAAGCCCTCGCCGGGCTTCAGAGAAACCTCCGTCCGATCCAGGAGCTGCAGGAGCAGATCGCGACGGGAGAGCGAGTTCGGAAGCCCTCGGACGACCCGGTCGCCATCGGCTCGATCATCGAGAGCACCGGGAAGCTCGGGGCCATCGACCAGTACCGCCGCAACCTGGATACCGCGGCGAGCCGCCTGGCGCTCGAGGACTCCGTCCTCAACGATCTCACCAACGCCATGGGCCGCGCCCGCGAGCTCGCCACCCAGCAGGGGAGCGGGACCGCGAACGCGCAGACCCGTGCCATCGCCCAGGCGGAGGTCGACGAGCTGATCGGCTTCGCCCGCAACCTCGGCAACACCCAGCTGGCCGGGCACTTCATCTTCGGCGGCGACTACGCGGACACCCTCCCCTTCCCTCCCGGGGGGCCGTCCACCGTCACCCCGCCGCAGGGCGAGCAGCAGATCGAGATCGGAGAGAATCAGCGTCTCTCCACGACGCACTCGGGGCAGGAGGCCTTCCTGGACACCGGCGTCTTCGACGCGCTCGACGAGCTCTCCACGGCCCTCGGGGCAAACGACCAGGACGGCGTGCTCACCGCGCTGCAGAGCCTGGACAACGCCTTCGACGCGGTGCAGGAGGTCATCGGCGAGACCGGGGCGCGGATGAACTCCGTGGACATGGCCTCGGAGAACCTGGATGCGCTGGAGGTGAACCTGGAGACGTTCAGGTCTTCCCTCAAAGATGCCGATATCGAAACGGCAGTGACCGAACTCGTCTCCCGGCAGACGACCTTCGAGGCAGCGATGCTCGCGAATGCGCGTATTCTGAACCTCAGCCTCAACGACTACCTCCGATGAACGCGCTCCCGGCGGCGGACATGAACTCATCGCCCACGCTCTCGATCGCGTCGGAGCTACTCGGCGCGCTCGAGATCCCCGAGGACAGCGTTCTCGACTTCCCCCAGGGCATCTTCGGCTTCCCGGAGGCGAAGGGCTTCGTGGTCCTCCCGGCCGAACGTGACGGCTTCTACTGGCTGCAGAGCCTGGAGTTCTCCGCGCTCACCTTCCTGGCCATCGACCCCTTCGTCCACATCCCCGACTTCTCCGTCGAGCTGAACGACGACGAGCTCGGGCCCCTGGGACCGGCGGAGCCGACGGACATGGTGGTCCTCGCCATCGTCACACTGCCCCGCACGCCGGACGCCCAGCCGACCGCGAACCTGCAGGGGCCCGTCGCGATCAACGTCGCCCGGCGCGTCGGACGCCAGCTCGTCATCCAGGACTCGGAGTACGGAACGCGGCACCCCCTCCCGCAGGGCCCGCGCCCCGTCGACGACTGATCCGAGGAGGGCCCGCATGGCGCACATTCTGGTCGTGGACGACGACGAGCTGGAGCGCACCTTCTCCGGACGGGTCCTGCAGGCGGGCGGGCACACGGCGGCCTTCGCGAAGGACGGGCAGGCCGCGCTCGAGGTGTACGGGGAGGGCGGGATCGACCTCGTCATCACCGACCTGGCGATGCCCCGACTGAACGGTCTCCGACTGATTCAGCGACTCGTCGAGATCGACGGGCAGGTCCGCATCATCGCCGTCTCGGGCCTCAACCGGGACCAGCTCCTGATCGCGGAGGACTACGGCGCGAACGAACTCCTCCCCAAGCCGTGGGGCGCCCGAGAGATGCTCGACGCCATCGAGCGCGTCCTCGCGTCGCGACCGGAGCGTTCGAACGGGTGGGGAGAGAGGCGGCGCAGCGCCGCGGGCGGCTTCAACGACCCCTGGTACTGAGCGCTCCGGGGTCCGAAACCCGCACCAACGCCCAGACGTAGAGGCAGGAGCGCAGCCGGCCCGCACGTGGGCCGGACCGGTCCAACATCACGTGAACGGGGTCCTCGCATGTCTTCGACGTCCCGCATCGCCTCTGCCTTCGTCCGCCGGGTACGCCTCGGCCGACTCCTCCCCGGGCTCGCGCTCGGACTCCTCATTGCCTCTCCCGGCTCGGCTCAGGCCCGGGGAGCCTTCCAGATCGGGGTGCAGGAGCTGGAAACCGCCGGACTCAACGGCTCCCTCGTCTCCTCCGGCTTCCCGGCCTTCGACGACGCCGCCCTGACGCTCGGCGGCTTCGGCTTCGGCACGGTCGGAGACCTCATCATCGGCGGGGAGGGCCACGGGATCTTCCCCCTCGAGGAGGATGCCCCCGGTGGCGAGTACCGCAGTCGACTGACGGGTGGCTACGGCTTCTTCAACCTCGGATACATGGCCGTGTCGACCCGCAACCTCGACGTCTACCCGATGATCGGGATCGGCGGCGGAGCGACCGTGGTCGACATCGTCGAGCGCTCGAGCCCGACCTTCGACGACGTTCTCGACGATCCGGGCACCTCGTCCCGACTCACCGGCTCCACCTTCCTCCTGAGCGGGTCGATCGGCGCGGACTATCGCTTCGGTGTGGACCGGCGCCGCCGGAGCCGGCGCGATCGGGACCGGGATCACGACGACGATCGGAACGCCGGCCTCTTCGTGGGCGTCCGTGCAGGATGGATCTGGGCGCCGGGCGACACCCGCTGGGAGCTCGACCAGCTCAACGACGTGGCGGGCGGTCCGAGCACCGTGACGGAGGGACTCTTCGTCCGCCTCTCGATCGGGGGGTGGGCGGGCTGAGGGGAACCCGTCGTACGACACGACCGTAGAGCGCAGACACACTTATGTCTCACGCCTACCGACGTGTCTCATGCGCATTCCGCCCTCTGCTCTTTCGCTCATCGCCGCTTCCCTCCTCCTCGCCTCGCCCGGTGGGGCACAGACGCTCGACGGCTGTGACCTCGCCGGGCGCTGGACGATGCCCGACGGGGTCGGGCAGGTGGAGTTCGTTCAGGAAGACGGCCGGTGGCTCGGCCGTCTCGTGACCCTGCCCGAGGAGCCCCGCGAGGGGATCGACGTCGGGTGGGAGATGGTGCGGGAGGTGGAGGTCAACGAGGGGAAGCGACGCTACGACGCGAAGCTCCACCCGGAGCGAGATCGGCGAATCAGCGCCGAGATCAAGTGCCTCGAAGACGGCCGGCTTGAGGTGAAGGGGAAGGTCGCCTTCCTGCGCCGGACGATGCGCTGGACGCGGGCTACCCCTCCCGCTTCCGCGCCTTCGTCTCCTTCTTCCGCTGATTCGCGTCGAGGGTCCGCTTTCGCAGCCGGATCCCGTCCGGAGTGACCTCGATCAGCTCGTCGTCCTCGATGAACTCGAGGGCGAGCTCGAGCGTCATCTTCCGCGGGGGCTCGAGCTTGATGTTCTCGTCGCTCGAGGTGGTCCGCATGTTCGTGAGCTTCTTCTCCTTCGTGACGTTCACGTCCATGTCGTCCGGACGGACGTTCTCGCCCACGATCATCCCGGCGTAGACCTTGTCCTGCGGCTCGACGAACATCGTGGCCCGCTCCTGCAGCCCGAAGAGCGCGAAGCCGACGGCCTGGCCCTCGCGGTCGGCGACCAGTACGCCCTTCTGCCGTCCGCGGAGGTTCCCGGCCCACGGGCCGTAGTGGTCGAAGGTGTGGTAGAGGATCCCCTCGCCGCGGGTGTCGGTCAGGAACTCCGAGCGGTATCCGAAGAGACCGCGCGCCGGGATCATGAAGCGGAGGCGGGTCGTGCCCGAGTCGCCCATCGGCTTCATGTCGGTCATCTCGCCCTTCCGGGGCCCGAGCTTCTCGATGACGGTCCCGACCATGTCGGAGGGGACCTCCACGATGACCTCCTCGTAGGGCTCCTCCTTCTCTCCCGCCTCGTTGATCCGGGTCAGCACCTTCGGACGGCCGACCTGGAACTCGTACCCCTCGCGCCTCATCGTCTCCATGAGGATCGTGAGGTGGAGCTCCCCACGTCCCGCGACCGAGAAGGTGTCCGGCGACGCCGTGTCCTCGACGCGGAGCGCGACGTTCCGCTCCAGCTCCTTCACCAGGCGATCGCGTACCTGCCGGGTCGTCACGAACTTCCCCGACTGCCCGGCCATCGGCGAGTTGTTCACGGTGAAGTCGACGGCGAGCGTCGGCTCCTCGACGGCGATTCCCCGGAGCCGGTCGCGCACGGTCAGGTCGGTGATCGTCTTCCCGATCTCGACCCCGTCCAGCCCGGCCAGCGCGACGATGTCGCCGGCCTCCGCCCTCTCGACCTCGATCTTCTCGAGCCCGCTGAAGGTGTAGAGCTTGCTGACCCGCGCCTCCTCTCCCTCCTCGACGAGTCCCGGATCCCCCAGCGGGAGGAGCGCGACCCGGTCCCCCACCGACACACTCCCCCGCTCGATCTTCCCGACCGCGATCCGCCCGACGTACGTCGAGTAGTCGAGGGTCGAGATCAGCATCTGGAAGGGCCCCGTCGCATCGACGTCCGGGGCCGGGAAGGCCATCAGGATCGTCTCGAAGAGCTCGTCGAGGTTCTCGGTCTTCACCTCCGGGTCCTTCGACGCCCAGCCGTCGCGCCCCGAGGCGTAGAGGAAGGGGGCGTCGAGCTGTTCGTCGGAGGCCTCCAGATCCATGAAGAGCTCCAGCACCTCGTCGTGGACCTCGTGGATGCGCGCGTCCGGGCGGTCGACCTTGTTGACCACCACGAGCGGGTGCAGGCCGAGCTCGAGCGCCTTCCGCGTCACGAACCGGGTCTGCGGCATCGGTCCCTCGGCGGCGTCGACCAGGAGGACCACGCCGTCGACCATGCGCAGGATGCGCTCGACCTCGCCCCCGAAGTCGGCGTGCCCGGGGGTGTCGACGATGTTGATCTTCACCCCGTTCCAGGTCACCGCGGTGTTCTTCGCGAGGATGGTGATCCCACGCTCCTTCTCGAGCGGGTTCGAGTCCATCACCCGCTCTTCGACCGCCTGGTGCGCCTCGAAGACGCCGGCCTGCCGGAACATCTGGTCGACGAGGGTCGTCTTGCCGTGATCGACGTGAGCGATGATCGCGATGTTGCGCAGGGCCATGGTGCAGGGTGCCGGAGGCGAGGTTGAGGTGGTCCGGTCCGTGAGGACCCCGCTCGGGCGACGGGGGTCCGGGACCGGCACAGCCGTGGAAGATAACGTCGAGGCGGGACGGTGTGGACGGTCGGACGTGAGAGGTGGTTGCGCGGCTTACCCGAAACGATCGATGATGTGCGGGCCCCTCGATCCCGCCCCGACCGATCCGTCGACCCCGTCTTCATCGGCGACACGGCCTGGACGATCGTCACCGACGAGTTCGACGTGCAGCACGTGGTCCGGGCGTCGATCTCCCCCATCGCCGGCTGACCCGCGATCTTCGAGGCATGGACACGCTTCAGGGCCAACTCCTGATCTCGAGCGCGGGCCTCTACGACCCGAACTTTCGCCACACCGTCGTCCTCGTCGGGGAGCACGACGAGAACGGTGCGCTCGGCGTCGTCCTCAATCGCCCTCTGCCCGCCACGGTCGACGAGGCGCTCCCCCCGCTCGCGGAGCTCGTCCCGCCGGGAGAGGCCGTCTATCAGGGGGGGCCGGTCCAGCCGATGTCCCCCGTCCTGCTCGCCGAACTCGTTCACCCCTCCCTCGCGGATCTGCCGGTCTTTGGCCGGATCGGCTTCCTCATCGGCGAGGTGTCGACCTCGGCGCAGGACGGGATCGTGCGCGCCCGGGTCTTCGCGGGCTACTCCGGGTGGGGCCCCGGCCAGCTGGAGGGGGAGATGGAACAGGGCTCCTGGATCCTCGAGCCGGCCACCGTCGCCGACGTCTTCACCGACGACCCCGACGACCTGTGGAGCGCCGTCCTGAGGCGGAAGGGTCCGGACTACGAGTTCCTGTCGCGGATGCCCTTCGATCCGCGGGTGAACTAGGGTGGTGTCGGTGAAGTCCTGATGCTACCGAACCAGGGCCTCTTCACGCTACGGGGACCCGGATCGGCCGGTCAGCGTGCGCCGCCGAGCCGCGCGACCATCTCCTCCGGGCGAATGGCCGGTACGGGGCTCCGCCGGTAGTCGCGGACGTTGCGGGTCACGATGATCTCCGCCTCGACCGCGCGCGCCGCGCCGACCTGGAGGGCGTCCTCGAAGTCACGCATCGGCAGCTCGGCCGCGAAGCGGAGGGCCTCCCCGTCCGAGGGTGCCACCGCCACGAAGCGGGTGAGTTCGGCCAGGAACCGGCGGGCGTCCGCGTCGGACCGCTCGGCCCGGACGCGGTAGTGATAGTTCGACAGCGTGTGCCACGCCACGAAGGCCACCGGGGGACTCTCTTCCAGACGCCTCGGCAGTTCGGCGGAGTGCCGGGCGTGCGGGCGGCGATCGAGGGCCACGTCGATCAGGACGTCGGTGTCGAGGAGCATCAGAGGTACTTCCGCCGAAGGGCCACGAGTCGCGGGTCGTCCTCCTCAGCGGGCCGAAAGGCGCCGAGCCAGCGGTCTGCGAAGGGTTCGACCGGGCCCTCGGATCGTCCGGTCATCTCGCGCAGCGCGCCCTCCACCAGGGCGGAGAGCGATGTCCCCTGCGAGGCGGCCAGGTGCTCGGCGGCCGGCACATCGGCCCAACCCTTACCCGCCTCGCTTCGGAACCAGCCGGAGCTGCAGCATCCCCCCCGAGAAGCGGTGGACGCCGACGATCTCCATCGGGTAGCGCTCCGACAGCCCCGCGAAGAGCGGGTGGCCGGAGCCGAGCGCGGTCGGGGCGATGGTGAGGGTGAGGTCGTCGACCAGGCCGGCCGCGCACGCCTGCCGAACCAGGGCGCCCCCGTCCAGGTAGACGTCCCGGCCCCCGGCGACCGCCTTCGCCTCTGCTACCAGCGACTCGATCCCGCCCTCCACGCGTCGGACCCCCGCCGGTGGATCCGCGTCCAGGTCGCGGGTCGACGCCACCAGGACCGGGTGGTCGCCGTACGGCCACGGCACGTCGAAGCCACGGACGACATCGTAGGTTCGCCGGCCCATGAGGAGCGCCCCGATGTCGGCGAAGAACTCCTCGTAGCTGAGCGCACCGTCGAGCGGACGATGGTCCTCCTCGGCATCGGAGAGGAAGGAGAGGTCGCCTCCCTCGCCGGCGATGAAGCCGTCGAGGGACATGGGGAGGTAGACGCGAACGCGTCCGGTCGGTTCGTTCGTCATGACGGCCTCTCCCCGGTGGACGGGCCCGCAGCCCGGCCGGGGCGGTGCGGCCGGCGTCCGGGGCCCCCGGTCCAGGTGGTTTGGGATCGGGGAAGGTACGGACGTCACGTCGGGAAATCACCCACATCGAAGAGGGGGCCGGACCCGTTGCCCCGGGCCGTTGCGCACAACCACCTTGGGTCTGCCAGGCGGCGCGCTTCAGGATCCGGGATCCGCGCTCGCCGCAACCATACCGACCGGCCCATCGCCCCGTGCGGTGTTCCGATAGACAGGATCGATTCGGCCGTGACCGAACCCGTCGATCGCCTTCTGCGCGATTTCCCCGAGCCGGACGCCGAGGCGTGGCGTACCGCCGCCGAGAAGCTCCTTCGCGGCGCCCCTCTCGAGAAGCTCCTCACCCCGACCCCCGAGGGGATCACCCTCGAGCCGATCTACCGGGCCGAGGACCTCGCGGAGCTCCCCCACCTCGACACCCGACCGGGCGAGGCGCCCTTCCTGAGAGGTGCGACCGCCTCCGGCTACCTGCGTCGGGGCTGGGCGGTGGCTCAGGAGCTCCCGTACGCCGATCCGGCCGAGTTCTCCGTGGCGGCGACGCACGATCTGGCGCGCGGCCAGAGTGACCTTCCCGTTCACCTGGGTGGGGAGCGCGGCCTCCCCGCCGAGGCGGACGCGGTCGGTCGAGCGCTGGACGGGGTCGATCTACGGACGGTGCCGATCCACCTCGTCCCCGACGGCGATGCGACCGAGGCGCTCGAACTCCTCTTCGCGGTGGCCTCGGGACGGGGGGTGGAGCCGTCCGATCTGCGCGGCGGAGTCGACGCCGACCCGGTCGCCCGGG
>JANQLR010000032.1 GCA_028280525.1 Longimicrobiales bacterium
GCGGGATCGAGTGAGCTCGCGCAGGAGCCGGGCGGCTCCCCGCCGACGACGGGGGCTCGAGAAGGCCTCGCGATACTCCTCGGCGACTCGAGGCACCATCGGCTGCGCCACGCTGCGCGGGAGGAGCTGGCCGGTAATCAGGTCATCGTCGACGACCGACCGCTGGGCCGTCGCCGTGCTCATCGCCCACCCGAACGACTTCGTCCGCCACCCGTCGAGGGGGCGATGGAAGGTGTTGGAGAGGACGAGGCCCGACAGTCGATCGATGTGGTCACAGGCGACCCGCATGCCGATCGCGCCACCCCACTCGTGCCCTACGAGGATCAGGCGATTCAGGTCGAGCGCTCGAATGAAGGCGCTCACCACCTCGGCGTGGCCTTCGGGTCCGAGCGGTTCGTCGAGCGGCTCCTCGGAGAGCCCGAAGCCGGGGAGGTCGAGGGCGATGCAGCGGAAGTGCTGCCGCAGTCGGATCACGGCGCCCCGGAAGAGGAAGGACCAGGTCGTGCTGCCGTGCAGGAAGAGGAGGACGGGCCCCTCCCCCTCGTCGATGTAGTGCACGTTCCCCCGGAAACCGCCCGTGGTGGGTGTCTCCATCGCCCACCACCGCGACTCGAAGGGGAAGAGTTGCGGGTCCGGCGTGAAGGGAGGAGCCGGGCTCATGGCGCGAGGTCTCCGGCGACCGACTGTTCTGCGGCGCGGATCAGCCGACCCGCCGCCGCCATCAGCGTCTCCGGTCGGAAGGGCTTGGCGAGGAGCGCCCCGATCGAGAGCTCGCGCAGCACGTCGTTGCCGATTCCCGGAGCGAAGCCGGACATGAGGATGACCGGCATCTCGAAGCCCTCGCCCCGCAGTCGCCGGACGAGTTCGACGCCGGTCATCCGCGGCATCGTCTGATCGGTGACGAGGAGGTCCGGCGGACCGTCCTTCCGGATCGCCTCCAGCGCCTGGACCGAGCCGGAGTACGCCTCCACTTCGTACCCGAACTCCGTCATCCGGCGATAGAGAAGGCGCGCCAGATCCGGCTCGTCCTCGACCAGGATGACGCGCCCCCAGCCGTACAGCTCGCCGGGGGAGACGCTCTCCGAATCGTCGTCGTCCTCGACCGTGCTCTCGGGGAGCCAGACGTGGAAGTGGGCCCCCGGCTGACCCGGGTTCAGCAGCTCCAGCCGACCCTCGTGGCTCTCCACGATCCCGGCCGCAACGGAGAGCCCGAGCCCGGTCCCTTCGCCGACGGGCTTGGTGGTGAAGAAGGGATCGAAGATCCGTTCCGCGATCTCCGTCGGCACGCCCGGTCCCCCGTCGCGGACCTCCACTCGCACCCCCTCGACCCCCCCGGGTCCGACCTCGCGAGCCGAGGACACGTGCACCCGACCCGGGGACGGCGTGGCCTGGACCGCATTGGTCATCAGGTTCAGGAAGACCTGGTAGAGCTGGGAGCGGTTCCCTCGCACGATGGGAAGGCCGTA
The DNA here is from genome assembly GCA_028280525.1 of Longimicrobiales bacterium. GTDB lineage: Bacteria > Gemmatimonadota > Gemmatimonadetes > Longimicrobiales > Gaopeijiaceae > Gaopeijia. The sequence goes on from JANQLR010000032.1 coordinate 1,467, forward strand.
TGCGAGATCGAGCTCGACCTCCACACCGGCGACGCTCGAGGCGCGCGACAGCTCGTGGAGCTCGACCAGGAGCCCGTCGATGCGAACGTTCTTCCAGCGGGCGTCGCCCCGACGGCTGAGCGTCAGGATCTGGTCGACGAGCTCGCGTGCGCGGTCGGCGGCCTTGAGGACCGACCCCAGGTCCGCCTGGGCGGGGTGATCCCCATCGATCGCCTGCGAGGTGAGCTCCACGTAGCCGAAGATCGAGGCGAGGATGTTGTTGAAGTCGTGTGCCACACCGCCGGCGAGCGTCCCGAGCGCCTCCATCTTCTGCGACTGTCGGAGCTGCAGTTCGAGCCGAGTCTCCTGGCTCCGGTCACGCTTGGTCAGGACCCAGTGCCGGATGACCCCCCGGCCGTCCACGACCGGTGCGATCGAGATGAACTCCTCGCCCGGCGTCCCATCCGGTTCCGGCCAGCGTCCGCGCCCCGTCCAGGCCCGTCCCGCCGAGAGGGCGTCGACCGGGCGCGCGGAGGCGTCGATCGGGTGGATGAAGTCGAAGAGGCTGCGGCCGATGAGGCGGGGCCGCGACGCACCCGCCGACGCAGCGAAGGCGGCGTTCACGTACTGGATCGCCATGTCGGGTCCGACGATCGCGATCCGCTCCGCGGACTGCTCCACCGCTTCGGCCAGCAGCTCCCGCTCCTTCTCGGCCAGCTCCGACCGCACCTCGGCGCGACGGAGACGCCCCACGACCTCCCGCTGGTACCACCACGCGAGCCCGAGCAGGACCACCAGCTCGCCGTAGACGACGAGGCCGCGGACGTCTCGCAGCGACTCGCCGAGGATCCCCGAGGCGTAGAGGACGAAGTGGAAACCCGGGAGTACGAGGGCGAATGCGACGAGCGTGCTGAGCGCCCGTTCGACGGCGGCGTCCGGCCGGACGTGCTCCGGGTCGACGACGGGGTCGGTGCGCACGAGCGTCGCCAGGGCGATGAAGAGGAAGGGGATGTAGTAGAGGTGGTCGAAGGCCCGCGGGATCGAGATCGCCGGGCTCTCCGGGTTCAGGTAGTAGAGTCCGTCGACGAGGTCGGTCAGGACGAAGAGGAGGAAGGCCGACCCCATCAGGAGGTAGATCCGCCGCCAGCCGCGGGTGCGCGCACGAGCCCCCGCGTAGCTGAAGCCCGCGAGTGCGACGAGATCGAGAAGGAAGTACTGCAGCTGCGTCGGCGCTCCTCGCTCGTACGCTGCCGAGTCCAGGAGGAGCGGGAGGACGGAGAAGTAGGTCAGCACCCCGAGGACGAAGATGAGGACCCCACCCTCCTCGAGCCGGCGCAGGACCGGTTCGTTCCGAAGGATGACCGGAGCGTCCGGCTGCAGGCGGATCGCCAGGATCACCCCGAGATAGAAGACGAGGTAGAAGGGCTCCGAGAAGGCGTTGCCCCCCGGGAGCCGCCCGTCGGTCACGAGGATGGCGATCCGGATCAGGAGCATCGCCGTGAAGGCCACGCCGAGCCGGGCCCAGAAGCGCCGCTCCATGACCTCGCTGGAGCGGGACCAGCGGATCGCGAGCGCGAGGATCACCCACGCGATCAGCGCGGGCAGGGTGATGAGCTCGGCGAAGAAGCGGAAGCCCTGCGGCCGATTCCAGAGCGCCGCGTAGCCGACGGCGATGCCCGCCTGCAGCGCGATGGCCCCTCCGGCGATCCAGAGGGCGGTGCGATCGACGCGATCGCCAGGGAGGGAGGAGGGCGGGGCGGCCATGACCCCATTTTCGACGGGTGCCCCCGCCGCGCAAGAGTCCGGAGCCGCCCCCGCCCGTGGACGGAGCGGGGGCGACCCCGGCTCGGGTCAGTTCGCCGCGGGCGACATCTCCCCGGCGGCGTGAATCGGAAGCTCGACGCGGGTGTTCTCCCACTCGAACACCAGATGCCCCATCCCCTCCCCGTGGCGCTCCCACGCTGCGGTGAGGGTCTCCACCATCGCATCGGTCGCGGCGACCGGGACTTCGACCTGTCCCAGGTCGGCCTCACGGACTCCGGCGTTGATCGGCACGCCCCAGCGCTCCGCCTGCCCATTCACGACGAAGGTCCAGCTGTCCTCGGTCGGGATGACGTAGAGCGAGTAGACGCCCGCCTCGACCTCGACGCCGTCGTGTCCGCCGATCGTCGCGGCGAAGGGGAGGTGCAGCGCGGTCGCCTCATTGGCGCCGAGGCGCCAGGCGGCGTCGAAGGGCACCAGCCCCCCGAAGACGGAGCGCTCGCGCGCCGAGGGGCGACCGTAGCAGAGCTGTGCGGTACCCTCGGCCATCTCGATGGCGACGGCGCCCAGCGGGCTGGGGCGGTCCATCGCCTCGGCGACCGAGGTGCGGAGCCAGCAGGCACCCGGGTCCTGTGCGGTGGCCGGGGCCGGGGCGAGCGCGACGAGGGCGGCGGCGGTGAGGAGGGAGGAGCGAAGGATGGTGGTCTTCATCGGGAATCGAGGCTCGGTTGGGCGACGGGGAGCGCGACGCACTCCAGGTTCGGGGCGCGTTACCCGCAAGGCTCGGCCGAGGATCCTTGTGGCCGCCTCGCACCGCACCTCGTTCCGGGCGCCGCGGCGTCCCGCGCGCGCCGGGCGCAGCCCCGACCGAGCGCGGCCTAGAACAGGTCCCGCGCCCGCACCCCGACCCGAAAGCGCCGCATCACGACTGGGGCCAGCCACCCCTCCGGCTGCTGGTTGAGCAGGTTCTCGACCCCGAGCTCCACCTGAATGCCCGGGAGCATCTCGAGGGCGGTGCGGGCGTCGACGGCGACGAAGGCACCCTGCACGCCGATCTGCTCCAGCCCACCCTCCGCGGCGGCACCAATCAGGGGGGCCTCACCCGTGTAGGCGGTCGAGAGGTCGACCCCGAGTCCGTACATCACCCCGAAGTCGCCGCCGAGGCGGAGCTGGCCGGTATGGGTCGCCCGTCGGTCGAGCGGCAGCTCCGTGTCCCCGGCTTCGGTGTCGAGCCAGGCGTAGTCGGCGCCCACCCGCCAGCGTCCCGCCGTCCAGTCGATTCCGAACTCGCCGCCCCGGGTGGTCGCGCGCTCGAGGTTCTGGGGCGAGAAGATCAGAAGCCCACCCGGCGTGTTCCCGACCGAGACGAGCTCGATGAGTCCCTCGATCGTGTTGTTGAAGACCTCGGCGCTCAGCCGGGTCTGGTTGTTCGGCGCCCACTCGACGCCCGTCGAGAAGTTCCAGGAGCTTTCGGCGGAGAGTCCCGCGAACCCCTGGACCGTGTAGCCGCCCCCGAGGTTCGCGAAGTCCCAGGCGAGCTCCTTGAAGGAGGGGGCGCGGAAGCCGCGACCGGCGCTCGCACGGAGCTGCACGGTGGAGCCGACGAGCGAGGTGACCCCGAAGGTCGGCGAGACGGCGTTCCCCCACTGGTCGTTGAAGGTGGCGCGCACGCCGGCCGAGACCGTCGTCGTGCCCCCGCCGATCCTCCACGCGTCCTGCGCGAAGAACTCGAGCTGACGGTCGGAGGCCTGATCCTGCAGCACCTTGTCCGGCGAACGGATCTCGCGGAGCGAGCCGTCCACGCCGAGGTCGATGCCGTGGTCCCCCACCGCCGCCGACCACATGAGGATCGAGCGCCAGAGCTGCTCCTCCTGCTGGTCCTCCTCGCCCGATCCGGCGATCGGCGCGTCGGTCCGCGAGCTTCGGAAGAGGTGGGAGTAGTCCTGCCCTACGACGCGCAGTGAGAGCGCGCCGGCCGCCACCGGCATCGCCCCCTCGATCCACCCGGTCAGCGAGACGTTGTCGTTGAAGCCGTTGAAGCCCCCACCGACCGGCCAGCGCTGGCGTTCGCGAAGGAGGTTGAAGTCGCTCCGGATCCGGAGCCCCGACTCCTGCTCCCACCGGGCCGTCGAGCGAAGGTCCCAGACGCGCGAGGAGGCATCGAGGTCGTCCGGGAGCCCGGGGACGCGAAGCTGTTCGCGGAGCGCTCCGGTCACTCGGTAGCGCACCGGCCCGCCCCCGGCGAGCGTCAGGTCGATCTCCCTGCGCCCGTCGCCGCCCTGCATCATCCCGGCGTCCATGCGGAAGTCCGCGGGCGGCTCCGAGGTGATGATGTTGATCACCCCGCCCAGAGCATCGGAGCCGTAGAGCGAGGAGAGCGGCCCCTTCACGACCTCCACACGGTCGACCGCCGCCAGAGAGAGGCGGGAGAGGTCGCGGTCCTCGACCAGGGCTCCCGCGACCGGCTGTCCGTCGATGAGGACGAGGACGCGCTGATCCCCGATGCCCCGGATCATGATGTTCTGCCCGGTCGGCACGCCCCCGGTCGACTGGAGTCCGGAGATGTCCTCCAGAAGGTCGGCGGCGGAGGGCACGCCCGCCGCCTCGATGTCGCGGGCGGTGATGCGCTCAACGGGGACCGCAACCTCGGAGGCGCGCTGGGCTCGGCCCGCGACCGTCACGACGACATCGTCCAGGCGGAGGGGGTCGACGGTCAGCGCCACCGTCCAGCCGGAGGCGGCGAGCGCCTCCTTCGTCAGCGTGACCGTCCGGTAGCCGAGGGCCCGGATCTCGAGCTGGCCGGCTCCGGTCCACGACTCGGGGAGCCGCGCGCGGCCCTGATCACTCGTCGCGACGGAGCCCGCCGGGCGAACGGCGCCCTCCGGGATCCACTGGACGTTCGCGCCCGGGAGCGGAGCCTGCTCCCTTCCGCTCTGGACCGTCACCACCTGCGCCGACACGGCCGCCGCGCCGACGCCCAGCAGGACGAGGGTCGCGGCGACCGGGCCGAGAGAACGCAGCAGGTGGGCCGCCCGACGGACGACCCACCCCGAGGGGAGCGAGGTCACCGAAGCTGCTCGTACCGCAGCGTCGGGTACCCGGAGTCGCCGGTCACGTTGTAGTAGTCGGTGATCTGAATCTTGTAGACCGCCGACCCCTTCCGGATGAGGAAGACGTTGAAGGTCGGCCAGAGCCGCTGGTTCCCCTCGAGGTTGTAGAGGAAGGGGCCGCGCGGGCTCGAGATCGTGTTGGGGATGGCTCCCGAGATCGTCGAGAGGAAGGGGCCGTACTCCGGTGCGTTCGACGCATCAGTGAGGGCGGTGAAGTCCTCGGTCGGGTCGATCGGGAAGCTCCCCGCCTGGCAGTCGGCGTTGAACTCGATCTCGAACTCGGGGGTGAAGGCGATGTCCCAGTTGCATCCGTCCGGGGTCACCGTCGCGCCCGTCGACAGGTCGACGTAGTTCGTGCCCTGGCCGTAGTTCACCGCGACGGTACGCAGCTCGCTCACCGCGCCGCCGGCCGGCTGATAGCGGTACTCGATCGACTTCCCGAGCGGGATCTGCCCGGCCATGTTCAGCTCGGCCACGCGGAAGACGCCGAAGGCTCCCTCGGCGTCGCGTACCCGCCAGGCGGCGCCCGGGTTGGCGACGAGCGTCCCGGCCTGCGGCGAGAATCGGAAGAAGGGCCCGCCCCGATCCGCGATCAGCCCGTCCTCGATGAACTGCGCGCCCGAGATGTCCGCCTCGGTGATCGCGTCGAAGGTCGTCTGCCCATCCGCAGGCGTGAAGGCGAGGACCTGCTCCTCCGTCGCGCCTTCGTTGTTCGCGAGGTTGTATCCCGCCACGCCGCCCGGACCGGCAACGCCCCCATTCAGCTTCAGGGAGAATCGGCGGAAGCCGATGTCCCAGTCGTTCGAAGACTCCGGGGAGGCGACCTGTACGACCTGGCCGGACTCGAGGGAGAAGAAGACGAAGTCGGTCGGCGATGAAGCGTTGATCTGGACTTCGCCCTCGGCCAGGGTCACCTCGGGAGCGGTGACCTCGTCCTCGCACGCAGCGGTGAGGAGGACGGCGGGGAGGACGAAGGCCGCGGAGGCGCGTCGAAGGGATATCGAGAACATGTCGGCCGTCGGGATGTGGGGTCATGCGGCGTCGGTGAAGGGCAACCGGCACGCCGCCGCGAATGGACCCGACCAGTCTCCGGGAGGCTCCGCTGAAGGACAATTCGGGGAAGTACGGACGGCGATGTGGGGAGATCGCGGACATCTCACCTCGTTGGTCGCCAACACCTTGGGCCCATCGCGGTTGACGGTCCCCGTGGACCGGCGCACCTTGCCGAGACTTGAGAATGATTTTCAACCGCATCTGTGACGTGTCCGGACTTCGACCGATTCGAGCCTCCGCGGGAGGGATGAGCCGTCTCTGCGCATTGGCTTCACTGGCCTTCGCGCAGACGCTCTCGGGACAGGCGTCTCACTCGCCTGGACGGGTCGTCTCGCTCGGCGGACCGGTCACCGAGACCGTCTACGCCCTCGGCGCCGAGTCCCGCCTGGTCGGGACCGACGAGTCGAGCGTCTTCCCCGAGGCCGCGACGCGGCTCCCGAACGTCGGCTACTTCCGGGCGCTCGGGCTGGAGGGCGTCCTCTCCCTCGGGCCGGAACTCGTCCTCGCCGCCGAGGGGAGCGGTCCCCCGGTCGTGCTCGAGCAGCTCGAGACCGCCGGCGTGGAGATCGTCCGGATTCCGACCGACTATTCCCCCGAGGGGGCCGCGCGAAAGGTGCGACGGATCGCGCGCGCACTGGGCATGCCTTCGGAGGGCGAGGCGCTGGTCGCCCGGATGGAGTCGCAGCTGGAGCAGGTGGCCGACCGCCTGACCGAGGTCTCGGAGCGCCCGCGCGCCCTCTTCGTCTGGGGCCGAGGGGGCGGCGTGATGCACGTCTCCGGGCGGGAGACCGCGGCGCAGGCGATGATGGAGGTCGTCGGCCTGCAGAATGCGATCACCGAGTTCTCCTCCTATCGCCCGCTGACGCCGGAGGCCGTGACCGCCGCGCAGCCCGACGTGATCGTCATCGACCGGGCGATGCTCGCCTCGCTCGGTGGGGTCGCCGGGCTCCAGCGCGATCCCTCGCTCGCGGCGACCCCGGCGGCCCGCGCGGGCCGGATCGTCCCCGTCGATGTCCTCGGCTTCATCGGCTGGGGGCCGCGGACCGGGGAGGTCGCCCTCGACGTCGTCCGCGCCGTGCACGGGGACGCTGAGACGAGATGAAGTCGCTCCTCGGCGGACTCGTTCTCGCCCTCGGGGCGGCCGCGGTCGTCTCTCTGGGGACGGGCGCGGTGCAGATCACTCCGCCGAGCGTCCTCGGGATCCTCGCCGACCGCGTCGGCCTCTCGACCCCGTGGACCTTCGAGCCGCACCAGGAGGTCACGTTGACCCTGGTCCGCGCACCCCGCGTCCTCCTGGCGATCCTCGTCGGAGCAGCCCTCGGGATCTCCGGCGCGATCCTTCAGGGCCTCTTCCGGAATCCCCTCGCCGACCCCGGGCTCATCGGCGTCTCGAGCGGGGCCGCCCTCGCCGCCATCGGGGTGACCGCGCTCGGCGCCGGGCTGGCGGGCTCGTTCTCGCTGACCGGTCCGGTCCTCCTCGGAGTCGGTGCCTTCCTCGGCGGGCTCGTCGCGGTCCTCATCGTCTACCGGATCGCGACCGTGGACGGTGAGACCTCCATCCCGACCATGCTCCTGGCCGGCATCGCGATCAACGCGCTCGCCGCCGCCGGGACCGGGCTCTTCGTCTTCGGCAGCACCGACCAGGAGCTGCGCGACTTCATCTTCTGGACGCTGGGCGGGCTCGGCGGGGTGACGTGGGAGGGGATACGCCTCGGAGCGCCCCTCCTCCTCCTCGGGACGGTCCCGGCGCTCTTCCTCGCGCGCCCGCTGAACGCCCTCCTCCTCGGTCCGTCGGAGGCGCTGCACCTGGGCGTCGACATCGACCGGACCAAGCGGTGGGTCGTGGCCCTCGCCGCCGTGACCGTCGGAACCGCGGTGGCGCTCGCTGGCGTCATCGGCTTCGTCGGCCTCGTCACGCCGCACCTCGTTCGCCTCGTCGCGGGGCCCGATCACCGCATCGTCCTTCCCGGCGCCGCCCTCCTCGGCGCGACCCTCCTCCTCGTCGCCGACCTCGTCTCGCGCACCGTCGTCGCTCCGGCCGAGCTCCCGGTCGGTGTCGTGACTGCGCTCGTGGGTGGCCCCTTCTTCCTCTGGCTCGTCATCCGGGATCGCCGTCGCGACCCCGTCGGCGGGGTGGCCTGACGTGTCTCTCACCGGACTCCGTGCCGACGCCATCCGCGTCGACATCCGCGGGCGCACCCTCCTCGAGGAGGTCTCGGTCGAGGTCGCACCGGGCCGCGTCACCTCGATCGTCGGCCCGAACGGGGCGGGGAAGTCGACGCTCCTCCGCGCCCTCGCCGGCGAGCTGGGCTGCGCAGCGGGCGCCCTCTCGCTCGAGGGTCGCTCCTTTCGCGACTGGCCCCTCTGCGATCACGCCCGCCGCCGCGCGGTTCTACCACAGCACTCGACCCCCGCCTTCGACATGCCGGTCGAAGCGGTCGTCGAGCTGGGACGGATGCCGCACCATCGCCGGAGCACCCCGCGCCAGGACGCCGAGATCGTCCTCGCCGCCCTCGAGCGGGTCGGCGCCCTTCACCTGCGCGGCCGCGCGTACCCGACCCTCTCCGGCGGAGAGCGACAGCGGGTCCAGCTCGCCCGGACCCTCGCTCAGATCTGGACGGCGCCCGACCAGGGGAGCCGATACCTCCTCCTCGACGAGCCGCTGTCGGCGCAGGACCTCGGGCGCCAGCATCAGATCATGCACTTCGTGCGCGAACTCGCGGGGGAGGGCGTCGGCGTCCTCGTCGTCGTGCACGACCTCAACCTGGCCGCCCGCTACAGCGACGAGCTCCTCCTGTTGCATCGGGGGCGCACCCTCGCCTCCGGCACGCCGCGGGAGGTCCTGACCCCCGATCGGATCCGCCACGCCTTCGGCCTCGACGCCGTGGTCGCCGCAGACCCGGTGACGGGGACGCCGCTCGTCATCGCCACCGGGAGCGTCGCCCTCGACGCACCCACCCCCTCCCACGACCTCTTCGGATCCACCGGAGCCCCCTCATGAGTACCGTCGCCCCCCGATCCCTCGACTCCCTTCGGGCCGCCTGGGCCGACCTCCGCGCGGAGGAGCCCAAGCTGCGCATCCGCGACGCCGCCGACCGTCTCGGCGTGAGCGAGGCGGAGCTCCTGGTGACCCGGATCGCCGAGGGAGGGGTCCGGCCGATTCGGGCCGACATCGACACCTTCCTGCACCGGATCGAGGAGCTCGGCGAGGTGATGGCGCTCACCCGCAACGACGTCTTCGTGCACGAGAAGGACGGCGTCTACCGCAACACGGCCGTCGGAGCGCATGCGAGCCAGGTCGTCGACCCGAACATCGACCTGCGGATCTTCCAGGGACGGTGGGCCCACGGTTTCGAAGTACGCATGGAGGTGCGCGGTCGAGAGATGCGGTCGCTGCAGTTCTTCGACGCGCACGGCGACGCGGTCCACAAGATCTACGGTCGCGACGGAACCGATCACGCCGCCTTCGACGCCCTCGTGGACGAACTCCTGCTGGCCGACTTCGATGCCGAGGCCTTCCAGATCGAGCCCCGGACCGCACCGAAGGCCGACCGCCCCGACTCCGAGATCGACGTGCCGGCCCTCGAGGAGGGATGGCGCGCGATGCGGGATACCCACGACTTCTTCGGCCTCCTGCGAAAGGCGAAGGTCGGTCGGATCCAGGCGCTCCGGCTGGTGGACGACTCGCTCGCCCGGCCGACGGACAACGGCGCGCTCCGCCGCGTGCTGACCGGGTCGTCCGAGAAGGACGTCTCGCTGATGATCTTCGTGCAGAGCCCCGGGACCTTCCAGATCCACCACGGTCCGGTGAAGCGGATCGTGGACGTGGACGAGTGGCTCAACGTCATGGACCCCGGCTTCAACCTGCACGTGCGCGAGGGCCAGATCGCCCAGTCGTGGGTGGTGCGGAAGCCGAGCGACATCGGGTGGGTCACCTCGCTCGAGCTCTACGACCGCGACGGCTTCCTCCTGGCGCTGATCTTCGGCGACCGGAAGGAGGACGAGGGGGAGAACCCCGCGTGGCGCGAGCTGATCGAGGGGGTCACGGCGGGCTGAGCGCCGCCCCCAAGCGTCATCCCTTCCGGAGTGCCGCCGAAACGAACCCGCTCACATCGTCGATGATCCGCTGGACCGGATTGTCGCCCAGGAGGGAGCGGTAGGCGGCGCCCTCGACGAGCTCCAGGATCAGCCGCGCCGTGCCGCTCGCGTCGAGGTCGGCGCGAAGCTCGCCCGTCTCCACGCCTCGCTCCAGCACCGAGGTCAGGCTCGCCGCGAGCCCCTCGCGGTTGGCGACGAAGAGCTCCCCGATGTCGGGCTGACGGATCGCCTCGCTCGTCAGTTCGATCGCGAGGATGAGGTTCTCCGGCGTCGCCAGGAAGGTGACGTACTCGGAAACGAATCGATGGAGCGTTTCCGAGGCGGGTGGGTCGGAGGGGGCCAGGAGGCGCCGGAACCGATCGAACTCGATCCGCTCCAGCTCCGCGACCTCCACAAGGATGTGGTGCTTGCTCGGGAAGTGGTTGTAGACGTTGCCCACGCTCACACCGGCCCGCTCCGCGATGTCTCGGACACCGGTCTGGTGGTAGCCGTTCTCGACGAAGCGGGCCAGAGCCGCTTCGAGGATCTGCTCTCGCCGTCTGGCCGTGGCGGCTTCGCGCCGAGTGGGACCTTCGGATCTTGAGTCGGACACGCTCTCGGAACTCCATATTGAGCGAACGCTCGTTCAGTGTAATATTCACCCCAAGCATGAGGGAACGCAAAGAAGCTGGTGGGGCCCATGGGGCCGGGGAAGGTGAAGGTGGCGCAGACCATGATCGGGCGCAGGTCGGCGCGTTGGCGACGAGGGGCGGGGGTGGCGGTCGCCTGCGCCACGCTCCTCGCGGTCCTCGTGGTGCTCTGGGGGACCGAGGACACGGTGGATGTCGCGGTTCTGGAGGCGGCCACCCCCGCCCCGATCGTGTCGGTCGTCGAGGTCGTTGCCGGAGATGCGGTCGCGACGGTCTCCAGATTCGCGGAGGTCCGACCGCGTTGGGATGCGGAGGTTCGGACCGTCGTCTCGGGGCGGATCACGCGGGTGCACGACTCGGCGCTGGCCGGTTCGAGGGTCGCGGCGGGCACACCGCTCTTCTCCATCGAGAAGACCCGGTATGCATCCGCCGTGGCGGCTGCGGAGACGAACCTGGAGCAGGCCCGCCTCGCCCTCTGGCGGGCGAAGAACGACGTCGTCCTCGCCCGGCGGGAGTTCGCACTCCTGGGGACCGAGCCCCCCAACTCCCTCGCGCTGCGACTTCCCCAGCGCCGGATCGCCGAGCGGACCCTCGCCGCGGCCGATGCGGAGCTGCAGGTCGCGCGACGAGAGCTCGCCGAGACCGAGGTGCGGGCGCCCTTCAGCGGTCTCGTGACCCGACGGACGGCCAGCCTGGGCCAGACCGTCGCGGCAGGCGAGGCGCTGCTCCAGCTCACCGACGACCGCAGCTTCGAGATCGTCGTCGAACTGGACGCCACCGAGTGGGAACTCCTGGCTCACCCGCTCCCGGGGCGGACGGCCGAACTCTTCAGCCGCGATGGCCGCGCCCTCGGCCGCGCCGAGGTCCGTGGCGGTGGGGGCTTCCTGGACCCGGAAACGCGACAGCGACGGATCTTCCTGGAGGTTGCGGCACCTCCTGACGACCTCCTCCTCGCCGGCGCCTTCGTCCGTGTCGACCTCCCCGGACGGACGCTGACCGAGACGCTCACGATCCCCGAGTCGGCGGTGAGCCGACGCGGATTCCTCTGGCTCGTCGATCCCGACGATCGTCTCGTCCGGTACGAGCCTCGAATTCTCTTCCGCGCGAGTGGCGCGCTGACGATCGCCCCACCGGAGGGGGAAGGCCCCTGGCGCGTCGCGCTCCACCCGCTCCTCTCCTTCCTCCCCGGCCAGCGGGTCGCCCCCGCGCCCGGGACGCAGGGAGGGTAGTCGATGCACGCCCTGACCCGCTGGTTCATCCGGAACCCCGTCGCCGCCAACCTCCTGATGGCGCTGATCCTCTTCGTGGGGCTCCAGACCGCCCTGTCGATGCGGATCGAGGGCTTCCCGCGCGTCCCTCCCGAGACGGTGGAGATCGGCGTCGAATACCCGAACGCCACGGCGGAACAGGTCGACCAGCTCGTCACGCAGAAGCTCGAGCAGGCGCTCGAGGGGCTGGAGGGTGTCCGCAGCGTCACCTCGCAGTCGTCGAACGGCTTCTCGAGCGTCTCGGTGCGCCGCGCCGGAGGCGAGAAGATGCAGGAGGTCCTGGATCGCGTTCGGCTTCGAGTGGAGGGGCTGACCGACCTGCCACGGGAGGCCCGCCGGCCGGTCATCCAGACCTCCGCCTTCGACTTCCCGGCACTCTACCTCAACCTCCATGGGCCCACCGATCCGGCCACCCTCCAGCGGTTGGCCCAGCGGCTCAAGGACGAGCTGCTCGCGCAGCCCGAGCTGTCCCGGCTCGGCATCTGGGGCCTGATCCCCCGAACCCTCCGCATCGAGGTCGATCCACAGCGACTGCAGGAGCTGGGCCTGACGATCCGGGAGGTGGCGGAGGTGATCCGGGCCAACTCGCTCGACTTCCAGGCCGGGCGCCTGCGCACGGAGGGGGGCACCATCCAGCTGCGGGCCGATGACCGCGCCCTCTACGCCACCGAGTACGCCGACCTGCCGATCATCGAACGGCCCGACGGATCGCGGGTTCGCCTGGCGGATGTCGCGACGTTCGAGGACGGATTCGCCGAGGGCGACTTCCTCTTTCGGCTCAACGGAGAGCCTACCGTCGGGATGGAGGTGCTGGTCGGGCAGAAGGAGAACCTCCTGGAGATCAGCCGCGTGGTGCGGCGCGTGGTCGCGGACTTCGAACCACAGCTCCCGCCCACCGTACAGGCATCCGTCTGGGGCGACAGCGCCGGATACATCTCCGACCGCCTCGCGCTTCTCCGATCGAACGGCGTGCAGGGCCTCATCCTGGTGACGCTCATGCTCTCCGTCTTCCTCAACGTCCGGCTGGCGTTCTGGGTGGCGATGGGGATCCCGATCTCGGTGATGGGGGCGATCGCCGTCGCCGGATCCCGCTGGATCGATCTCTCGCTGAACGACGTCACGACCTTCGGGCTGATCATCGCCCTGGGCATCCTCGTGGATGACGCCGTGGTCGTGGGTGAGAGCGTCTTCGAGGAGCGACGCCGGACGAGCGATCCGATCGAGGGCACCGAGCGGGGAGTGGAGCGGGTCGCCGTGGCAACGGTCTTCGGCGTCCTGACCACGGTCGCGGCGTTCTGGCCGATGCTCCTGATCGACAACCCGCTCGGCCGCGTCCTGGCCGGCTTCTCGGGGATCGTCATCCTCGCCCTCCTCTTCTCCCTGCTCGAGAGCAAGCTCATCCTCCCGGCCCACCTGGCGCACGGGCCGGTGCGCGGCGATCGCACTCACCTTCCCGGCCGCATCTGGGGCCGGGTGCAGGACGCGGCGGACGCCGGGCTGACCTGGGTACGCGACGGGGTGTACCGGCCCCTCCTCGACGGTTCGGTCGGGCATCGGTACGCCGTCCTGATCCTCTTCATCGCGGCGGCTGCGGGCGGTCTCGGCATGATGGTGAAGGGGAAGGTGCGGACCGTCTTCTTCCCCGACGTGCCGGGTCAGGTGATCACCGTCAGCCTCGAAATGGACGCTCGCGCTCCCTTCGCGCTCACCCGGGCGAACGTCGATCGAATCGAGGAGGTGGGCCAGGCGCTGAACCGGGAGCTCCAGGTGCGGACGGCGAATGGCACCCCGCCCATCGCGACCTTCTTCACCACCGTCGAGAGCGCCGCGGGCGCGCAGATCTTCGCCGAGATGGTCCCCGTGGCCGAGCGGCCCGGCGTGCCGATCCTGGAGTTGGCGCGCGAGTGGCGGGAGCGCGTCGGCCAGGTCGAAGGGGCCACCGAGCTGGCCTTCAGCGGATCGGAGGCGCTGGGCGGCGGCTTCCAGATCCGACTCGCGTCTCGAGACACCGAGCAGCTTCGTCGTGCGAGCGCCGAGATACGGACCTTCCTCGCCGGCATCGAGGGGGTGTCGAACACCCGCGACCGACTCGAGGGCGGACAGCCGGAGCTGCGGCTGAGGCTGCGGCCCGAGGCGCGCAGCCTCGGCTTCACCGCCGAGGCGTTGGCGACCCAGGTCGGCTTCGGCTTCGGCGGATCGGAGATCGCCCGCGTCCGGCGCGACGGATCCGAGGTGCGCGTCGTCGTGCAGAACGCCCGCTCCGCGCGAAACACCCTCGACGACCTCACGACGCTCCGTCTCCGCGCCGGCACGGGGGCCTGGGTGCCGATCACCACCGTCGGCGAGATCGAGAGTTCGTACGCATCGGCCGCCGTGCTCCGCCGCGATGGCAAGCGGTCGAACACCGTGTCGGCGTCGATCGACCGCGACGTGGTCGCGCCGGAGGAGGTCGGCCAGGCGGTCTTCGAGCGGCTGGTCCCCGAGCTGTCTGCGCGATACCCCGAGGTGGAGGTCGTCGTGGCCGGGGAGCTGGAGGAGATGGGCGAGATCCGCGGGGGGCTCCTGAAGGCGCTGATGCTCGCGGCGGTCCTGATCTACATCCTCATGGCGGTCCCTCTGAAGAGCTACTGGCAGCCCTTCGTGATC
>JANQLR010000333.1 GCA_028280525.1 Longimicrobiales bacterium
CCCCACAAAATACGGCGAATTCCGGGCGATCGAATGGCCGAACGAGTCAGCCCGGCTGCCGTCCCCCGGCCACCCGCTGGCCCCCGTCGACCACGATGACCTCGCCGGTGACGAAGTGCGACCCGACCAGGTAGAGGACGGTCCGCACCACATCCTCCGGCGTTCCCGATCGCGCGAGGGGGATCCGGTCGATCTCCTCCCGTCGCCTCGCCTCCCCCATTCCGTCGGGCGCGAGGACCAGCCCCGGTGCGATGGCGTTCACCCGCACCTCCGGCGCGAGGTGTACCGCCATCGCCCGCGTCAGTTGGAGGAGACCCGCCTTCGATACCGAGTGGTGGGGGAAGTGGTCGAAGGGGTGGAAGGCCGAGAGGTCGACCATGTTGATGATGCACCCCTCCGAGGCGCGCAGGAGCTCCGCCGTCGCCCTCGCCAGCAGGAAGGGCGCCCGGAGGTTCACGGCCATGATCCGGTCCCACTCGTCGGCGTCCACCTCCAGGAGGGGGGCTGCGAGGAAGGTGGCGGCGGAGTTCACGAGGACGTCGAGGCGCCCGAAGACGCCCCCGACCTCCTCCGCGATCCGGGTCGGCGTCTCGGCGTCGGCGAGGGTGCCGCCGACCGCGATCGCCCGTCGCCCCAGCGCCTCCACCTGGCGCACCACCTCGAGGGCGGGCCCCTCCGAAGAGTTGTAGTGCACCACGACGTCGAAGCCGGTTTCGGCGAGACCCAGCGTGATCGCGCGTCCGACGCGGACGGCGCCTCCGGTGACGAGGGCGACCTTGGACACGGCGACGTCTCCGATCGGGGGCGGGGCGGGGGAGGAACCGGGTCCTCCGCTGGGGGGTTGGCGCAGGCGACGAAGCTCGTCGGCGCGCTCGGCCCGATGAACGTCTCACCCGGACTCGGGAATTCCAACCGATGATCGATCTCAGCGGGCGCACCGCCCTCGTCACCGGCGGCTCGGAGGGCATCGGCCGCAGCATCGTCCACCACCTCGCGCAGGCGGGCGCGGACGTGGTGCTGACCTCCCGCTCGGCGGAGCGCGCCGAGGCGACCGCCCGCGAGCTCGACGCCGAGACGAAGGGGCGGGTCGTCGGGCTCGCCTGCGACGTTCGGGATCCGGCGGCGTGCGAGGCAACGGTGGCCGAGGTGATCGAGCGCTTCGGCGGCCTCCACATCCTGGTGAACAACGCCGGCCTCGGCGTCTTCAAGTCGATCGCCGAGATGTCGATCGAGGAGTGGGAGGTCCAGATCCGCACGAACCTGGATGGCGTTTTCTACACCTCCCGCGCGGCGGTTCCGCACCTGATCGAGGCGGAGGACGCCTGGATCGTGAACATCGGCTCGCTCGCCAGCCGGAACACCTTCGCCGGGGGCGTCGGCTACAACGCGAGCAAGTTCGGGCTCCTCGGAATGACGGAGGCGATGATGCTCGACCTGCGGCACGAGGGGGTGCGCGTCTCGATCGTCATGCCCGGGAGCGTGAATACGAGCTTCGGGCTCGGGAACGACCGTGACTGGGCGATTCAGCCCGACGACATCGGTCAGGCGGTCGTCGATCTCCTCTCCCAGCCGGGTCGGACCCTGATCTCGAGGATCGAGGTCCGGCCGAGCGCGCCGCCGAAGAGGTAGCCGCAGGGTGCTCGACCGGATCCTCACCCCGGTCCTCGGGCCGGTCCTCCTGCTTCAGGGTCGCCGGACCCGCCGCGTCGTCGAGCGCCTCCCGGAGGCTCCGGGGGAGCGGGTCGGGGGGCGCGACGGGGGAGGGGGGCTGCGGCTGCTGGTGACGGGAGACTCCTCGGCGGCTGGCGTCGGGGCGGTGCATCAGGATCAGGCGCTCCTGGGCCGTCTCTTGGCGGCGCTCGGGGACCGGGTGGGGAGTTGGCGGCTGCACGCGAAGTCGGGGAGCACGACCCCGCGTACCCGAGCCTCGCTGGAGAAGCTCGACGCGGGCCCCTTCGACGCCGCGGTCCTGGCTCTCGGCGTCAACGACGTCACGTCGAGGATTCCGCTCGCGCGGTGGCTCGACGAGCAGGCGAGGCTTCGCGACCTCCTGCGCACGCGCTTCGGTGTGCGGAGAATCGTCGTCTCGGGCTTCCCCCCGGTCGCACGCTTCCCCGGGCTGCCTCAGCCGCTCCGATGGTGGCTGGGGAGTCGCGCGCGCAGGTACGACGCGGCGCTCCACCGCGATCTGGAGCGGGATCCGACCACGCGTCGGGTCTCCCTGGAGTTCGATGATCTGGACGAGAGCGCGATGGCCGACGACGGCTTCCACCCCGGCCCCCGCGTCTACGCGGAGTGGGGAGCGCGGGCGGCGGAGGCGGTGGTGGCGCCCTGAACGGCAACGGCCGCGCCCGGGAGGGGGGCGCGGCCGTCTCGAACCGGGTGAACGCGGCTCGGCTCAGAGTCCGAGGGCGATCACTCCGGTGAGCATGGTCAGCGTGAGGGCCCACCCGGCGATGACGTCGCCCGGGTAGTGGACGCCGAGGTAGCAGCGGGAGATTCCGATGACGATCCCCACGGAGAGGATGGCGAAGCCGGCCAGCCCCCCGAAGGCGATCGCCAGGGGGAGCGCCATCGCCATCCCCGCCGTCGCATGGCCGGAGGGGAAGGAGAAGCGGTCCGGCACGTCCATCAGCCAGTTCAGGCCGATGGGGAGCTCGGGGCGCTCCCGGGTGAAGACCCGCTTCAGGACCTCGACGCTCAGGTGCGACAGCGCGAGCGTCCACGCCATCCGGATCCCCGCCTCCTGAATGCCGGGGACGAACCCGCCCGCCAGGTAGAGGGTGATCGCGACGGCGACGGGCCAGTCGGCGATGCGGGAGATCCCCCGCATGAAGGTGTCGAGCATCGGCCGACGCCGATGAACGAGGGCCAGGAGGAGGCGCTCGTCGTAGTGCCCCAACCGAAGAAGAATGGAGGACATTCGTTCCCCGTTCGCTAGGGCCTGTTCACACTACGAGGCTCCCCGCTGCCGAGGCCGTTTCGTCGGCTGGCCAGGAGGAGCGAGTGACGCG
>JANQLR010000093.1 GCA_028280525.1 Longimicrobiales bacterium
CACCGCCCCCGCACCATGACGCCTGCGCGGTCCTGCAGGGCGCCGAGGTCCTCGAGCGGATTCCCCTCGAGCAGGACCAGATCGGCGACGAAGCCCTCTTCGACGCGCCCGAGCAGGATCTCCTCACCGAGCCAGCGATCGAGGTAGCGACCGACCGCACTCGTCCCCGAGCGGAGCACCTGGAAGGGGGTGAGCCCCGCCTCGGCCATCACCTCGATCTCCCGGTGCAGCGCGAAGCCGGGGACGTTGAAGAGCTGGGGGGAGTCGGTCCCCATCAGGACGACGTCCCGGTCGGCGAGGAGGGCCAGCATCGTGTCGCGGGCGTCCAGGAACTCGGAGAGGAGCGGTTCCGGCACGTCCGGCGTGCCCGCAGCCTGCTGGCGCCAGGCGTTGCGCTGCGCCGCGGAGACGTAGGCCATCTCCGGCTGGTCGAGGACGTCGTCGGGGCTGCGCAGGCCGTACAGGTTCTGCCACAGGTACTGGGTCGGGACGACGAAGGCGCCGAGTGCGGCGGTGCGGTCCGCCAGCCGAACCATGCGCGCCGGGTCGAGATTGGCCAGGACCGGTCCGGGTCCGGTCTGGAAGCCATCGAAGGGCGGGTCCGCGTCCGAGGCGGCGGCCTCCAGGTAGCCGTCGATATGATCGACCGTCGACATGCCGGTCCGGAGCGCGTGCTCCACTCCGACCGCTGCGGGGATGTGCCCGGCGAAGGTCAGACCGACCTCCTCGGCGACCTCGACCATGCGGTTCCAGCTGTCCCGGGAGACGCCCGGGTGGATCTTCATGAGGTCGTACCCGACCGCCGCGGCGTCGCGCATCAGGCGTTCCGCCGCGGCCGGAGAGGGGGCGCTGTTCCCGTTGATCGACGGCGCGCCCGGGTAGAAGCGCGGTCCGACCAGCTCCTCGGCCTCCAGCTCCGCCTTCAGATCGATCTGATAGGGCGAGCCCAGCATGCCCCGGATGGTGGTGATCCCATTCGCCACGTAGAGGAACATGTAGTCCTCCAGGAGCTGTTGTGGCGGACGGCCCTCGGCGACCGGCGGAACGTGCGCATGCATCTCTGCGAGTCCCGGCATCAGGTACCGACCCCGGCCGTCGATCACGGTCGCGTCTCCGGGGATGTCGACCTCGCCGGCGGCCCCGACCTGGGTGATGACCCCGTCGACGATCACGACCGTGCGACTCTCGACCACCCGCTCCGTGTCCATCGGCAGGATGTGGACGTCCCGGAAGACGACGGTCCCCTCGGCCCGGGTCGGGGCCTCACCGAGGGTTGCGTCGTGACCGGCCGAAGTCAGTGGGCCGGGAGTCGCCAGTACGGCGAGGAGGAACGCGATCGGGCCGAGTCGACGAGGGGAACGGCGCATGGGGTCTCCTGGAGAGGGCGTACGTCCGTGTGACGCTACCTCTCTGGGAGCGGGTGCGCATCGTCCGCGGTTGCCCGACCCGGAGAGCGCGGCCTAGGGGCTCGTGGACGGTCCCTCGGGCTGGGCGACCACCCGGCGGCACCGATCGGCCACGATCGGTCCCCAGCCCTCCCCGCACGAGACCCGATCTGCGGTGCGAGCGACCCAGGTGGCGATCTCGGCGTGCGGGAGGAGCCCGGCCTCCGCGCGATACTCGCGTTCGCCGAAGACCTCGGCGTACGGTCCGAAGCCGGTCAGCCGAACCGGAACGACGATCACCTCGTCGCCCTCCGCCGTTCTACCGTCCATCCAGGCGCGCAGTCGCGGCTCGACCTCGGCTCGTGGCTCTTCCCAGTCCTCGCGGAGGGTCTCGGCCCACACCGACCCGAACCCTTCCTCGCGAAGGGGTGCGACGAACTCCTCCACACGTGCCCGGATCCGGCCATCCTCGGCGTCGTCCCCGGCGCCGTGGGCGAGGAAGAGCACGCTGGAGCGACGATCCGGATCCGCCGCCGAACGCGCCCGGGCGCGGAGCACCCGCCCCGCCTCCTCCGAGTCGAGGAGCCCGTCCAGGTGGGTGGCGATCCGGAGGTCGTGCCGAAGCGGGTTGCGCGCGCCCGGATCGGACGCAGCGTGGTGCATGAGCACGAAGTAGCGGGGGCGCTCGTCCGTCAGCCCGAAGTACCACTCGGTCTGGTCGAGGAAGGAATCGCCCGAGAGGAACATCCGGACGACGGCGACTCGATCCACGCCGCGCGCGGAGAGCTCGTCCAGCGAGGCCTGGAGGGTATGGGGGTTCGCCATCCCCCACGCGATCGAGGTCGCGACCCGGTCGCGCAGCGGCGCCACCGCCTCCTCGACGGCCGCATTCCACTCCTCGGACCCGCCGTGCGCCATGACGAGAAGCCCGGTGACGGGTTCGGTCCGGTCCTGGGCGGCCCGAGGGGCCTCCGAGCCCGAACCCGATGGCGCCGGCCCTCCACTCGACGGCGCCGTCGCGCAGGCAGCGGAGAGAAGGACGAGGAGGGCGGAGGGGAGCGCGCGGAGCGGGACCATGTGTATGGAGCAGATGGGAGAATGAGAACCGTTCTCAACTGATCCGCCGAGCGGGCTGCCGTCAACCCCCGGGTGTCTCCTCTCCGTCGTTCGGCCCCTCGATCGACCGTCGGGTCAGGATCAGGGCGCCGCCGCCCACGTCCTCGAGCAGCGAAAAGGTCCTCCGCCACTCGCTCAGCCGCTCCAGCCTGCCCTGGAGCAGCGAGGCGATCGCCTCGTCGAGGACCTGGTCGAGATCGTCGAGCGACTCGTACGCGATCGCCGCCTGGTCGACCGTACCGAAGGGGAGCTGTCCCAGCGCCCTGGTCGAGCGGGCAACCTCCCAAGAAGCGCTCCGAACCGAGGGAGGGGAGAGCCCGCGCCAGTCGTCCGGGACCTCCAGCTCCCAGACGGAGACGTCGGCCTCGACGGCGAGGACCGAGTCGAAGCGCGCCCCCATCGACTCCCAGTAGGGGAGAGCTCGTTCCAGTTCGGCGAGGTTCATCCGAAGCTCGGCCCGCACCCGTTCGAGCGCCTCGGCCGAGCGCAGCCGTTCCCGACGGTCCTCTCCCCAGTCGGTCACGAGGAAGCCCAGGATGACGGCGAAGGTGATCATCGCGCCCTCGACGAGGAGGCCGCGCAGCTGGCCGAGGGAGCGACCGCTCATCGCTTCAGCGCGCCGCCTGGAACTCGGTCCTCAACGTCTCGAGCATCTCCTGCACGAAGGTGCGGAGCGAAGCCTCGTCGCCGGTCGGCATCCGGATCTCCCCCTCGAGCCCCCGCAGGCGGAAGGCTCGCGAGCGCAGCTCGTTCGCCTCGCGCCCCAGGTCGCGGAGCTTGGCGGCGCGGGCGGAGGCGTCCTCCTCCTCGAGCGCCTCCACCGCGTCGCGGACCTCCCCGGCGAAGGCCGTGACCTCCCCGACGAGTCGGTACCGCTCCAGGAGCTCCTGCGTCCACATGCGCCGCACCGCGGGGTCGACCTCGAGTCGGGGATCCGGGTGGACGACGAGCTGCTGCTGCCAGCCGAAGCCCCCGTCGATCTGCAGACGGACGGTGTACGTCCCGGGCATGACCGGCGGTCCGTTCGGAGCACCACCCTCCTCAAGCCCCATGCGGAGGTTCCAGACGATCCGGTTCACCCGGCCCGCCTCGACCCCGCGCGACGGGATCGGCACGGTGGCGACGTGCGCGTTCTGGCCGTCCATGATGCGGAGCGACAGGTCGTCGGTGGACTCGCCTTCGGGGAGCCAGTAGTCGAGAATCGCGCCGGCCGGTGGGTTCTCCCCCTCGTAGATCATGTCCCCCGTGTGCCCCCGCTCGCTCCGGTAGCGGATCTGGACCGCCGGCTCCGGCACGAAGAGGTACGGGTTGGCGCGGTCGATCGCTCCGAGCTGCTGGATCGCGTTGACGTCGTCGAGGATCCAGATGCCGCGGCCGTGCGTGCCGAGGACGAGGTCGTTGTCGCGGGCGTGGATGTGGAGGTCGTTGACCGGGAGGCGGGGGAGACCCTGCATCTCGGTCCACGTCGTTCCGCGGTCGAGCGAGACGTAGAGCCCGAATTCGGTGCCGAGGTAGAGGACGTCCGGATTGCGCGGGTCCTCTCGGAGCGGGCGCGCCACGGTGCCCTCGGGGAGTCCACCGTCGATCCGCCTCCACGTCTGCCCGACGTCCTCGGAGACGTAGACGTAGTTCGCGTAGTCGTCGTTCCGGTAGTTGTTCGAGGTCAGGTAGACGCGCCCCTCCACGAAACGGCTCGGCTCGATCCCGGAGATCCAGGTATCGCCGGGCAGACCGGGAAGTCGGTCGTTGACCTGCGTCCAGGTGAGGCCGCCGTCGGTCGAGACCTGCACCTGACCGTCGTCCGTCCCCGCGTAGAGGATCCCCTGCACGAGGGGGCTCTCGGCGAGCTCGGTGAGCGTCGGGTAGTACGGGATGCCGTCGTCGAGGGAGAGCGTCATCGAGTCGGAGAGTTCGCCCATCGTCCGCAGCGTCCGGCGGTCGACCCCGCTCGTGAGGTTGCCGAGCGAGGTCCAGTTGTCGCCGCGGTCGTGGCTCACGTAGAGCTCGTCGAGACCGGCGTAGATCGTGTTCGGGTCGTGGGGCGAGAGGAAGAAGGGGCCGTCCCAGTTCCCCGGAGGCATCGCGTTGCCGAGGCGCTGCTCCGGGTCCGAGAGGTCCGGCCAGGTGGTCCAGTTGCGGCGCGGACCGATGAAGCCCTCCGGTGCCCCGGGACGGATCGAGGTTCGCTCCCCCGTCACGAGGTCCAGGCGCGAGAGCCCGAGGTACTGCGACTCGGTGTAGAGGGTGCGGTTGTCCGGGTCGAAGACGTTCCGGAAGCCGTCGCCCCCGCCGACCTTGAACCAGTCCTCGTTCAGGATCCCCTCGGAGCGGTACGTCGCGCTCGGCCCGCACCACGACCCGTTGTCCTGCAGCCCCCCGCACACCCGGAAGGGAACGGAGTTGTCGAGTCCGATCCGGTAGAACTGCGAGACCGGGAGGTGGGTCATGTACATCCAGGTCAGCCCGCGGTCCCAGCTGATCCCGAGGCCGCCGTCGTCCGCCTTCATGACGTGGTTCGAGTTGGCCGGGTTCACCCAGACGAGGCGGTCGTCGCCGTGCAGCGACTGCCGCGGAACGGTGAAGGTGCGCCCGCCGTCGTCCGAGAAGGAATAGGCGTTGACCATGTAGATGCGCTGGTCGTCGTTCGGGTCGACGGTGATCTGCGACGCGTACATCGGTCGCGGATTCCAGTCGGACATGAACTCCCAGCTCTCGCCCCTGTCCTCGGAGCGGTAGATCCCGGCGTAGCGCTGCTCGTAGGCGGTCGAGGCGTTGTAGCGCTCGCCCTGCTCGACCGAGACGTAGACGATGTTCGAATCACCCCGGTAGATGTCGATCCCGATGCGGCCGATGTCGCCTTCGGGAAGACCATTGTCGAGTCCGTTGTTGGTGAGCTTCTGCCAGCTCGATCCGCCGTCCATGCTCTTCCAGAGCGCGGAGCCGGGGCCCCCGCCGTGGAAGGCGTAGGGGCGACGGCGCCGCTGGTACGTCGCCGCGTAGAGGATCGACGGATCCATCGGGTCGAAGATGACGTCGACGGCGCCGGTATCCTCGTCGACGCGGATCACCCGCTCCCACGTCGCCCCGCCGTCCTCCGTCCGGTAGAGGCCGCGCTCGTCGTTCGGGCCCCAGAGGTGTCCCATCGCGGCGACGAAGACGATGTCGGGGTTCCGCGGATGGATCCGCACGCGCCCGATGTGCTTCGAGTCCTCGAGCCCCATGTGCGCCCATGTCTCGCCGCCGTCGGTCGACTTCCAGACGCCGTCGCCCCAGGACGACGACTGTCGGCTCGCCCGCTCCCCCATCCCGAGCCAGATGAGGTTCGGGTCGGCCTGGTGCATCGCGACATCGCCGATCGAGTGGGTCGGCATGTCCTCGAAGATCGGCTCGATCGTCATCCCGCCCGTGGTGGTCTTCCACAGGCCGCCGGTCGAGGTGGCCATGAGGAAGTGCGCGGGGTTCGCCTCGTCGACGGCGAGGTCGACGATCCGGCCCGACATCGTCGCCGGACCGATCGTGCGGAAGTCGAGCGCCTCGATCCCGACGGGGGCAGGCGCCTCCTGGGCGGCCGCCGGGTCGGCGGTCGGCAGGGCGATCGCCAGCGCGGCGAGGCCGGCGACGGGGGTCTGCCGTAGGGCTCGCCGAACGGCACCCGGGACGACGGTGTCGGGGGCGACCGATCGGTCGGTGGTGGTGACGGGCGGGGCGAGGCGGAGCGAGGCCATGGCGGGCAGGGTCGGGGATGGGTCCGGGCGGCGATTCGAGGGCCGAAGGTGCGACCCGGCGAAGCCCGGGGGCAAGGTGGGTGGGAGGGTGCGCCCGGAGCGCGGATCCGCGAGACTCCGCCATGCTCCTCCTCGGCACCGCGCTCGGATTCCTCGTCGGCCTCTCCCTCGGCCTCCTCGGCGGAGGGGGATCGGTCCTCACCGTTCCGATCTTCGTGTACGTCCTCGGCTTCGAGGTGCGTCAGGCGGTTGCCGCGTCGCTCGCCGTTGTCGGTACCACCGCCTTCGTGGGGGCGCTGAGGCAGGGCGGGGGAGGCCGGATCGCCGTCGGCACCGGGATCGGCTTCGGGCTCTTCGCGATGGCCGGCGCGTACGGCGGGGCGCGGCTCGCCGCCTTCCTCCCGGAGACGGTCCAGCTCCTCCTCTTCGCGACCGTGATGCTGATCGCCGCGACGCTGATGCTGCGGCGGAAGGAGCGGCCGGAGGCGGAGGAGGAGCCTCCGCGGAGCTGGTCGGCCGTCGGCCCCGTCGCCTTCGGCGTCGGCATCCTCACCGGCGTCGTGGGCGTCGGAGGGGGCTTCATGATCGTTCCGGCGCTCGTCCTCCTCCTCCGGCTCCCCATTCACCGCGCGATCTCGACCTCGCTCCTGGTCATCACCATGAATGCGGCGTCGGGCTTCGCGGGCTACGCCGGCACCGTGGAGGTCCCGTGGGGTCCGTTGCTCGGCTTCGCCGGGCTCTCCATCCTCGGCGTCTTCGTCGGGACGCGGTGGATGCGCTCGGCGAGCCCCGCCGCCCTTCGGAAGGGGTTCGCGATCTTCCTCATCGTCATCGCGGTCGCAATACTCGTCGAGAACGCCCTGGCCGGCCTTCCGTCCACCTGAACCCACCCCGTCGATGCTCTTCCGCCGCCTCTACGACGACACCCTCGCCCAGGCCTCCTACCTCATCGGCTGTCAGCGCACCGGGGAGGCGATCGTCGTCGATCCCCTCCGGGATCCGGACCGGTATCTGGAGGCGGCGGCCGAGGAGGGGATGCGGATCGTGCGGGTCACCGAGACGCACATCCACGCCGACTACCTCTCCGGGAGCCGCGAGCTCGCGCGTCGCGCCGGCGCGGAGCTGCTCCTGTCGGCGCACGGCGGACCGGACTGGTCGTATCGCTTCGCCGAGACGGACGGGGCGACGCTCGTCGCCGACGGCGACGTCTT
Organism: Longimicrobiales bacterium; assembly: GCA_028280525.1. Classification (GTDB taxonomy): domain Bacteria; phylum Gemmatimonadota; class Gemmatimonadetes; order Longimicrobiales; family Gaopeijiaceae; genus Gaopeijia. Next base: position 7,438 of record JANQLR010000093.1, read on the forward strand.
CTCCCTCGGCGCGATCCGCTTCGAGGTGCTTCACACCCCCGGACACACTCCGGAGCACATCTGCTTCCTGGTGACCGACACCGCCGCGACGGAGGAGCCGATGGGGCTGCTGAGCGGCGACTTCCTCTTGGTGGGGGATGTCGGGCGACCCGATCTGCACGAGACCGCGGCCGGATTCGAGGGGACGATGGAGGCGGGCGCGCGCGACCTCTACTGCTCGCTCGAGCGGATCCGCGAACTCCCGGATCACCTGCAGCTCTGGCCGGGGCACGGCGCGGGCTCGGCGTGCGGGAAGGCGCTCGGCGCCGTACCGACCTCGACGCTGGGGTACGAGCGCGTGGTGAACTGGGCGCTCGCCCACGACACGGAGGAGGGATTCGTCGCCGAGGTCCTCTCGGACCAGCCGGAGCCGCCGACCTACTTCGCCACGATGAAGCGGCTCAACCGCGACGGGCCGCCCCTGCTGGTGGGCCCGGTCGCCCCCACCCGCCTGCCCGACGACGCCCTCGGCGAGCACACGGGCGGGCACATCGTCGATCTGCGACCGCGCGACGCGTGGAAGGCGGCGCACCGGCGCGGCTCGGTCAGCCTGCCCTTCAACCGCTCCTTCCTCAACTGGTCGGGGTGGCTCCTCGACCCGGAGCGGGAGATCCTCCTCGTGGCCGCGGATCAGGAGGAGGCGACGGCTGCCGCGCAGGCGCTCGCGCTGATCGGTCTGGATCGGGTCCGAGGGTGGGTCGGCGCGGAGGCGGTCCCGGCCCTCCCCGATCCGGGGTCGGCGGAGATCGTGCCGGTCGAGACGGCGCACGCCCGCGCCCGGGTCGGCGAACTCCTGATCGACGTTCGCGGGCGGAGCGAGGTCCAGGCGGGCCGTCCCGAGGGCTCCCGACACATCCATCTGGGCCACCTCCATCGCCACCTCGACGAGCTCCCGGACGACGCCCCGATCCTCGTGTCGTGTCAGAGCGGCGGTCGCTCGGCGATCGCACAGAGCGTCCTGATGGCGGCGGGGAAGGACGCCGTGGACGTGGCTGGCGGGTGGCTCGCCTGGACGAAGGCCGAGCTCCCGGCCACCCGGCCCGAGGCACCGGCGATCTCGCCCTCCTGACCCTCGGGCCGGTCGGCGGGCCGGATCCCGCCGGCGGACCGTCCCGGAGTCAGCGGATGACGTCGAGGTCGTTCGCGTAGACGATCCGGCCGTCGAACCCGGCGGCCACCTCCGCCACGAGCTCCTCCGGCGTCGCGCCCCAGAGGAGCTGATGCGTCAGGACGAGGGTGCCGGGACGGGCGCGCGCCGCGAGCTCGCCGAGTTCGGGCCCCGAGGTGTGCGAGGCGGCGTGGTAGCGCTGCCAGATCGCGTCGCGCCGCTCCCACCCGGAACGGGCGTAGACCTCGTGGACGAGGACGTCGCACCCGTCGCACATCTCGACGACGCTCTCGGAGGGCGCGGCGTCGCCGGAGACGACGATCACCCGGTCCGGCGTCTCGAAGCGGTAGCCGAACGACTGGCTCCGGGGCCACGAGCCATGGCGGACGGCGAAGGCGGTCACCGTCACCCGCTCGTCCTGGAAGACGACGCCGGGTTCCACGTCGGAGGCGTCGACCCGGTGTCCCGCGTCGTTCGCCGGCTCCATCCCGAAGAGCCGGTTCTGGATGTCCGGGAGCCACGCCTCGCGGATGTGGTGCAGCATCCGCTCCGTTCCGCGTGGCCCGACGACGCGGAGCGGTCGGTCGCGCTCGAGGACCCAGGGGGTCAGGAAGAGGTCGGGGAGACCGACGGTGTGGTCGGAGTGCAGGTGGGTCAGGAAGACCGTCGCGAGTCGCGGAGGCTCGAGCGCGGGGATTCCCTGCGCGGCCGCCGCCGCGGCCCGGCGAACCACTCCCGGTCCGGCGTCGACCAGGTAGGGGACCGAGTCGACCACGATCGCGAGCGACGGTCCGGACCGCTCGGGGTCGGCATTCGGCGTGCCCGATCCGAGGATGACGATCCGGGTCCGGGACTCCGGCGACTGCCCCACGATCGCGTCGCCCGGGGCCGCGAGAGCGAGGAGAGCCAGGAGCCACGGGACCGCACCGCACCGGGATGAAGGGCGCTTGGCCCTCTTCTGAGCATGAAAGTACATTCCGAAAACCCTCTTCCACCGCTCGGTGCAGAGGATCCTGCACCCGGCCGCCATGACCGAAGAACACTCCGCTACGCCCCCGCTCCGGGGAATCGCACGCTCGATCGACGCGCTCTTCTCGGACTCCGAGGAGCCCCGCGCGCCTCACGGGGGCGAGGATGCCCCGTCCGAGCTCTCCCCGCCAGTCGAGGCGACGGGCACGGAGGCGGTCGAGCACGATCCTGCGGCGACGGACGATATCGCCTGGGTCGCGGAATCCGGGGTCGACCCGACGCCCGACATGTCGGAGAACGCCCCCGGTCACGACCAGCTGATGCGGGAGGTCGCCACCTTCCTGCGCGCCGAGCCGGAGGAGCGTCCGGAGCGCGTGCCCAGGCTTCGCCGTGCCTTCCACGACGCGCGGTCCCGCAGCGCGGGACGAGCCATGATGGAAGCGGTGGAGGCGCTGGCTCAGGCGGGGATGCGTGACGAGGTGTCGGCGGAGCTGGCTCGCGAACTCCTGAACCCCGGCGTGGCCGGTGCCCTCGCGATGCGACTCGTCCAGGCGGTTGGGGACGAGTCGTCCCGGGCCGACCTGACCACCCTCGTCTCCCGGCTCGGTCCGACCATGGCCGAGGCTCTGGGAGAGGAACTCGACACCGCGAAGGACCGGAGCGTCCGGCGCGTCCTCGTCGAGGCGATCGTCGCACTCGGCGCCGACGCCCGGCCCGTGCTCGAGCGGATGGTCGAGGACGACAACTGGTACGTCGTCCGCAACGCGGTCACGATCCTCGGCCAGGTCGGGGATGAGGCCGGCGTCGAGCACCTCACCGGGACGCTCGCGCACGAGAACCCGACCGTGCGACGCGAGACGGTCACGGCCCTCTCGCGGATCGGCGGTGAGAACGCGGCCTTCCTGGTCGTGGGGAAGCTCGAGGACACGGACCCGACCGTTCGAGCCGCTGCGGCTCGCGCCGTCGGGATCCTGGGCGTCGAGCGCGCGCTGCGACGCCTGATCGAGATGCTCGAGTCAGAGTCGGAGT
>JANQLR010000098.1 GCA_028280525.1 Longimicrobiales bacterium
CGATCCGCCCCCCGATGGTACCTTCCGGCGCCATGCCCACCCTGAACGAACTCCTCCACGCGGCGAGCCGGACCTTCGCCATCGGCATCGACCTCCTCCCGGAACCGCTCCGGAGCGAGATCGAGGTCGCCTACCTCCTCCTCCGCGTCTCCGACTACCTGGAGGACAACGAGTCGATGGACGCCCGGGAGAAGGTCCCTCTCCTCCAGCGCTGGGTCCGGGTCCTGCGGGGTGAGGAGGCCGTCGACGAGCTCGAGGCCATCCTTCAGCGGATCCCCGACGAGACGCCCGACGCCCTCGTCGCCCGCAACGTCCGCATCGTCCACGACGGCTTCCTCGGCATGCGCCCCGTGGCCCGCGACATCGTTGGGCGTCACGTCACCGACTCCACCGAGGGGATGGCACGCTGGGCCGCGCGGGGGCCGGACATCCCCGACGAGGCGGCCCTGGACGACTACATGCACGAGGTCGCGGGCCGGGTCGGGTGGCTCCTGACCGAACTCTTCGCGGATCGCATCCCCGAGGTGCGCGCCCGGCAGGACGAGATGATGGTCCTCGGCCGGGAGTTCGGCCTCGCCCTCCAGACGGTCAACGTCATCCGGGGTCTCCACTCCGACTGGGAGCGGGGCTGGATCTTCGTCCCGGACGAGTACGTTCCGGGCCGGATGCTTCCCTCCGAACTCTTCGAGCCGGGCCGGCGGACCCGCGAGACGGAGATCGAGATTCTCGACCGGATGGTGCCGAAGGCGGAGGCACACCTGGCCGCCGCGCAGAGCTACATCTCCGTCCTGCCGGGGAGGGAGCGCGGGATTCGCCTCTTCTGCCTCCTCCCCTACCTCTTTGCGGTCCGAACCCTCGCGATCAGTCGCAAGAACCCGAAGGTCTTCGAGGAGGAGACCAAGATCACGCGCCCCGAGGTGAAGCGGATCTACGCCTGGACGCGCCTCCTCGGGCGCTGGAACCCCTGGGTGGCGTGGTACGCGGCCCGTCTGGCCCGCTGACGTCCTCTTCTTCCCCGCCCCGGCTGGACGCCCCTCAGCTCCCGAGCATCTCCCCGGCGATCGCCAGGCCGTAGAGGGTGAGCCACGGCTCGACCCGCTCCACCCGGGTCGAGAACTCCCCGATCCGGGTCGCGTACCCCCCGGTCGCGACCACGAGCGGGTCGTCGACCCCCCACTCGCGAACGAGCCGGTCCACCATCCCGTCGAGCGCGTCGATCACCCCGTAGAAGATCCCCGACTGGATGCAGACCTCGGTACGGCGACCGATCACGGTGGGCGGCGGGCGGAATCCCACCCGGGGGAGCTTCGCGGTGCGGCGGCCGAGCCACTCGAGACCTGCGGACACCCCCGGCGCGATGACGCCGCCGAGGAAGCGTCCGTCGGCGGTGATCAGGTCGTAGGTCGTGGCGGTCCCGAGATCGACGGCGAGGGTGTCCCGCCCGTAGATCTCCCGGGCCGCGAGGGTATTCACGATCCGGTCGGCCCCGACGGTGAGCGGCTCCTCCACGTCCAGAGCGATCGGGAGCTCCGAGAGGGCGTCGACCACGACGACCTCTCCGCGGACCATCCGCTCCAGCGTCGGCACCAGAACGTTCGTGGAGGCGGGTACGACGGAGCCGAGGACCGCGCGGGTCAGATCCTCGCGCTCGAAACCGCCCTCTCGCACGAGGCCGCGCAGGAGGTGGGTGTACTCGTCGGGGGTCCGGGGCGTCGCGGTGGAGACCCGCCAGTGGCCCTTCAGGCCCGTCCGGCCCTCCACGATCCCGAGGACGGTTTCGGTGTTGCCGACATCGACGACGAGCTGCATCAGGCTGGCCCTCTTCCGATTGCGGGAGTCGCCTCACCCGCCGGCGAAGTCGATGCTCCCGGAGTAGACGTGCTCGACGCCCGTCGGCGTCTCGATCATCAGGCGACCGCGCGGGTCGATCCCCACGGCCCTCCCCCGAGGACCGGGGCGGACCGCGATCTCCCGTCCCCGGAGCAGGTCCCGGGACCGGAGCTCCTCCTGTTCGTCGGGACTCAGGACTGCGGCGGCCGCGGCGATCCGTTGACGAGCCTCACGGAGGATCGCGCCGAGGAGCGCCGCGCGCGAGACACGCGCGCCGGCGGCCTCCTCCAACGCGATCGCGGGAATCCGGAGTCCCGGCGACTCCGGGGCGGAGCGCAGGTTGAGCCCGATTCCGAGGACGAGCCCCCGCGGCCCCGCCTCGCACAGGATGCCTCCGAGCTTCCGCTCGCCCACCCAGAGGTCGTTCGGCCACTTGATCCGGACCGGTACCCCGGTGACCTCTCCCACGGCGTGCGACACGGCGAGCCCCAGCCGGAGGGGGAGGAGGCCGTCGGCGGTCGGGGTGTGGCTGCGGTTCGCCACGCTGAACCAGAGTCCCCCCGGCGGAGACTTCCAGCTCGCGTCCCCCCGTCCCCGCCCCGCGGTCTGTTCCTCGGCGACGACGGTGGTGAAGTCGGGGGCGTCGGGTCGGTGCTCGCGCAGCCAGGCGTTCGTCGATGACACGGTCGGAAGCGCCACGAACTCCGGAAGCCCCCACATCGTGCGCCACACGCCGACCGGCTCGCCCTCCCAGTGCGTCGAGGGGGCGCCCGCCTCCGTCACCGGGGGGCCTCGCTGCGGACCACGCGGAGGGAGAGATCGGCGACCGGAGCGGAGTGCGTCAGCGCCCCGACGGAGATGTAGTCCACCCCCGTCTCCGCGATCTCCCGGATCGTCTCCAGGCGCACGTTCCCGGACGCTTCGAGTTCGGGCCGGGCGTCGCCCAGCTCCCGCGCACGGGCCACCGCGGTCCGGAGCACCGCCGGAGGAAGGTTGTCGAGCATGATGCGGTCGGGGAGCGGCCCGCCGAGCGCCTCCTCGAACTCCTCGAGGTTCCGAACCTCGATCTCGACCGGGATCCCCCGGGTGTTGGCCTTCGCCACGGCGGCGAGGGCGCGCGCCACACCGCCTGCCCCGGCGATGTGGTTCTCCTTGATCAACACCATGTCCCAGAGTCCGATCCGGTGATTGGCGCCCCCTCCGTGCACCACCGCCGCCTTCTCGAGGTGTCGGAAGCCGGGCGTCGTCTTTCGGGTGTCGATCACCCGGGCGCCGGTGCCCTCCACCCGGTCGGCGAAGCGACGGGTGAGGGTGGCGACCCCGCTCAGCCGCCCGAGGAAGTTGAGCGCCGTCCGTTCGGCGGAGAGGATGCCGTGGAGTGCGCCCCGGATCGTCATCACCTCGGTCCCCGTGGGTACGACGTCGCCGTCGCCGACGTGAAGCTCGACCTGCAGCGTCGGGTCGACCTCCTGGAAGACGGCCCGGGCGACCTCGGCCCCGGAGAGGGCGACCTCGGCCTTGGCGAAGATGCCGGCGCGGGCACGTGTCCCGGCGGGGACGGTCCACGCCGTGGTCCAGTCCCCCGCCCCGACGTCCTCGGCGAGCGCGGTCCGGATCAACTCCAGCGTCTCCCGGCGCAGCGTCATCCTGCGCCGCCCCCGGCGCGCAGCCAGGCAAGGAAGGCGATCCCGAGCGGCACGAGGTAGAGGGAGAAGAGGTGGAAGCGCTGTCGCCGAAGGAGGGCGAGGAAGGAGGCGATGGCCACGATCCCGCTCAGCGCCGCGGCGACCCCGCCGAGGAGGAGCGCCGTCGAGCCGACCCCCGCGCCCCCGGAGAGTTCGGGGAGCTGCAGGACCGCCGCCCCTGCGATCGCGGGGATCGCCATGAGGAAGGAGAAGGCCGCCGCCTCCCGCCCGGCGACCCCGAGCCAGAGGGCGACCACCACGGTCGTGCCGGACCGCGAGATCCCCGGCAGGATGGCGAAGGCCTGCGCGGCCCCGATCAGGAGGGCGAGCCGCACGGTGTCGACCTTCCCCTCGGGGTCCTTCGCCAGCGCCCGACGGGTGCTCCAGAGGAGCCCCGCGGTGACCAGGAAGCAGACGCCCGCGACCTCGGGGGCGTCGAAGAGCGCCTCGATCCCGTCCCCGAAGCCAACGCCGATCAGGGCGGCGGGAATCGTCGCCACGATGAGGAGCCCCGCCTCCCGGAGGTGGTCCGGCGTCCGCCGAAGCACGCCCGCGACGAGCGCGGCGATTCGCTCCCGGTAGACGACCGCGATGGAGACGAGGGTCGCGAGGTGGACGGCGACCTCGAAGGCTACGCCCGGGAGACGCAGCCCGAGAAGGGCCTGCGCCACGACCAGGTGTCCCGAGCTCGACACGGGGAGAAACTCCGTCGCGCCCTGGACGATGCCCAGGACGACCGCCTCCCACGCGGTCACGCCGCGCCGACTCCGGCGAGGACGGACTGGTAGACGGCCTCGTAGCGCGGAACGACCCGCTCCTTCGCGAAGGCGGCCACGGCGTGCGCGTGTCCCGCGGCCGACATCCTTCGATGGAGCTGCGGGTCCGAGAGGATCCGAATCGCGGCCTCGGCCATCCCGTCGACATCCCCGACTCCGAGCAGGTGCCCGACCTCGTCCTCGACCACGACCTCGGGGAGGCCGCCGACGCGGGTGGCGACGACCGGAGCGCCGCACGCCATCGCCTCCAGCGCCGCGAGCCCGAAGGACTCGGACTCCGACGGGAGGAGGAAGAGGTCCGCGCAGGAGAGGAGTTCGTCCACCGAGGCGTGCTTGCCGAGGAAGAGCACGCCGTCCGCGACGCCCAGCTCCTCCGCGACCTGGAGTGCGCGGGGGCGCTCGGGGCCGTCGCCGACGAAGACCAGCCGCGCCGGGAGGCGTCCCCGGACGCGGGCGTAGATGCGAACCACGTCCTCGACCCGCTTCACCGGTCGGAAGTTCGAGACGTGCATGAGGATCTTCTCGCCGTCCGGCGCGAGCGCGGCCCGGTGACAGGGCTCCTTCCCCGGGTGGTAGATCTCCGGGTCGATGAAGTTGGGGACGACCTGGATCCGTCCGCGGTCGACCCCGAAGTCCCGCGCCGTCTCGTCCGCGAGGAAGTCCGACACCGCCGTGATGCCGTCGGAGTGCTCGATCGAGAAGCGGGTGATCCGGTGGAAGGAGGGGTGGAGCCCGAGGAGGGTGATGTCCGTCCCGTGCAGCGTCGTGACGACGGGGAGGTTTCCGCCCTCCTCGGCGAGCATCTGCTGGGCGATCCACGCCGAGGTCGCGTGCGGGATCGCGTAGTGGACGTGCATCAGGTCGAGCCCGACTCGCTCCGCGACGCGATGCTGCTCGACGGCGAGGGCGAGGGAGTACGGCGCGTGCTCGAAGAGGGGGTACTGCTCCATCTCGACTTCGTGGAAGAAGACCCGCTCCCGGAAGTGGCCGAGTCGGAAGGGCTGGGCGTAGGAGACGAAGTGGACCTCGTGCCCGCGCTCCGCGAGGGAGATCCCCAACTCGGTCGCGATCGCGCCGGATCCGCCGTAGGTGGGGTAACAGGTGATGCCGATCCTCACGGGGACGCCTCGGTGGGTGTGGAGCGGGCGGCGCGCCAGGCGTCGCCGATGATGCGGACCTTCTCGTCGATGGGGAGCAGACCGTCCAGATGGAGCGCCGACTCGGGTAGCTGGTGCCGGAACCAGGTGATCTGCCGTCGTGCGTACTGTCGCGTCTGCTGCCGCATCCGGTCCAGACCCTCCTCCAGCGGGAGTTCGCCCGCGAGGACCTGGATCATCTCCCGATACCCCGTGCCGGTCATCCCCGGCGCGTCGGGTCCGTACCCGGCGTTCAGGAGGCGTTGAACCTCCCCCATGAGCCCCTCCTCGAACATCCGGGTCACCCGGGCGTCGATCCGCCGATCGAGCTCCTCCCGGGGCACGCGGACCCAGACGACGAGCGCGGGGATCGCCGGTCCGTCCTGCGGCGCGTGGACGTGCCACCACGAGAGAGACCGCCCGGTCAGGAGGGGCACCTCGACCGTTCGCAGCGTCCTCTGCGGCCCGCCGGAGATGGCGAGCTCCGCCCGTTCGGGGTCGAGCGCCCGGGCGGCAGCGCCGAGGCGCTCCATCGGCCACCCCTCGAGGACGGTGCGCAGCGCGTCGCGCCGCTCCTCCTCCATCGCGGGCTCCGCGAAGATCGGCTCAATCAGCGCACGCAGAAAGAAGCCGGTCCCCCCGGCGAAGAGGGGGACGTGCCCCCGGCTCTCGATCTCCCCAATCCACTCGCGTGCCGCCCGTGCGTACCGCCCGGCGCTGAAGCGCTGGTCCGGGTCGACGAGGTCGAGGCCGAAGTGGGGGACGCCGGATCGCGCCCGCTCGGCGCGGCTCACCTTGTCCGTGGCGATGTCCATCCCGCGGTAGACCTGCCGGGAGTCCATCGAGACGATCTCGCACCCGATCTCCCGCGCCACGCGGAGCGACAGCTCGGTCTTTCCCGAGGTGGTGGCGCCGGTGATGACGAGGATCCGCGGCCTCATCGCCCGAACTTCCGCTCGAGCTCCCGCGAGGAGAGACGGACGATCGTGGGGCGCCCGTGGACGTCGTGGTGGGGCAGCTCGGTGGCGAAGAGGGCGTCGAAGAGCTCGTTCATCTCGTTCTCAGAGAGCCGCTGCCCTGCCTTGATCGCTCCCTTGCAGGCGAAGGTCATGGCGATCCGCTCGTGCTGATTCCGCGCGGAGCGCATGAGATCCGAGGTGCCGGCGGTCAGCTCCCCGATCATCTCGCGGAAGCAGCGCTCGGCGTCGAAGTAGGGGTGCGGGTTCGGGACGCCCTGAACCAGGACGGTGTCGCTCCCGAAGAGCTCGACCTCGAACCCGGCGCGATGCAGGAGCCCACGGACCTCTTCGACCTGCGCCACCTCGTCCGGCGTGAGCCGGATCGTCAGGGGGAAGAGAAGTCGCTGCGTCGTCTCGCCGCCCTCGCCGTACGCCCGCATGAGCCGCTCGAAGAGGACCCGCTCGTGCGCCGAGTGCTGGTCGATGATGAGGAGGCCGTCCCGCGTCTCGGCGAGGATGTACATCCGGTGGACCTGCCAGAGGCGGGGCCGCCCGAAGCTCGGGAGCTCGGGCTCGGCGTCCCCCTGCCCCGACGCATCGTCGCCGTCGTCCGCTGCGCTGCCCCCGTCCGACACGAAGAGCGCCATCTGGTTCTCGGACACCCGGGGGGTCTCCGGAGGCGTCGGAGCGGACTCCCCCCACCCCGCACCGCCCCTCGCCGGCGCCCCCGCGTCCGACGCCGCGGGCGCCGCGAAGGGGGTCAGGTCGGATGTGGAGCGCCCCGGACCCGCCCCGGACTCGCCCTCCGGTCCGGACGCCTCGCGCCCGCCCTCGAGCCGCGCCGCACTCGACGCCCTCGACAGCACCTCCCGTACCCCCTCCTCCACCAGCCGCTCGACGAAGCCGGGGTCCCGGAACCGGACCTCCGCCTTCTGCGGGTGCACGTTGACGTCCACGCTGCCCGCTGGCGGGTCGAAGCGGAGGACGGCCCAGGGGCGGTATCCTTCGACGACGGTGGTGCGGTAGCCGCGGTCGAGCGCCCGGATGAGGCGCGGATCCCGGAAGGCCCGGTCGCGCACGTAGAGCTGGGCGCGCCTCAGCCCCGGTTCGACGACGTCGGGGCGCTGGAGGAAGCCGCGGAGCGTCCACCCGTCCCCCTCGGTATCCAGTTCGACCAGCCCCTCGGCGGCCTCGTCGCCCCAGAGGCGCGCGAGACGTTCGCGCAGCCCCTCCCCGGCGGGGAGGTCGAGGAGGGTACGGCCGTCGCTGGAGAGGCCGAAGGCGACCTCGGGGTGGGCGATGGCGAGGGTCACCAGGACCTCGTTCGTGGCCCGGGTCTCCGCGGAGACCGACTTCAGGAATTTCCCGCGCGCCGGGGCGTTGAAGAAGAGGCGCGAGACCTCGACCGTCGTCCCCTGCTGACGGGGGTGGTCGACGACGTCGAGGATCCGACCGCCGGTCGCTCGCAGACGGGTGCCGCTCGCCCCCACGCCGTCGTACGTCTCGAGGGTGAGTCGGGAGACCGCCGCGATCGAGGGGAGCGCCTCCCCCCGGAAGCCGAAGCTGGCGACCGACTCCAGCTCGGAGGCCTCGCGGATCTTGCTCGTGGCGTGCCGGTCCAGGCAGAGCAGAGCGTCGGCGCGCCCCATCCCGGATCCGTCGTCGGCGACCCGAATCCGGCGCTTCCCGCCCCCCTCGACCTGGACCTGAACGGAGCGGGCCTCGGCGTCGAGGGCGTTCTCGACGAGCTCCTTCACGACCGAGGCCGGCCGCTCGACGACCTCGCCGGCCGCGATCTGGTTCGCGACGGTGTCCGGCAGAACCTGGATTCGACGGCTCACTCCGCCCCGTCCTCTCCTCAGGCGAAGATCGCCCGCAGCCCGGTGAAGATGCCCGCGCAGAGGAGCGCGGCGATCGGCACGGTGGCGATCCACGACCCGGCGATGTTGCCCAGCGTCTTCAGGTTGAGCGCCCGCAGCCCCATGACGAGCCCGACCCCGATCACCCCGCCCACCAGAACGTGCGTCGTGCTGACCGGCAGGCCGAGGACGGAGGCGATCAGGACGGTGCAGGCCGCCCCGAACTCCGCGGAGAAGCCCCGCGTCGGCGTGAGCTCCGTGATGTGATTCCCGATCGTCTCGATGACGCGGTAGCCCCACGTCGCCAGCCCGACGACGATCCCGAGACCGCCGACCGCGAGGATCCAGGTCGGAACCGGGATCGCCTCGGGAACCGTCTCGAAGCCGGCGCGCGCCACCTCCACGACCGTCGCCAGCGGACCCACCGCGTTCGCGACATCGTTCGCGCCGTGGGCGAAGGCGACGAAGGCCGCCGTGACGATCTGCAGGACGGAGAAGACGCGTTCGGCATAGGCCGCCGGGTCGCCGCCCACCTCCGGGGGGATGCGGTCCGCATTGATGAAGGCGCGAGCGAAGAGGACGCCGACACCGCCGACGCCCGCCGAGGCGAGGAGGACGGTCGAGGTCTGCGGATCCGGAAGGACCTTGCCGAGCGCCTTGTAGACGGTCGTGAGCGCCAGGATGAAGGCGACGACGCCGACCATGTACGGCGCGACGGCGATCGTGGCCCTCACCGGGTCGACCTGGTCGAGGACGAGCCGTTTGACCGCGAGGAAACTCAGGAAGCCCAGCAGCCCTCCGAGCGCCGGGGAGACGAACCAGCTCGCAACGATCTTTCCGACCGCGGGCCAGTCGACCGAGGCCACGCCCGCCGACGCGATCCCGAAGCCGACCACCGCGCCGACGATCGAGTGCGTCGTCGAGACGGGGAGCCCGAAGTACGTCGCGGTCTGCAGCCAGATGGCCGCGGAGAGGAGGGCCGCCGTCATCCCCAGCACCAGGATGAGCGGCCCGGTCCCGTCGAAGGTCCCCGCCCCGTAGAGCGTCGGGTCCAGGATCCCCCGGCGAATCGTCTCCGAGACCGAACCGCCCACGAGGACCGCGCCGGAGAACTCGAAGACGCCGGCGATGATGACCGCCCGCTTGAGGGTGAGCGCCCCGGAGCCGACCGAGGTCCCCATCGCGTTCGCCACATCGTTGGCGCCGATGTTCCAGGCCATGTAGAGCCCGGTACCGACGGCGATGAGGACGATGATCAGTTCCACCTGCGGTCAGTCTCCAGCCGTCTCGATCCGATAGAACTCGAGCGCGTTCCGCGTCGTCCGACGCGCCGTCTCGATGGGGTCCTCGCCGCGCAGCTCCGCGATCCGCTCCACGACCCGCACCACGTGCGCCGGCTCGTTGCGCTTCCCCCGGAACGGGACCGGCGCAAGGTAGGGGGAATCGGTCTCCACGAGAAGCCGATCCACCGGGACGCGGCGTAGACGCTCCTCGTCCGTCCACTTCCTGAAGGTGACCATCCCTCCGAAGGAGACGTACCACCCCCTCCCGAGCGCCGTGTCGAGGAGCTCGTCGCCCCCGCTGAAGCAGTGGAGAACGCCGCGCACTCCGGTGGGCATCTCGGAGAGGAACGACTGCATCTCCCGGTCCGCGGTGCGGGAGTGCACCACGAGCGGGAGGTCGTGCGCCGCCGCCAGCTCGATCTGTCGGGCGAAGACGTCGAACTGTCGATCGCGCGGGGCGAAGTCGTAGTGAAAGTCGAGCCCGCACTCGCCGACGGCCACGACCCTCGGGTGCCGAAGACGCGCCTCCACCTCCGCGTCCCACCCGGGCTCCGCCGAACCCGCCTCGTGCGGGTGGACCCCCGCCGTCGCCCAGATGTCCGCGTTCGACTCGGCCAGCCCGATCGCGCCATCCGCGTCGGCCGGGGTGGAGGCGATGCACGTCATCCCCACGAGCCCGGCGGCTCGTGCCCGCCCGAGGACCTCCTCCAGATCCCCTTCGAAGGCGTCGGCGGTGAGGTGGCAGTGGGTGTCGAAGACCATGGCGGAACGAAGAAGGGCCCGACCGTCGAGGCCGGGCCCTTCCGAATCGAATCGGATCAGACGGTCGCGGGCTGCGGCCGCTTCTTCTTCTCCTTGGAGCTTCCGTCGCCCATCCGCTTGCGGATCTCGATGAGCGCCGGCGAGGCGACGAAGATCGAGGAGTAGGTTCCGATCATCACCCCGAGGATCAGGACGATGTTGAAGTCCCGGATCACGGCGGGCCCGAAGATCAGGAGCGCGACCAGCACGGCGAGCGTCGTCCCGGAGGTCAGCACCGTCCGGGGCAGCGTCTCGTTGATCGAGCGGTCCACCAGGACCTCCTGGTCGATCTTGCGCGCGCCCTTCGCCGACATGTTCTCCCGGATGCGGTCGAAGACCACGATCGTGTCGTTCAGCGAGTACCCGACGATGGTCAGGATCGCCGCGACGGTCGGGAGGGCGATCTCGACGCGGAAGAGCGCGAGGAAGCCGAGGGTGATCAGGATGTCGTGCATCGTGGCGATCACCGCCGCCATCCCGAAGCGCAGCTCGAAGCGCACGGCCAGGTAGATGAGCGTCAGCAGGAAGGAGAAGAGGATCGCGAAGGCGGCCTTCTGCTGCAGCTCGGCTCCGATCGTCGGGCCGACGAGGTCGGAGAAGAGGATCGTGTAGCTCCCCGCCCCGAAGGCCTGATCCAGCGCCGTCTCGATCCCCGCGCGGACGTCGTCCACCGAGAGCTCCTCGTCGATGGGCGCGCGGATGTTGTAGACGTTCTCCCCGCTGAAGCGCGTGACGCCGGGTCCCTCCGCGCCACCGACGGCGGAGCGGACGTCGCCGACCGTCGTCGCGTTGTCGAACTGGACCTGGGTGATCACGCCGCCGGTGAAGTCGACGCCGTAGTTCTGCCAGTTCCCGATGAGGGCGACGTTGGCGACCATCGCCGCGATCCCGACGAGGATCGCGATCGACGACACCACGTAGGCGCCCTTTCGCTTCGCGATGAAGCGGTAGTTGGCGTTACCGAAGAGACGCATGGCTCAGATGCTGATGGGATCCGACGCCTTCTTCCCCGACAGGTACGCCAGGAAGAAGGTGCGGGTCACGTAGAGGGCGGAGAAGAAGGAGGCGACGATCCCGATCGAGAGCGTCACGGCGAAGCCGCGGACCGGGCCGGTCCCGAACTGGAAGAGGATCAGCGCGGTGATCAGCGTCGTGATGTTGGCGTCGACGATTGCGGAGCGCGCGTGGGCGAAGCCCTCCTCGACCGCGGTGCGGGTCGCGCGCCCGGCGACCAGCTCCTCCCGGATGCGCTCGAAGATCAGGACGTTCGCGTCCACCGCCATCCCGATCGAGAGGATCAGCCCTGCGATGCCGGGGAGGGTGAGCGTCGCGCCGATCCCGGCCAGACCGCCCAGGACCAGCACCACGTAGACCATCAGGGCGGCGACGGCGAGCGTTCCGGCGATGCGGTAGTAGGCCACCATGATGCCGAGGACGAGCACGAGGCCGATGATCCCGGCAATCCGGCCGCGCTCGACCGAGTCCTTCCCGAGCGACGGGTCGACGGTGCGCTGCTCCTCGATGGAGACCGGCGCGGGGAGCGCTCCCGCACGCAGGACGAGGGCGAGGTCGCGCGCCTCCTCCATCGGCGAGGAACCCAGGTTGATCGAGCCCCGCGACCCGATGCGGTCCTGAATGACCGGGGCGCTCATGACCTCGTTGTCGAGCACGATCGCGAGGAAGTCGCCGACGTGCTGTCCGGTGACCCGGGAGAACTCGCGCCCACCGGCGCGGCTCAGCTCGAAGGCCACCTGCGCCGTCTGGAACTGCGGATCCCGCTGGGCGATCGCGTCGTTCAGCCGGTCCCCCCGCAGGAAGGCGTCGTCCTCGAGGACGTAGAGGCGGCGGTAGGTGCGTCCGGCCAGCCCGACGTTCTCGTTGCCCCAGTGGAGCGCGACGTTGCGCGGGAGCGCTCGATCGACCGAGGGAAGCGCGAGGAAGGCCTCGGCGAGCTCCACATCCTCGAGCGCCACCAGGAAGGTCCCGACCTGATCGCCCTGCTGGAGCAGGTAGGTGAAGGGACGGAGGTTCAGCTCGGGCTCCTCCTCCTGCGCGGCGGCCTCCTCGGCGGGAGTCTCGTCCGCGGCGGCCTCCTCGGCGGCGGTCGAGTCGCCCTCGGTGCCGAAGAGGAGTCCGGAGAGCTCGTCGGCTCCCGCGGTCGCCTCGGCCGCGTCGAAGGCGCGGTCGAGCGCCATCAGCGAGTCCGGCCCGAGGCTGGCCACGATCGCGCGATCGATGCGGGCGAGCGCCGGCTCCAGCTCCGTCGTCTCCAGGACCAGCTTGAACTCGAGGAAGGCGGCCTGCTGGACGATGTCTCGGGCCCGCTCCTGATCCGAGATCCCGGCCAGCTCCACGATCAGCCGGTCCTGGCCCGACTTCTGGATCAGCGGCTCCTCGACCCCGAGCTCGTCGATGCGGGAACGCACCACGATCTCGATCTGGTCGATCATCTGGCTGCGAGCCTCGTCGGTGAACTCGGAGCCCTCCTCCTCGTCGATCATGAGGACGAGGTGCATCCCGCCCTGGAGGTCGAGACCGAACTTCAGCCCCTCGGAGTAGAGCTGCCAGCCCGCCACCACGAGGACCACCGCAATGGTGACCAGGCGACCGCGCAGAGATTTGAACATGTACTGCTGTGCCGGAGATGGGTGAGACGCGCAACAAGCCTGATAAGCTCGGCACCGCGCCGATGGGTGTCAACGCGCGTCGCTCGCGCGAAGTGGGGCCTCCGGGGGGCTACACGACCCGCGAACTCACGATCCCGGAGCGGATGCCGTCGAGGCGGCGGCGAAAGGGTCAGACCGTGCGTCGAAGGACTGCGCGTACGCGGGCCAGAAGTCGCTCCGGATCGGCGGTCTTCGGGATGAAGTCGTCGGCCCCCGCCATGAGGAGCTCCGTCTCGTCGCGTTCGGTCCCGGTCCCGGTGCGGATGAGGACGGGGAGCGCCGCGGTATCGACCGCCGAACGGATCTGCTTGAGGACCTCGCGCCCGTTGATCCCGGGCATCAGCAGATCGAGGATGACCACGCGGAACTCGGGGTCCACCTTGAGGATGTCGAGCGCTTCGTACCCGTCGCGCGCCTCGGTGACGACGAAGCCCTGCTTCTCCATCAGCGTGCGCACCAGGAGGCGGGCGTCGGCGTCGTCGTCCACCACCAGGACCTTGGGCGGACCCTCGTCCGCCTCCTCCGTGTCGTCCTCGATCGACTGACCGAGGACGCGCTCCACCTCGACGAGCGTCGTCTTCCCCTGCCGGACCCAGTCGAGCCCGACGATGTGCATCTCGCGCATCCCGCCCTGGGCGGCGACCCGGGTGAGGGTGGAGTGCCCCTTCCGCTGCTCGACCGCCTGGGCGAAGCGCGGACCGGCGACCATGACCTCGACCACCGGGAGCCGGCCGCGGTACCCGCTGAAGCCGCACTCGGAGCACCCGACCGCCCGGACCACCGGCTCGATGCCATGTCTCTCCGTCAGACGCTGCTCGTCCGGGGTGAGGGCACCGCGTACCGGCTCGGCACAGGTCGAGCAGACCCGGCGGAGGAGCCGCTGGGCGAGCGCGCCCCGGAGCGTCTGCGCGATCGTGGGATAGGGCAGCCCCATGTCGGCCATGCGGGCGACGGCGCTGACCGCGTCGTTCGCGTGGACGGTGGCGAGCACCAGGTGACCGGTCATCGCGGCCTGGGCGGCGACGGTTACCGTCTCCTTGTCCCGGATCTCACCGATGAGGATCACATCCGGGTCCTGACGCAGGATCGCACGCAGCGCCCCGCCGAAGGTCATCCCCTGCTTCGTCTCGACCTGGGTCTGCGTGATCGAGGGGAGATCGTACTCGATCGGGTCCTCGACCGTCATGATGTTGATCTTTCCGTCGGCCAGCTCCCGGAGCGCGCCGTAGAGCGTCGTCGTCTTCCCGGAGCCGGTCGGCCCGGTGATCACGACGATCCCGTCCCGATGGGTCAGGAGACCGCGCATCCGCTCGAGCTCCTCACCGGGCAGGTCGAGGTCGTCGAGGGTCAGGGACGCGGAGGAGTCGAGGATCCGGATGACGCACTTCTCCGACCCCGCCGCCGGGAGCGTCGAGACGCGCAGGTCGTAGTGGAGGTTCCGGATCCGCACGCGGGCCTTTCCGTCCTGCGGGCGGAGGCGGTCGGCGATGTCGAGCTTCGAGAGGATCTTGATGCGCGAGATGACGCGGTTGAGCGCCGCCATCGGCAGGTCCATGTGCTTGCGGAGCACGCCGTCCACGCGGTAGCGCACCGAGCCGATCTTCCGGCCCGGCTCGACGTGGATGTCGGAGGCGCCCTGCGCGATCCCGTCGGTGATGATCAGGTTGGTGAGCTTCACCACCGGCGTCGCGCGGACGTCGTCCTCGGAGACGGACTCCGGGCCCATCTCCTCGACGAGCTTGACCGCATCGGCGTCGTCGAGCTCCGCCTCCAGCGATCCGAGCAGCGACTCCACCTGCCGCTCGGGCGAGAAGCGGCCGTCGAGCGCATCCTGAATCTGATTCGGAGAGGCGACCTGGAAGACGGCGGTGCGCCCCGTGGAGAAGCCGACCGCGCGCTCCATCTCGACGTCGGTCGGATCGCAGGTCGCGATCACGAGGTGCCGGTCGTCGTCGTAGAGGGGGAAGATGTGGTGCTTCCGGCACATCGCCTCGGAGAGGAGGAGTGCGGCATTCGGGTCCGCCGTCTTGAAGTCGGCGACCTCCAGCCGGTAGTAGGACGCGACCAGTCGAGCGAGCTCGGGCTCGTCGATGTGGTACCCGCGGATGACGACGCTCCAGGCGTCCGTGATCGGGGCGCCGGCCGGGACGTCGACACGGTCTTCCGTCCCGGGACCGGCGCGCTCCGCGATCCGGACCAGCCAGTGGAGCGAGACACCCTGGGGGCGCTCGGTCGTCATTTCGCGCTCGTCGCTCACTGCGCCACCATCTTTCGCTTGCCGCTCTTGTCTTCGTACATGCTCCGGTCGGCCTCCGCGAGGAGATCCTCCAGGCGGACCCGGCCGTCGCCATCGTAGGTCGCGACCCCGACGCTCACCGAGAGCTGGAAGGGATCCCGACTGATCCGATTGTGCTCCTGGACGGCCCCACGCACCCGACTCGCGAGGTCCTCCACTCCCTCCCCGCTCTCGGGCGCGAGCACCGCGAACTCGTCCCCCGCCATCCGGGCGAGGACATCGGAGCGGCGGAAGGTCATCCTCAGAATATCCGCGACCCGCACCAGAGCGCGATCTCCCATGTGATGCCCGAGGGTATCGTTGATCGTCCGGAAACGGTCGAGGTTCACGTAGACCAGCGCAGCACCCCTTCCTGCACGTCGCGCGAGCTTCAGCAGCTGCTCTCCCAGGTCGGCGAAGCCCCTCCGATTGTACAGCCCGGTGAGGTCGTCGATCAGGGCGAGGGAGCGAAGCGCGCCCATGAGGCGCTGCCGTTCCATCCCATGTCGGATCGCTCGGCGGAGCACCGAGGGCGACAGCTCGCGAAAGGGGATGCAGTCCTGTGCACCCCCCTGCACCGCCCGGATCGCCATCTCGTCCTCCTCCCGCTCCGAGATCACCAGGACCGGGACCTTGGGCGCGAAGGCGATCGTCCGCTCGAAGGTCGTGAGGCCGTCCGAGTCCGGGAGGTCGAGCTCCATCACGATGACGTCCACGTCACCGCGCGAGAGCCGCTCCAATGCATCCGCAAGCGTCCCCGACACATGGACATACACCTCGGTGTTCCGCATGGCCGTGAGGTGCCCGACCACCTGGTCGGAGCGGGCCGGCTCCGCGGAAACGAGGAGGATGCTGAGGGGGCGGTGCGCGAAGGCGTCCATGAAGCCTCGAAGGGGGCAATACCGGGAGCAGGGGCAAGCTAGGCCGCGCCTCGCGACGCCGCCACACCTCCCCCCGCTCCCGGATCGCCCGAAACCCGTTCACGCCACGGGGAGCGACCTC
The DNA here is from genome assembly GCA_028280525.1 of Longimicrobiales bacterium. Lineage (GTDB taxonomy): Bacteria > Gemmatimonadota > Gemmatimonadetes > Longimicrobiales > Gaopeijiaceae > Gaopeijia. The sequence continues at coordinate 16,273 of JANQLR010000098.1, forward strand.
CGGTCGAAGGCTACCCCCCGCTGCCGCCC
>JANQLR010000341.1 GCA_028280525.1 Longimicrobiales bacterium
CCGCCGCACCCCCCGATCGCGTCGCCCGGGAGCGCTTCCAGCGCGAAGACGCGGACGCCCTCGCTCCGGGCCGGGTGCAGCTCCGGGAGGAACTCGCGCAGTCTGCCGACCAGCTCGTCGCGCTCGACCGGCTTCTGAACGAGCGCATCCGCGCCCGCCCGGTACGCCGATTCGAAGTAGCTCTGGTGCGTGTAGCCGGTGACCGCGATGACCGGGACCGTCGAGGTGCGCTTGATCTCGCGGGTCAGGTCGAAGCCGTCCATCCCGGGGAGGTTCAGGTCGGTGAGGACGACGTCGTACTCCTGCTCGCCGAAGAGCTGTACCGCCCGCGCCCCGTCCTGGGCCCAGTCGACGTCGTACCACCCGGTCGACTCGAGCATCCCCCGCAGGAACATGGCCTGATCGACCGAGTCCTCGACGATGAGGATCCGAATCGTGCGGGGGCCGGTTGAGGTCACGTGGCTTGGAGGTGCGGGGGACTCGCGACCGATCGGTGTCGGCCGGACCGCCGCAACCTACCGGGCCGCAGCCGGGGCGTCACGGTGGAGGGGTGGCTCGGGAACGAGGTACCACACCATCAGCCCCATCCCGAGGACGGAGATCGCGGCGAGCACCGTGCTGCTCGCGTACCCGCCGCCCTCGTAGAGCGGACCCGCCATCGCGGAGCCGACGGCGAAGCCGACCTGGCCCAGCGCGACGGTCAGGCTCAGGAGCGATCCGCGCCGCCGGTCGTCGACGAGGGCGGTGAGGAGGGCGGAGAAGGGGCCGACGCGCATGGCGATCAGCACCATCACCATGAAGAAGACCGGGTAGGCGATCCAGAACTCCGTCACGAGCACCGTGGTGAGGAGCATCGCGACGCAGAGCCCGACGCACGCCCCCAGGATGATCCCCTTCCGGCCCACCCGGTCGGAGATCCGCCCCGCCTGCGGGCCGCTCAGCACGTTCGCGATCCCCCCCACGAAGAAGAGAGTCGCGATCGCGTTGCCGTCCACCTGGAAGGTCCGCTCCAGCCAGGTCGGGAGGTAGACGACGTAGAGCCCGATCCCCATGAACATCAGGAAGAAGGCCATCGCCGCGTGCCGGATCTCCGGGCGGACGAGCATGCTCGCGTAGCGCCGAATCGCCTTCCCGATCGTCAGCCGGGCGGTGCTGCGCTGGACCTCGGGTTGGGGCACCCGGAAGAGGATGAGGAGCCAGGCGCCAGCCATCGTCACGGCGAAGAGACCGAAGGGCGCCCGGAAGCCGAGCCGCTCGGCGAGGACGATCCCGAGCGGGATGCCGATGATCTGCCCGAAGGCGGAGCCGCTCATGATCCAACCGGTCGCCCACCCGCGACGCTCGTACGGGAAGTAGTCGCCCACGTAGCTCACTGCGGCCCCGCTCAGCACGCCCCCCGCCACCCCCGCGAAGACGCGGACCGCCAGGAAGGAGAAGTAGTCGACGACGAGGTAGTGGCAGACGAGCGCGACCGTCATGACCCCGGTGCCGATCAGGAGGATCTGTCGCCGACCGATCTTGTCCGAAATCGGCCCCGAGATGATCGCGAACACCCCGACCATGAGGGCGTAGGCCGATACGAGCGTGCCGAGCACCGCGTCGGGAATGGAGAGCGCCTCCCCGATCTCCGGCAGGATCGGGGAGATGATCATGATCTGGCTCGACGCGCTGAAGACGAGGAGCCAGAGCGCGAAGACGATCAGCCCGGGGGAGGAGCGTTCGGGGCTCACGCGGGGATGGGGTCCCTCAGGACCCGCTCTCCTCGCGATGCACGACCATCGAGTGGCGCTGGGCGGTGGGGAGGAGCGTCAGGTTGAAGACGTCGACGTGTGGGGGCGCGTTCACCACGTAGTGCACCGCGTCCGCGACGTCTTCGGCGCGGAGCGGCTCGTACCCCTGGTAGACGGTGCGGGCGCGGGCCCGGTCGCCGTGGAAGCGGACCTCGCTGAACTCGGTCTCGACGAGACCGGGGTCGACGCTCGACACGCGGACCTTCGTCCCGACGAGGTCCATGTTCAGCCCCTCGGTGATCGCCTTCACCGAGAACTTCGTCCCGGCGTAGACGGCGCCCTTCGGGTAGCTCCACCGACCCGCCGTACTCCCGATGTTCACCACGTGCCCGAAGTCGCGCTCGACCATCGCCGGCACGAAGGCCCGGGTGAAGTAGAGAAGGCCCTTGACGTTCGTGTCGATCATCTCGTCCCAGTCGTCCGGGTCTCCCTCGTGGAGGAGTTCGAGCCCGAGCGCCTTCCCGGCGTTGTTGACCAGCACGTCGGGGAGGAGGTCCCGCGCCGCCACATCGTCGCGCAGGGCCTCGACGGCACCGCGGTCCCGCACGTCGACCGCGAAGGTGTGCACCTCGGCCGCATCCGTGTCCGCGAGCTCCGTGGCGAGGGCGTCCAGGCGCTCGGTGCGGCGCCCGACGAGGAGGACGCGCGCGCCCTCCCGGGCGAAGCGACGCCCGCACGCCTCGCCGATCCCGGCGGTCGCGCCGGTGACGAGGACGGTCCGGCCTTCGATTCGATTCATGATGTCGGAGATGGCGGGGAGAGAGTCCGGGAACGTCGGCACCCCTCGGAGGGTCGCGCAATGCTCGGCCTCCCGGTACCGTCCACCCCGTTCCCGGGTCCGACGCGCGGTCCCGGGGCGCGGCTCGCCCGAAGGAGACGACCCCCTGACGACCCCGAGTGTTGCCGCTCCCGCCTACGACCGTCGGTCGGTGTGGGGTTGGGCGATCTACGACTTCGCCAACTCGGCGTACACGACGCTGATCGTCACCTTCATCTACGGCGTCTACTTCACCCAGCAGATCGTCCTCGATCCGGCCACCGGCGAGCCGGACGCCATTCTGGGGACGGCGCTCTGGTCGCGCGGGGTGACCGTCACCGCGATCGTCGTCGCCCTCCTCTCCCCAGTCCTCGGCGCAATCGCGGATCGAGGCGGGAATCGGCGCGGCTTCCTCCTGACGACGACGCTGGTGACCGTCGTCACCGTCTCGCTCCTCTTCTTCGCCGGACCGGGCGAGGTCGCCCTCGCCCTCGCCCTCTTCATCGTCAGCAACGTCGCCTACGAGCTGTGCGGCGTCTTCTACAACTCGTACCTCCCCGACCTGGCCCCCCCCGACCGGATCGGGCGGATCTCCGGGTACGGGTGGGCGCTCGGCTACCTCGGCGGGTTGATCGCGATGGCGATCGCGCTCTTCGTCTTCATTCAGCCCGAGGTCGCCCCCTTCGGTCTCGACAAGGAGGCGGGGGAGCACGTGCGGGCCACGACCGTACTGGTCGGCGTCTGGTTCGCGATTCTCTCGATCCCGATGTTCCTCTGGGTACGGGAGGACGGGGCGGGGGGCGTGTCGAGTCGTCCCGCCGCAGCCCCCGCGCGCTCGCAGCCGCGCGCCCCGGTCGGGCGGGTCGTCTCCGAGGCCTTCGCCCAGCTCCGGACCACCTTCTCGGAGATCCAGCGATTCAGGGAGATCGTCCAGCTCCTCGTTGCTCGCCTCCTCTACAACGACGGCCTGGTCACGATCTTCGCCTTCGGGCCGATCTACGCGGCGGAGACCTTCGACTTCACCCTGACCGAGGTGATGTACTGGGGGCTCGCCCTCAACGTGACGGCCGGGATCGGGAGCTTCGCCATGGGCTTCCTGGACGACCGGATCGGCGGAAAGCGCACGATCATGGTGACGATCGTCGGGCTGATCGGCGCGACGATCTGGGCGGTCACCGCGAGCTCGAAGCTCTCCCTCTACCTGGCCGGAATCGCGGCCGGGATCTTCGTCGGACCGAACCAGGCGGCGAGCCGGTCGCTCCTGGGGCGCTTCGTCCCGGAGGAGAAGGAGACCGAGTTCTACGGCTTCTTCGCCTTCTCCGGGAAGGCGATGGCCTTCGCGGGGCCCCTCCTCCTGGGGATCATCACGCAGGCGACCGGATCGCAGCGCTGGGGCGTGGCCACGATCCTCGGCTTCTTCCTCCTGGGCGGACTCCTCCTCCTCCCGCTCGATGAGGCGGCGGGGGTGCGGCGCTCGGGTCGGAGCTGAGCCGGACGGTCTCATGCAGGCGCCGGACCGCATCTGGCTTCGATCCGGCCCCGATCGCCCGGACCCCGGCCCGCCGCCCCCCGGCTCCGAAACGCGATCCGACTCGTGCTTCGCCTCCGCCGCCCGACTCCGACACGCTACCCGACTCGGTCCTCTCCCCCGCCGTCGCCCGACACCTCCGGCTTCGGCCCGACACCCGCCCCGCGATCGGCCTCCGCCGCGTCCACCTCCGCCTCCGCCTCCGCCACCACCACCTCCGGCGCCCCGGAGGTCCCCCGCTCGGCGCGACCGCGCGCCCACCCGATCCCCATCGTCAGGAGGGTGAGGGGCGCGATCCCGAAGAGGATGAAGTTGCGGTACTCGTCCTCGAGCGCGTGCCCGGAGGTCGAGAGCCAGAGGTAGACGATGTAGATGACGTAGTAGCCGACCATCACGCCGCCCTCGAGCCGGTTGATACGCCCCCCGGTGAAGAGGATCGGCAGGCAGATCACGGCGACCGCGATCATGATGGGGAAGTCGAAGGTCAGGACGCCGTCCGAGATCGGGACGTCGCGAACGACTGCCGCGGCACCGATCACCGCGAGCAGGTTGAAGACGTTCGACCCGACCACGTTCCCGACCGCCATGTCGCGCTGCCCCTTGAGGGCGGCGACCACCGAGGTGGCGAGCTCCGGAAGGGAGGTGCCCGCGGCGATCAGCGTGAGCCCGATTACCAGCTCGCTGACCCCCGCGTCGCGCGCGATCGCCGTCGCCCCGGCCACCAGGAAATCGGCGCCGAAGATGAGACCGGCGACTCCCCCGGCGGAGAGGAGGAGGTTCACCACGGTCGAGTCGGAGCGCTGAGGCAGGTCGGCCTCCGCCACCGCCGGCCCGTCACTCAGCGCCAGGAAGCCGAGCATGACCAGGTAGCAGACGAGGAGGATGAGCAGCACGCCCCCCTCCGCCCTGCTGATCGCGCCGTCCAGCCCGAGGAGGAGGGGCACGAAGGAGAGGGCGACCATGATCGGGACGTCGAGCTTCACCAGCTGCCGCTCCACCACCATCGGCAGGATCAGCGACGAGAGTCCGAGCACGACCAGGACGTTGAAGATGTTCGAGCCGACCACGTTTCCGACCGCGATCGCACCCCGGTCGTCGAGGGAGGCGCCGATGCTCACCGCGACCTCCGGGGAGGAGGTTCCGAGCGCCACCACCGTCAGTCCGACGAGGAGTCCCGACAGCCCGATACGACGTCCGATCCCGCCCGCGCCACGAACGAGCGCGTCGGCGCCGACGGTCAGGAGAACCAGACCGCCCACGAGGAGGACGAAGTTGGTGAGCATGTGAGATCATAACCCCGGCGCGGAGGGGCGTGGCCCCACATCCCGTCACCAGGTGACGCACGCCGGGGACCTGGCGCAGATTGGCCACCATGTCCCCGCGCGCCTCCCTCCTGCACCTCGTCGCCGCCCTCCTCCTGACGCTGGCGGCGCAGATCTGGGCCGACCGCGCGACGTCGGTGACCTTCGACGAGCTGGTCCTCACCTCGATCGGCGTGCGCCTCCTGGAGACCGGAGACGGCCGGATGATCGTGGACCAGCCGCCACTCATGCCGCTCGCGTACGGGGCGGCGGTGCGGGCGACGGGGGTCCGGCTCCCGAGCGACGCGGCGGCGGAGTGGGACTTCTCGATGCGGTGGACGTGGGGGCGGGGGCTCTACT
>JANQLR010000128.1 GCA_028280525.1 Longimicrobiales bacterium
ACTCCGAACGTCAGGAGGGGCCCCGCCCCGACCTGCAGCTTCGGCGGGTAGGGTTGGAGGGTCGCGACGAGTCTCTCGCCGAGGGCGGGATCGTCGCGCACGACGCCCTGGGCCTCCAGCTCCGCCTCGGCCTGCTCGAAGGACACCCCTTCCGCGAGCCGGCCGAGCGCGAAGACGGCCGGGTCTTCTCCGGCGGCGTCCGTCGGATCGACGGTGAGGGGGACCCGGACGTCGGCGACCTCGGGGATCCCGTACCCCCGGGGCAGCACCCCGACGATCGAGGTGGGGGTCGTGCCGAGCCGGACGACGCGCCCGACCACCTCCGGGTCCGCGCCGAATCGATCCACCCACAGCTCGTACCCGAGCACCACGACGGGGGGCGCGGTCGGCCGGGAGTCCTCCGGCGTGAGGAGCCGACCGAGCGCCGGACGCACGGACACGAGCGGGCGAGCCGGAACGGATTCCGCCACCCCCCAGACGGGGAATCCCAGGGGGTCGTCCTCGACGAACATCGTTCGCTCGACCTGCTGCGAGTACGAAACCGACTCCAGCGAGATCAGCTCCGCACGCCAGCGCTCGCCGTCCGCGATCGCCCGGGTCTCGAACCGTCCCGTCGCGCGATCGACCACGCGCAGGTGGACGAGCCGGTCTCCCTCCGGATGCGGCAGCCGCGGGAAGGCGTAGTCGCCGGCCATCTGGAAGGTCCCCGCGCCCGCCGCGATCCCGAAGGCCATGGCGAGCGCCCCGACGAGCGTCAGCCCCGGGTACCGGAGGAGCATCCGCGCGCCGAGCTTGAAGTCGAGCCACGACACGCCCGGGTCGATCCGGGCGAGGAGGAGCGCCCGGGCGAGGTCGAGCGCCTCGAGTCCGGTTCGGAGGGCGCTCCAGCGACCGCCGCGCGCCACCCTCTGACGGTGACCTTCCTCGAGGTCTCCCTCGATCTCGTCCCGACGGTCCTTCGGCGCGCAGAGACGCACGAGCGTCCGGGCCCAGCGCGGCGACGTCATGCGCCGTCACCCAGGAACTCGTGGAGGTCGACCGTCATCGCCCGGATCGCCTCGGAGGTCGCGCGGACGGCGGCGATCCCGTCCGGGCGAACGGTGACCAGCCGCGGAGGACGGCCGCCGCGTTCGTCGCGCACCGCCCCGCGACGGGTCGAGATCAGCCCCTTCTTCTCGAGGCGCTGGAGCGTGGTGTAGACGGTCGCCCGCCGTACCGGCCGGCCGGTACGGCTCCGGATGTCGTTCGCGATCGCCACGGTGTACGCCTCGTCGCGGCCGAGCCGAATTGCGGCGACCATGACGAGGAACTCGAACTCGGCGAGGGAATCGGGCATCGGTACTCCGGAGGTAGGATGATATTGTCATCTTTGACTCCGAGCCCTCTCGCGTCAAGCGGGGGCGCTTCGTGCTCGAGCGAAGGCGACCGGGCCCGCTAGGGAGGCGGGTCGCGCTCGACGGCACGGACCTTCCGCGAGGACATCGACATCAGGTAGAGGTCGAATGCGCCCCCGCGGTCCGAGACGAAGACCATCGTCTCCCCGTCCGGCGAAACCCTCGGCATCAGGTCCGCGGCGGGGTGAGAGGTGAGGTTCTCGAGGGGGGCGCCCCCGAGATCGGCGAGGTAGATGTCGTCATCCCCGCCCCTCCTGGAGGCGAAGACCAGGGCCCGTCCGTCCGGGAGCCAGGAGGGGAGGTGGTCCCGTGCTTCGTGGGACGCGACGGGGGTGTGGGTGTCCCGACGTCGATCCCAGACGACGACGTCCCGATCGCCGTTCTGGTCTCTCTGGTAGACCCACGCGGTCGTGTCCGCGGACCACGAGGCGTACGACTCCCCCGATTGCGTCCGGGTGAGTCGCTGGAGCTGCCGCGAGCCGACCGAGACCTCGTAGAGCTCCGCGTTCCCGTCCCGTTCGGAGTAGAAGAGGAGGCGGTCCGAGTCCGGGTGCCAGGAGGGGGCACCATCCCACGCGGGGTGAAAGGTCAGCCGGGTGGACACCCCCGTGGCCAGCTCCAGCACGTAGATGTCCCGCCCCCCCTCGCGGTCCGAATCGAAGGCGATGCGCGATCCGTCGGGCGACCACGTGGGGTGGGAATCGCTCCCGGGTGAGAAGGTGAGGCGGGTGAGCTCCGAGCCGTCCCGGCGAAGGGTGTAGAGCTCCCCGTCGCCGGTCCGATCGGAGCTGAAGACGATCCGTCCGCCGTCCGGCGCCCACGCCGGATAGACGTTGAAGACCGGCGCCTGCTCGGCGAGGAGCGGTCCCGCGGACAGGACGAGGGCGACCTGCGGCAGCCAACGACGCGGGCAGGCGAGGAGTCGCGACCGTCGTTCCACTCATCCCTCCGGTCGCGCGAAGATGAGCGCACGCACGATGACGGGGGAGATCGTGCTCGGGGGACCGGACGTCCGTGCGACGTCGTTGAAGTAGAGGCGGGTCGAGTCGGGGCTGAAGGCGATGTCGTTGGTCAGCGAGAGCGTTGCGTCGAGGGCGCCGCCGTCCCCCCTCCCCCGCGTCCCGGAGCCGGCGACCGGCGTCATGTCGCCATTCAGCGTTACGCGCCACAGCCGGTGTCCGCCCCGATCGACCACCCACAGCGCGTCGAGACCCCAGAGGATGTGCCCTGCATTCCCGCTCGGCATCTGGACGAGCGACGTCACCTCCCCGCTCGGGGTGACCCGGTGCACCCATCCGTGGCCGAAGTTGGCCACGTAGTAATTGCCATCCGAAGCCCGTGCGATCCCGTTGGGGCAGTTGAAGAGCGAGGAGTTCGACAGGGTGGAGACCTCGCCATCCGGCTCGACCCGGCGGATGGTGTTGTCGCCACACCCGGCCACGATCAGCGTGTCGCCCGGGAGCGCCTCGATCCCGACGGGGCCGCTCAGACCGGTGGCGAAGGTCGACACCTCTCCCGCGGGGGTCACCCGCTGGATCGAGCCCCCCTGGATGCTCGACTGGAAGAGATCGCCGTTCTCCGCCCGGTCGTTCCCCGACGCCCCGGAGAAGCCCGTCGCGAAGACCGAGACGTCACCGGTCGGGGTGACCCGGTGGATCTGATTGCCCGGCGGGCCCGAGAGGGTCGCCCCGAAGTCGGCCGTGTAGATGTTGCCCTCGTCGTCCGTCTCGAGCCCACCCGAACCGGCCTGGATCTCCGGTGAGATGGTGCGGACGGTTGCGACGTTGGCGAGTTCAACGGGGGAGAGGCTGGTGACGAGCCCGGGGTCGCTGTTCCCGAGGGCGAGCACCTGGAGCCGGTAGGCCACTCCCTCCGCGATCGGATCCCCGTTTGCGTCGACGCCCGGAGTCGCGAAGTCGAGCACGCCCCCTCCGTAGTCCGCGGGGAGCCGCACGGTCCGCGAGACCGGAATCGCGACCGCCGCGGACGGATCGGTCACCTGATCTCCGTCTCGCGACACGAAGACGCGGAAGGCGTCGGTGCAGTCGGAGGCCGGTGCCGGTCCCAGACGGGCCACGAGGTCTCGACCGGTGCCGGTGTTGTCGGCGTCCGTGAAGGAGGCGAAGGGGAGGGGTCTGGCGACGCAGGTCGGGAGGGGCGGCTCGACGGGCAGCTCCGGGGAACTCGACCCGCACGACGGGAGGGAGACCAGGACGATGAGCCCGGCGGGAATGGGTAGCGCAGTCGAGGAGCGAATCATGACAGGAACTCCTCCATCCGGCTCCACCACTCCGTCTCGAAGGTCTCGAGGGTGATGCCGGTGCGTTCGAAGAAGGAGGTGGAGAAGTCCTTCCCGGCGCGCAGGTCCTCGTAGAAGCCTCGCAGGCCCCTGTCCCCGAGCGCCATCCCGTCGTCGTGCGCGACGTACTGGACGGTCATCGCGAACCACAGGTAGTAGCTCGCCGTCGAACCGGACGATCGGATCTGTGCCGGGAAGTCGGCCCAGAGGTGGACGCCGATCGGGTTGCCGCCTCCTGGCACCGAGGACATCTGGCCCCGCCAGGCGTTCAGGTGGGGGAGGCCGATCGACTCGAGTGGCACGCCTCCCGGCGCGAGGCCGGCCATGTAGGTGGCGATCCCCTCCCGGAACCAGACGTCGGAGGCCGTCACCGGCACGTGTCGGCCGTTGAGGAGGAACTCGACGTTGTGCATCAGCTCGTGCGTGACGAGTCCCTCCCACCGCTCC
>JANQLR010000156.1 GCA_028280525.1 Longimicrobiales bacterium
CCGGGACGGAGACGACGCGGGCGAGGTCGAGCTCGGGCGCATACACGGTGACCCGGCGCTGCCGGTAGTCGAAGGCGACGAGCGAGTCGGCGCGAACCCCGAGGTCCATGAGCCGCTCGAACTCTCCCGGTCCTTCCCCCGCCCGGCCGAGTGTCCGCAGGTACCGGCCCTCGTCGGTGAAGACGCGGATCTCCGTCGACATCGCCACCGCGATCGCCCCGCCCGGCAGGCGCGCCACATCCGTCACCCCGTAGAACTCGTGCTCCAGACCGGACCCGGTCCCCGTCAGGTCGAGGAGCGGCTCCTCGCCGACTCGCCACCCCTCGCCCGGCCCCCACCTCCGCTCCATCGATTGCACGATCTCGACGCCCGCGCTGTCCCGCCGCTCGACGATCGCTGGCGGTCCGTTCGAGTCGGCGTCGCCGGAGGCGCAGCCGAGGGTACCGAGAAGGATCGCCGGCGCGACAGCCCGGCGCGGGGTGGGAATGAGCTTCATGGTGGGTCCGTTGACGTCTCGAGGGGGGCCTCGCACTCGAAGCGCATCTCGCCGGCCGCGAAGCTACCGGAGGCCCCGCGGTCGCCGCCAGCCACCGCCGCGTCCGCCGAAGTGGGCGTCGAACCCACCCTCGGCGCCGCCCTCCGCCGGACGGACAGTTGACATGTGACCAGCAAGTCACATATCATCGAACCCCATTCAGGTGACCCAATGGTCACATGTGGGCTGCACAGGGAGACCAAGAGGGCCGCGTGGACGACGACCGAGTGTTTCGAGCGCTGGCGGATGTGAGCCGGCGAACGATCCTGGACGCGCTCCGGAAGGAGGACGGACAGACTCTCGGCCAGCTGGCCGAACCGCTGCCGATGACGCGCTACGGGGTCATGAAGCACCTGACCGTCCTCGAGGAGGCCGGCCTCGTCACCGTGGAGAGAGTCGGGCGCGAGAAGCACCACTACCTCAATGCGGTCCCCCTGCAGACGGTCTACGAACGATGGGTCAGCCGGTTCTCAGCCCACTGGGCCGGGAGCCTGACGTCACTCAAGCGATTCGTCGAGGAGGGTGTGGTGAGCAAGCACGTTCAGATGGTCTTCATCCGTGCGCGGGCCGAGAAGATCTGGGAGGCGTTGACCCGGGGGGAGATCACCCCGGCGTACTACTTCGGGACCGCCGTCGAAGGGGAGTGGCGCGTCGGCGGCGAGTATCGCTACTCGGGATCCGACGGTCAGCTCTTCATCGACGGTCGCGTCCTCGAGGTCGACCCGCCGCATCACCTCGTCACCACCTTCAACCCGCACTGGGGCGAGTACGAGGGTCAGCCGGAGAGCCGGGTGACGTGGAGCATCGAGCCCGAGGGTGACGTCTGCCGGGTAACGCTCACCCACGAGGGGATCGACCCCGAGTCGGAGTTCGGCTCCGGCTTCGTCGAGGGGTGGGCGCGGATCCTCTCCGGCCTCAAGACGCTCCTGGAAACCGGGGGGGTGCTCGTCGACGCCGCCGTCGCGACGGGGGAGGCCTCGTGAGGCGGATCGCCATCGTCTTCCATACCGGGGTGGGGAACACCGGTCGCCTGGCCGAGGCGATCGCCCGCGGGATCGAGTCCGTGGAGGGGGTCGAGCCGGCGCTGCTGCCCATCCCGGTCGAGTCGATCCGGGAAGGGCGGTTCCAGAACGACGAGTTCTTCGAAGAGATCGACCGCTGCGACGGCGTCGTCTTCGGCTCACCGACCTACATGGGGATGGTCTCCGGGCCCTTCAAGTCCTTCGCCGACGCGACATCCGACCGCTGGGTCGATCACCGCTGGCAGGACAAGATCGCCGGCGGATTCACGACCGCCGGATACCCCTCGGGCGACAAGGTCATGACCCTCCTCTACCTCGTGACCCTCGCTGCGCAGCTGCGCATGGTGTGGGTGGGGCCGGCCGAGCCGTCGTCCACGCTCACCGGCGACGGGCGCGGCATCGACCGCTGGGGGACCTTCCTCGGGCTGGGCGCCATGGGTCAGGAGCGGCAGGAGGGATTCCCCGACGAGGGCGACACCCTGACCGCGGAGCTCTATGGGGCGCGGCTCGCCGAGGCGACGAAGCGGTGGGGGTCCGAAGCGGCGGTTGCCGGCAGGAGCACATGAGTGCCCTCGTGCCGGACCGAAGGCTCCCGTGGCGCCGATCTTCCGGCGCGCCGGTCGTGACCGAAGAAGTGGCGCGCACGATCCCCATTTATTATCACTTGTGATAAGAACACCGCGCCCCATCGTTCGACGCCCACCGACCGGGATCCCCGACCGTGCAGATGACCCTCTTTCAGATCCTCGCCGTCCTGAGCGAGTTGGGCCCGATCGACGCTTCGGCGGCGCTCGAGCGGATGGAGGGGGTGGTCCCGGTCGGAGAGGTCCCCTCGCTCCCCGCCTTCTACCGTCACCTGAACCGCGCGATCGAGGCCGGGTGGGTCGTGATCGAGGGCACGGACGAGGTCGGGGACGAGCGCGGAGGGCGTCCGGCCCGGCTCTTCCGGGTGACCCCGGAGGGGCGGGCGGCGGTGCGGCAGCGCGCCATCGAGATCGAATCCGTCACCCGGTGGGTGCTGCGTAGCGACCGGGGCTGACGGGTCCCCAGCGACCGGAATCGAGGCGGATGATGGAACGGGAGAGGCGGACGGGGGGCGGACTGCCGGAGCGCGTCATGCGCGCCGCACTCCGCCTCTACCCCGCCTCCTTCCGGCGAGAGCTCGGGGCCGACATGCTCGAGGCCTTTCGACGGGAGCGGTTTCGCCGCCGCGGCCACGGCCGACTCCGCTCCGTGGGCTGGCTGCTGAGTACCGCGCTCGCGACGGCGTGGGGCGGTGTGCGGGAGCGGCTGCACGGGGTGCGGCTCGGACGGAGGCGGGGACGCCACGAGGGAGGCCCGCTCGGTGCGGGGACGATGGGACGACGAATGGAGGGGGGACCGATGCGGACCGAGGAGCTGCGACAGAATCTGACTCTCTTCGCTCGACAGAGCCGTCGCCAACCGGGGTTCGCGGCTCTGATGGTCGCGACGCTCGCGCTGGGCATCGGTGCGACGGCCGGGGTATTCAGCGTGGTCCGTGGGGTGCTCCTGCAGCCCCTCCCCTACCCCGACCCCGACCGGCTCGTCTACCTGAACTCGGGCGGCGCGGCCTCCCTGCTCAACCTCCACGACCTGGGAGACCGTCTCGAGTCCCTGGAACTCGTGGAGGGCATCTTCGTGCCCAACACGGTGAACCTCACCGGCGAGGGCGAAGCCGCGCAGCTTCAGCGCAGCTGGGTCAGCGCAGACTTCTTTCGCGTCGTTGGACTGCAGCCGGCGCTCGGACGCTGGCTCGAGGCCGAGGACATGGGCACCCACCGGATGGTGCTGAGCTACGGAGACTGGCAGACGCGCTTCGGCTCCGACCCCGGCGTGGTGGGGCGAACGCTCCACCTCGACGAGATCCCCCACGAGGTGGTCGGCGTGGCGCCTCCGGCGATGGGGATCCCCTTCGCGGTCGACGTCTGGACCTCCCTCCCCTTCGGACCGGGCGAAGGGGCGCGCGGAATCCGCGGGTGGCGCGCAGTCGAGCCCTACGCACGGCTCGCCGACGGGTGGAGCCTGGAGGCCGCCCGCGAGGAAATCGCCTCCGAGTGGGCGCGCCTGCAGGCCGAGTACCCCGACGCGAACGAGGGCTGGGAGGTTGGGATCCAGACCGTCAAGTCGCAGGTCACGGCGGACGACGCGACCCCCCTCAAGCTCCTCTTCGGAGCGGCGGGTCTCTTCCTGCTGGTCGCCTGCACGAACGTGGCGAGTCTCTTCCTGAGTCGGCTGGACGGCCGCCGACGGGAGTTCGCGGTGCGCTCCTCGCTCGGAGCCGCCCGCGGCCGGCTCCTTCGCCAGGTGTGGACCGAGATGCTCGGGCTCGCGCTCCTGGGAGGCGTCGCCGGAGTCGCGCTCGCCGCGCTCGGGGTCGAGTGGGGTGTGGCGAGGTTCGGGACGGAGCTCTCTCGGCCGGACCAGGTGGTGCTCGACGGCGGCGTGCTCCTCTTCGCGCTTCTGGCGGCCCTCTTCACCGCCGCCTTCGTCGGGGGCGTCACCGTCCTGGCCTGGGGTGCGGAGGAACCGGCGCGAGCGCTGAAGCGCGTGGGACGGGCGGTCGCCGGCCGGTACGACCTCCTCCGTCGCAGCATGGTGGTCGCTCAGGTCGCCATGGCGCTGACGATGGTGGTGGGGATCGGGCTGCTCGTGCGCAGCTTCCAGAAGATGCAGGCCATCGACGTGGGGGTGACGACCGAGTCGGTGATCGTCGGCAGCGTCGGCACCTTTTCGAGCAGTCGCTACCCGGACGCGGACAGCCGTCGGGCACTCCTCGATCGAATCCAGGAGCGGGTCGGCGCGATCCCCGGGGTCGAGGGGGTCGCCATGGCGAGCTACCTCCCCCTCGGCGGGTGCTGCTCGAACCGGCTGTTCCACTCCGTCGCCGACCCCGACGCCGAGTCGGGTGCCGAGGTCCGCCGGGTGACCCCGAGCTACTTCCGGGTGCTCGGCATCCCCCTCCTCGCCGGTGAGGAGATGGCCTCGCTCGACGCGGACGAACCGACGGGAGTCCTGGTCAGCAACGTGATGACGAGTCAGCTGTTCGGATCGATCGACGAGGCCATCGGCGCCGAGGTCCAGCCGAACGGTGGCGAGAACGCGTACCGGATTCACGGAGTGGTGGGGCCGGTGCGCGAGTGGGCGCCGACCCGGGAGGCGCCTCCGGTCCTCTACTTCTCGGATCGACAGGTGCCGCTCTCCGGCGGGTACCTGGTCGTACGCTCGAGCCTCGGCCCGTCCCGGTTGGCGCCGGCGTTGCGAGAGGCGCTCGGAGAGGTCGATCCCTCGATCCCCCTGGACGAGGTCCGCCCCCTCGACGATGTGCTCGCAGGGTATCTGGCCGACCACCGCGCGACGACCTTCCTCATGACGCTCCTGGGCGCGCTCGCGCTCGGGCTCGGTTCGGTCGGCATCTACGGCGTGATGAGCCACGCGGTCCAGGGCCGACAGCGGGAATTCGGGGTACGCCTGGCCCTCGGAGCCAGCCGCGAGCGCGTCGCGTCGGGGATCCTGAGCGGCGCTCTGGCCCTCGTGGGGCCCGGGCTCCTCCTCGGGCTCGCAGGGGCGTGGGCGGCGAGGCGTTTCGTCGAGAGCCTCCTCTACGAGGTGACGCTCTACGACCCCTGGGTGATCGGTGGCGTGATGGTGCTCTTCACCGGTGCCGCGCTCGCAGCCACCCTCGGCCCCGCACGGCGCGCGTCGCGGGTCGACGTCGTGGAGATCCTGAACGAGGGGTAGGGACGGAGAGCGGAGCTCGGTCTCCGGACGACGAGGACTACCGCGATCTCCGGTACGTCGCGACGCCGAAGGTGCGTTCCTCCCCATCCACCAGGACCGTATCCGTCACGGCGATCGTGCCGTCCGACTCGATCCGGTACTCCGTCCACCCCTCCTCGTCCTCCGCGCGCCAGTGCACCACCAGGCTGGAGTCGGTCACCGTCGCCCGGGAAGTCAGCTGTCGAGGTCGGTCGTCCAACCACACGCCGACTCCGCCGTCCCCCTCGAAGAGGTAGACGGCTTCGGCCGCGAGGACCGGTGTTCGCCGCCCCTGCTCGTCGACCCATGCGTTCGTGAACGAGAGCCGGACGAATCCGTCGTCGAGAGGCCTCCACGACATCTCGAAGACCGCAGGGCGCCCGAGAAGGACGCCGGTCCCCTCCCAGCGCCCGGAGAGCTCATCGATGATCGGGGCCGGGGCCGCTCGGTCGCCGGCCTGCCCCATCACGGGCCCTCCCGTGAAGAGGAGGGCGCACCCCCAGGCCCGGACCATCCGCAACGTCGTCGATGTCCGGCGTCGACCGAGTCCCGCGCTCCGTTCCCCCATTGCCCCCCCTCTTCGTCGTGAGGCGTCCATATCCGAG
>JANQLR010000192.1 GCA_028280525.1 Longimicrobiales bacterium
GCAGCTTCAGGTGTCTTCCAGTGCCTGCTTAGTAGACAAAAACAAAAACATGACAAGTGTCTCTCTCTCTCTACGAGTGACAAGAGAGGTGGCGAACAATGCCATTCACTCGCATTCTTAAAAATGACATCTGTGCATATTTGATATTCCTGCAGACGTGACGAACACTACGTAGATCCGACTCCGAAACGACGCGATCGAGACCGCCGGCACCGAGCTCCACGATCCCCACGCCCTCATCGGCGTCCTCTTCCGCGGAGGTCGCCTCGACCGGTGCGGGGGCGAGGTCCCCCAGGTCGACGGTCTCGACCTCGTCCCCCTCGACCGGTGCGAGGGCGGAGAGATCGAGCGGGACGGCGTCGTCCTCCTCCTCAGCCGGTGCGAGCGCAGCGAGGTCCAGCACCTCGCCTCCATCGTCGTGCGCCACGGACGGGTCTGGCGCCAGCGCGCCGAGGTCGATCGCGTCGTTCGCCTCGTCCTCGACGGCCTCGGGGCCCATCGCGGCTTCGGGCGCGAGCGCTCCCAGATCCACGACCTCGTCGTCCTCGGCCTCCGCGACCGGCTCAAGCGCCGAGAGCTCGACCACGACCTCCTCGTCCTCCGATGTCGGCTCCGGGGCCAGGGCGCTCAGGTCGATCGCCGCCTCGACCTCGGCCTCGAGGGGCTCGGGGTCCGTCGCGGCTTCGGGCGCGAGCGCGCTCAGGTCGATCGCGTCCTCGGGCTCGTCCTCGACGGTCTCGGGGCCCATCGCGGCTTCGGGAGCGAGCGCGCCCAGATCCACGACCTCATCGTCCTCGGCCTCCGCGACCGGCTCAAGCGCCGAGAGCTCGACTACGACCTCCTCGTCCTTCGATGTCGGCTCCGGGGCCAGGCCGCTCAGGTCGATCGCCTCCTCGGCCTCGGCCTCGACGGGCTCGGGGTCCGTCCCCGCGTCGGGGGCAAGCGCGCTCAGGTCGATCGTCTCCCCGACCTCGTCTTCGACGGGCTCGAGGTCCGTCCCCGCGTCGGGGGCAAGCGCGCTCAGGTCGATCGCGTCCTCGGGCTCGTCCTCGACGGTCTCGGGGCCTATCGCGGCTTCGGGCGCGAGCGCTCCCAGCTCCACGACCTCTTCGTCCTCCTCCTCCGCGACCGGCTCGGGCGCCGTGAGCTCGACCACGACCTCCTCGTCCTCGGACACGGGGTCCGGCGCCAGCGCGCTCAGCTCGGTCGGGTCCTCCGGCGCAGCCGGGGCGAGCGCTCCGAGATCGACGACCTCGTCTCCTTCGACATCCGACCCCGGGGCGAGGGCGGCAAGATCGACGACCTCTTCAACGGAATCGACCTCCTCCGGATCCGGAGCGAGGGCGCCGAGGTCCACGACCTCGTCCACCGATTCGTCGTCCTCCGGGGCGAGGGCGGCAAGATCGACGACCTCCTCACCCGACTCGACCTCCTCCGGGGCGAGCGTCGCAGCCTCGACGACCTCCTCCGATTCCTCTCCGATGACAGGGGGCGCATCCAGCGAGGCGGCGGCGACGACCCGGGCGATCGGGGGTGGCGCAAAGCCGAGGGAGCGCACCTCGCCGATCCGACCCGGGTCCCCGGGGACCACGCTCCGACCCCGTCTGCGAAGCGTCGGGTCGAACTCCTGCGCCCGCAGGACGAGCTCGACGCCGGCCTCCTCTCCGCGCGCGGCCAGGATCTTCCCGAGACCGTGGAGCGCCGCGCTGTTCTCGTCGTCGAGTTCCAGCACCCGTCGGAAGGACGACTCGGCCTCGATGTCGTCCCCGAGGTCGTGGTGGACCCACGCGGCAACGAGGTGCCCCGGCGAGAAGTCGGGGTGCCGGTCGAGACCGTCCTGAAGTAGTTCGAGCGCCTGATCGAGGTCGCCGGCCCTGCGGCAGGCGTCGGCGAGGGGGGCGAAGGCCCGACCGTCGGGGTCCCGCTCCTCGCTCCAGTAGAGGGATCGGAGGTCGCGGATTTCGCGGTCGAGCGCTTCGGACAAGGAACGGCTTCCAGTCGGGTACGGTTGGGGCCAGCCGCCAACATAGACGGCGCTCGAAAGGGGTGTCAATCAAGGAGACACCCTCCCCCCGCCGGCTTCGAAGGGCCGCAAACAAACGGATTCGGACGGCGTACGACCCTGGGCTGATCCATCCGCGGGTCCGGTTGAGGGCCCCATCGGGCGGGATTAGCTTTGAGGTTTGCGATTCCGCGCCTGCCCCGCGGGGAATCGCCGTCGATTCGAGGGGTGAGCGGGACCGCCAGGCCGAGGAGAAGCAGGCGTATGATGCGGCAGATGCGCGAGAACACGAAGTGGATCATGCTGGCCACCGCGCTGGCCTTCGTGGCGCTCATGGTATTCGAGTGGGGTGCGGACGTCACCGGTCGCAGCTCCGGCGGGCTCGGCGAGATCGGGACCGTGAACGGCGACCCGGTCCTCTACGACGAGTACATGTTCGTCTACCGCAACCTGTACGATCAGGTGCAGTCGCAGCAGATCGAGCCGATCACCTCCCAGCAGAACAAGGAGATCGAGGATCAGGCCTTCGAGGAGGTCGTGAACCAGATCCTCGTCCGGCAGGAGTTGGAGCGACGCGGCATCCGCGTCTCCGACGACGAGGTCCGGCAGGCCGCGCAGTTCTCGCCGCCGCCGGATCTGGCGGGGGAGCCGGCCTTCCTGACCGACGGGCGCTTCGACCTACAGAAGTACCAGCAGTTCCTGGCGACGACGACCGAGCAGTTCCTCCTTCAGCTGGAGGCGTACTACCGGGACGTCATCCCGCGGGGGAAGCTGATGCGTCAGATCTCGGCCGGGGTGCACCTGACCGACGCGCAACTCTGGCGGACCTGGCGCGACCAGAACGAGTCCGTCGAAGTCCGCTACATCCCCTTCGACCCGGGCACGCGGATCGCCGACTCGGAGGTCGCGATCTCCGGCGCCGAGATCCAGGACTACTACGACGCCAACCCGGAGGAGTTCGAGCAGCCGGCCCGGGTCCGCGTGAAGGTCTCGGTCATCGACAAGGCTCCGACCGCCGCGGACTCCGCCGCCTCCCTGCAGCGGGCGCTCGACCTTCGTCAGGAGATCCTGGACGGCGCAGACTTCGGGGAGATCGCCCGTCTGGAGTCGGCGGACGAGTCGACCTCCGCGGACGGCGGGCTGATCGGCGTCTTCGGGCGCGGGGCGATGGTCCCCGCCTTCGACACCGCCTCCTTCGAGGCCCCGATCGGCCAACTCACCGAGCCGGTGGAGACCTCTTTCGGCTACCACCTGATCGAGGTCCTCGACCGCTGGGGCCAGGACTCGGCCTCCGTGCGCCACATCCTGATCGAGAAGCGGCGGACGGAGGACTCGGAGGTCGCCATGCTCACCCTGGCCGACTCCCTCGAGGCGCTCGGTGAGCAGCTCTCTCTCGACGACGCGGCGGCCCAGCTCGGCCTGACCGTCACCGAGGTCGAGTTGACCTCGCAGTTCGCCTTCGTGACCGGCGCCGGGCAGGTGTCCGAGGGCGCCGACTGGGCGCTGGAGGAGGCCGAGATCGGGGATGTCTCCCCGGTCTTCGAGACGCAGCAGGCCTTCTACGCGCTCGAGCTCCTCTCCTCGACCCCGGCGGGGATCCTCCCGATCGAGGCGGCGCGCCCGGCGATCGAGCAGCAGATCCTCTTCGACAAGAAGCAGGCCCGCTCCGTCGAGGAGGCGGAGGGGGTCGTGGCGCGGATCCGGGCCGGCGAGGGCCTGCCGAACGTCGCCGCCGACGAAGGCCTCGACGTCCGCTCCGCCGGTCCCTTCTCCCGCGATGACTTCGTCCCGGGGCTGGGTCGGCAGAATGCGGCGATCGGGACCTCCTTCGGGCTGGCGCCCGGCCAGGTCAGCGGGGTCGTGACGACGCCGGCGAACACCTTCGTGCTGGAAGTGCTCAACCGGGTGCCCGCCGACTCGACCGCGTGGGTGGAGCAGATCGACGACCAGCGGGCGCAGATCGAGGCCTTCGTGACGAATACCCGGCTGCAGCTGTGGATGAGCGGGCTGCGCGACGCCGCGGACGTGGTCGACCGCCGCGCGGAGGTGCTTCAGCCGCTCGACGAGGAGCCGATCCAGAGCCCCTTCGGCTTCGGGTTCTGACGGACCCTCCGGGCCCGCGACCGCGGGCTCCCGAACGACGAAAGCCCCGCCGACCCGTTACGGGGTCGGCGGGGCTTCTTCGTGGGTTCCACCTCCGTCAGCCGGCTCGCGCCGGAGGTCCGGGCGGGGTCGCGGCTCGCTGAGGGGGCCTTCGCCCGCCCGTGACCGGCCCGCTCGCGCCGGAGCGTGGCCGCCGACTCAGCCGTTGTTGTCGCTGGTCGTGAGGCGACGCGGCTGCGAAACCGGCTCGCTCGCTCCGGGCTCCGCCTTCGGCTGATCGACCGGCGTCTTGGCGATCGAGCGCCGCGCCGGCTCGTCGGTCGTGATCTCCTTCTCGATCTCGCGAACGGAGCTCTTGAACTCCCGGATCCCCTTCCCGAGCGACCCACCGATCTCCGGGAGGCGCTTCGCCCCGAAGAGGAGGAGCACCACGAGGAAGATCAGCATGATCTCCATAAATCCGAAGTTGCCCAGTCCCATCTCAGCCTCCCGGGGCGGCCGTTACGGCCGGCACCCATGGTTCAAATCCAGGATCGCGCGATCAGCGCAACGATGAAGACCCCGACCAGGGTCAGGAAGTTCAATTCGACCCCTACGGGGCCGAGGGTGAACTGGAGCGCCACCAGGTCCATCGAGAAGGGACCGACGGAGGCGCTCACCGACGTGGTGAGGAAGGTCCTCGCCGCACTGTCGGGGAGGAACTGCTCGCTCAACGTGGTGAGGATTCCTCCGAGGAAGAATCCCAGCACGAGCGTCCAGATCAGGCGCGTCGCGCTGCGGCGACGGGTATCCACCAGCATGTCCTTCGACCCTGTCCTCGTCCGAACCGTTTCGCCGCGACGTCAGCGGCTGCGCTGGGTAGCGTACGCGACCAAGGCCCGGAGCGCATCCCGCGCCGGCCCCTCGGCCACCTGATCGAGCGCCTCCTCCGCGGCGGCGGCGAAGCCGAGCGCCCGGTTGCGGGCGTACTCGAGGCCGCCACGCACCCGGACGATCTCGATGATCTCGCCGATCCGCTCGTCAGAGGGATCGGGGTCTGCGAAGAAGGCACGCACCGTCTTCATCTCGGCCTCGGAGGCCCTCGCGAGGGTGTGGACCAGGGGGAGCGTGACCTTGTGCTGCCGCAGATCGTGCCCGACCGGCTTCCCCGTCACCGCTGCGTCCCCCTCGTAGTCGAGGAGGTCGTCCGCGACCTGGAAGGCCATGCCGAGCGCCTGTCCGAAGTCGCGGAGCGGCTCCCGGAAGGCGGGCTCCCCGACGAGGGCGCCGAGCTCGCAGGCGGCGGCCATGAGCGAGGCGGTCTTGGCGGAGATGCGGCGGTCGTAGTCCTGCTCGCTGAAGTCGAGGGCGTCGTACGAGGTCAGCTGCCGCATCTCGCCGACGCTCATCTGGTTCGCCGCATTCGCCATCACCGCCACCGCGTCCATGCTCCCGACCGAGGCGAGCTGCATGATCGCGCGCGAGTAGAGGTAGTCGCCCATGATCACGGCGACCTGGTGACTCCAGATGGAGTTCACCGTCGGCTTGCCACGTCGCAGCACCGAGTGGTCGACGGCGTCGTCGTGGACCAGCGTCGCGAGGTGGACGAGCTCGACCACCGCCGCGAGGGGGACCGCTCGGTCGTCGCGCTCGCTCCCGACCTCGTTGGCCAGGAAGGTGAGCGTCGGGCGGAAGAGCTTCCCGCGGAGCATCGCCAGATACTCGTTGACCTCTTCGATCCGATCGAAGTCGGAGACGATGATTCGCCTCAGCTCGTCGATCATGGCTTCCAACCGGTCGTCGACCGGCGCCTGGATCGCCTTCATCGCGGTGAGTTCGGCGTTCTCAGGCATGGGCATGGTTACGGTCAACGCAGATTCCGCAGTCGCTCGGTGACGTCGGCGAAGTTGATGTCGAGGGAGAAGACGCGGTCGTAGAACTCGGCGGCCTGCTCGCGCTGACCGAGTTCCTCGTTCGCACGGCCGAGGTAGTAGTAGATCCCGACCAGCTCGTCCTCGACCTCCCAGCTCGCGTCGAGGGCACGGGAGAGAACCCGCGCGGCGGCCGCATGTTCGCCCTTCTCCAGGAAGGTCTGACCGAGCATCTCGTAGGTTGGGAGGTGGTCGGCGGAGGCGCGCAGCGCCTGCTGGAACTCCTCGATGGCCTCGTCGAGGAGCCCCATCTCCTTGTAGGCGGTGCCGAGGTCGTGGTGCCCCTTCACGTCGCCGGCATCGAAGTTCTCGGCGACCTTCGCCTTGAACTGCGAGAGCATCTTCTGGAAGTCGGCGTCCTCGTCGCCGCTCGGCTCCTCGTAGGCGACGGTGAAGCGCGTGGTCTTCTCCTCCTCGTCCCCCAGGATGAGCGACCCGAGGTCGACGTACTCCTCGGAGGCCGTGACCTCGGCGATCGGCCGGGTCGCGGGCGAGGCCGCCTCGATGGCCGCCTTCGCCTCGGCGTGGTCCGGATCGACCGAGAGGACCTGCTGGTACATCGCCTGAGCCTTCGCGTCCTTCCCGGCGGCGCGCAGCGCGTGCGCGAGTCCGAGGTAGGCGCCGGCCAGGATCCGGTCGTCGTCCACGCGGTACGCCACCTCGAGCATCCGCTGGCGCAGTTCGACGTCGTGCGGCGCCTCCGCCGCGCGCGCCTCCATCGCCTCGAACTCGGCGCGGGGATCGGCAGGGGTGACCGGCTCCTCGGGGGCGGGC
>JANQLR010000214.1 GCA_028280525.1 Longimicrobiales bacterium
CGTGGAGACGAGCCGCGCGCCGAGGAGGTCACGGGCGACGTGCGTGACGTCGCGGTCGAGGACCTCCCGGCCGAGCGGCCCGGGGTCGTCAGCGACGACCCCGGCCCCCGCGTCCGCGCCCGCCGCGCCGCCGGCCTCGACCGGACCCGCGGTTGGCGTCGGAGTTGTCGCCGCCCCCGACGAGGCGCCGCCCGAAGTCCTCGCGCCACGCCGTGAACACCTGATCGGCTCGGCCCGCCGGGAGCGTCTCCCGAACGCGCGCGGCCTGGTTCTGGAGGGCGTCGAACACCCCCTCCCCGAAGGTCTCGACCAGCGTCTCGGCCGTCCGCTTGCCGACGCCCTTCCACCGATTCGTCAGGTAGCGGATCTGCGCCTCCGGATCGGTCGGCAGCCCCAGAGACCCGGCGTCGACCGTCCCCTCGAAGGCCTCGACCGCCGCCGCGCCGGCGTCGTCCGCGGCATCCCGATCGTCCGCGCCGTCGTCCTCCCGGGCGCTGCCGGATCGGTCCTCACCGTCGTTCGACCCGATCGGTGCAATGTCCTCCGCACTCGTCCCGGTCGGATCCTTCACCGCGTCCACGACCTCCTCGGGCCCCGCCCCGTCCATCGTGAGCTCGCCCTGCGCGGATGCGGAGGGTCGCCCCTGGCCCTCGAAGAGCGGGGGCGGCGTCTCGCGGTTCCGGCGACGGGTCGTCCCGCCCCGCGGGCCGAGCAGACGCCCGGGTGCCTGGGCGTCGATGAGGTCCTCGGGGCGCAGCTCCCGGACGATCGGCTCCGTCGACTCGGGCTCGGGCGCGTCCGCCTCCGGCTGCGCCTCGCTGGACGCCTCGACCTCGTCGTCCTCCTCCGCGGCCTCGGGCTCCGAGACCACGGTGTCGGCATCGACGGGCGCCATCGTCCCCGAGGGCATCGCCGCGACCGCCTCCGTCGCGTCGTCGGCGAGGGTCACCTCGTAGTTTCCGCCCTCGCCCCGATCGAGCACGACGACGTCGTCCTCGGAGGCCTGCTTGAGGAAGCGGGAGAACTTGGGGAAGCCGAGCGTCCCCTCGTCGAAGTCCCGCTGGATCTCGAGGAGTCGGCGCTTCACGTCGGAGTCGCGCGCCGGGTAGCGCTCATCGTCCCGGAGTCCCTCGAGCGCCTGCACCAGGAGCCCGTAGGCAGAGCGCACGTCGCGCGGCGCTCCGGAGGACGTCTCGGCGGGAGCTTCGGCCTCCGCGTCGTCCTCGGAGGACGACTCGATCGGCTCCGGCTGACGATCGCGGTCCCGATCGCGGTCCCGCGCCCGGCCACGACCGCCCCGGCGGCCGCGCCCGCGGCGGTCGTCATCTCGATCGTCTCGGCGGCTGCGTCCTCCACCGGAGCCCACGCCCTTCCCCGGGGCGATCTCGTACTGGCCGTTGTCGAGCTTCGTCAGGACGACGAGTCCGCGGGAGGCGGCCTCCGAGAGGAAGCGCGAGAACTTCGAGAAGCCGAAGCTGCCCTCGTCGAAGGTCGCGTCGATTTCGATCATGACCTGCTTGAGACGGTCGGACCGCATCACGTCGTCGCGGTCCGCCATCCGGCGAGCCGCCTTGGCGACCAGCTCCCACGGATCGCTCGAGCGCTGGTCCCCGTCCGTCGTCTTCTTGAGGCCGACGACCGAGTTGTAGCTGTAGTACTCGTCGCAGTTCTGGACGAGGATGTCGGAGCTCGACTCCTGAATTCCCACTCCGATCACGTACTTCCCGTACTCCTTGAGCTTGAGCACGCAGGAGGAGAAGTCGGAGTCTCCGGTCAGGAGGATGTAGGTCCCGATCTCCGGCCGGGTGAAGACGAGCTCCACCGCGTCGATCGCCATCCGGATGTCGGTCGCGTTCTTCTTCGAGCTCCCGTAGGCGGGGGCGAAGATCAGGTCGACCGAGCGCTCCGAGAGCGGGACGATGTACTGGGGGTAGCGGCGCCAGTCGGCGTAGGCGCGCTGAACGGTCACCTTCCCCTTGATGACGTCCGACTGAAGGAGCTTCTTGAGATCCTTCCCGAGGTCGGACTTCATCCCCATCGTGACGTTGTCGAAGTCGATGAGGAGGGCGGCGTTGGGGGCCGCGATCTGCGGTGCGCCGGCTCCCTGATGCGGGGCGTGCGCGTACGACATGGTCATGCTCGAGTTCTCACTTCCGAGTTGTCGGTGTGAGACCTCCCCTCGAGATCCACCCTCCGATTCGTGGACCTGCCACGTCGGGGTGGAGACCGATGGGGAAGCCTCCGGGCCCGCGGGTCTTTCCCGGGAGCCGGTCCTTCAGGAGGCGGAGCGCACCCTGCGCCGCAGCTCTCCTCGCCGGAGCTGCCCCGCCGCTCCGTACGGGAGCGCGTCGAGGAAGCGGACTTCGTCCGGCACCTTCGGTTCGGCCATCGACGCACGACACCAGTCGCGAATCTCTTCGGGCGTCACCAGGGCTCCCTCTTCGAGGATCAGACAGGCGCAGGTCGCCTCTCCCAGCAGGTCGTCGGGAAGCCCGATGAGCGCTGCCTCGAGTACCGCCGGGTGTGCGTGGAGACGGTCCTCCACCTCCCGGGGATACACGTTGAAGCCGCGACGGATGATAACGTCGTCCATCCGGCCGACCAAATGGAGGCAACCGCCCTCGTCGACCATTCCGAGGTCGCCGGTCCTGAAAAACCCCTCCCCGTCGATCCGGGCGGAGGTCTCGCGGGGCATCCGGTAGTAGCCCTGCATGAGCGTCGATCCGCGGATCACCACCTCGCCCACGCTCTCCAGCGGCAGGACGGTGTCCTCCTCCATGATCCGAACCTCCACTCCATCGATCGGGACGCCGGCGGTATCGTGGCGGCGATGCATCTCGTCCTCGGGGGCTGCAACCGTGACAGTCGACGAGGCCTCCGTGAGGGAGTACGCGACGACGACCCGCGCCTCCAGAACCTCCTCGGCCCGGGCGGCACCATCCTCCAGGACGATGCTCCCCGCCATCATGATCGTCCGGAGCGACGAGATGTCGCGCGGGCGGACCTCCATCTCCCGGATCTGCTGCGTGAAGAAGGTCGGCGTTCCGTAGGCCACGGTCCCGCCATGCGCCTCGACCAGGTCGAGTGCGACTCCCGGCTCCAGCTCGTCGTGAAGGACGAGGCCCGCCCCGGTCAGGAGCGAACCCACCACGCCGGGGCCGAGGCCGAAGGCGTGGGCGAGCGAGCTGACCCCCACCACCCGGTCGTCGCGTCCGATCCCCAGGCGCTGCACCGTGCCGGCGGCCGCCACGAGCAGGTTCCGGTGCGTCACGAGGACGCCCTTCGGCTTTCCGGTGGTCCCCGAGGTGTAGAGGAGAGCGAAGACCGCGTCGGGCTCCTCCTCCTGCCGCACCGGGTAGTCGCGACCCCTCCCGGCCGAGATCATGTCCTCGTACTGGAAGATCTGGTCGTCGTACCAGAGCTCCTCCTCGCCGACCGTGACCAGGAGACGCAGCTCCGGAAGCTGGTCGAGCAGGCCGTCGAAGAGCTCCAGGTACTGCACCCCCTGATACGTCTCGATCGTGACCGCCGCCACCGCCTCCGAGTGGCGCAGCATGTATCGGAGCTCGCCCTCGGTCAGGTGTGGATCGAGGGGAACGAGGACGCACCCGAGCTTCGCCGCGGCGAGCATCGCAACGACGAACTCCGGACAGGGCGGGAGGATGACTGCGATCCGCTCTCCCGCCTCCACCCCCATGTTGGAGAGTGACGCGGCGAGCGCCTCCGCCTCCTGATCCACCTCCGAGAAGGAGTGTCGACTCGCGTCGTGCAGGATGAAGGGCTCGTTCGGGTCGATCGTGGCCCGATGCACGAGGAGCGAGGCCAGACCTCGCTCGGAATAGCGCTCGGGGAGCGCCATGACACCTCCGGTTTCGTGTTCGCGCGCCAAGCTACCCGCCGCCGGGCTACCCCGCGAGGTCGCGGAGGATCTCCTCGATCTCTCCGACCGACCAGGCGTGAGACCAACCGCCCCCCGCCGGCGCGACCGACCCGATCCGTTCCAGGAGGACCATCTTCGGGGTGCCGCGGGCCTTCTTGTCCCGCGTGGTCAGCTCGGCGATCCGGTCGGGGCGCACCGAGGGCGGCTGCGCAGGAAGCTCGACGGCCGCGAGCGCCTTCGACAGTCGATCGGTGGTCCCGGCCCGGGTCACCCCGCGCACCTCGCCCGCCGCGGACTCCAGGAGCATCCCCAGCGCGACGGCGCTTCCGTGCGGAAGCTCGTAGCCCGAATCGAGCTCGAGGGCATGACCGAGCGTGTGGCCGAAGTTGAGGACCTCGCGGAGCCCGGCCTCTCGCTCGTCCTGCGACACCACCGAAGCCTTGATCTCGACCGAGCGAGCGACGACTCGACCGACGGCGTCGACCTCCCCGCCGAGGAGCGCCGCCCCCAGAGCCGCGATCTCCTCGAAGTGCCCTTCGTCGGCGATCGCCCCGTGCTTCAGCGCCTCCGCGAGCCCCTGGGCCCGCTCGGCCCGGGGAAGGGTGGCGATCGTCTCCGGGTCTGCCAGGACCAGACGCGGTGGGTGGAAGGCGCCGACGAGGTTCTTGCCGTGCCCCGTGTCGACCCCCGTCTTCCCCCCCACCGACGCGTCGATCATGGCGACGAGGGAGG
>JANQLR010000217.1 GCA_028280525.1 Longimicrobiales bacterium
CCGAGGCCACCGGGCGGGTGGAGGTCGGTCAGTTCGAGGCGGCCATCCCCGAGCTCGGGGGCCCGAGCGGAGAGGTTCTGCGCCTGCGGGGTGCCTTCGAGGAGATGACCCACCGCCTGCAGGCCAGCTACGGGGAGCTCGCGGGGCAGGTCGAAGCCACCCGGACCGCCCTCGCCTTCGCGGAGGAGAGCCGATCGCTCCTGCAGGCGATCGTCGACAACTCCCCCTCGCTGATCGGGGTTTGCTCCCGGGACGGGGTCTTCCGCCTGGCCAACCGCCGACTCCTGGAGCTCCTCGGAACCGACCCGATCGACCGCCGCGTGGAGGCGCTCCTCCCGGCCCCGCTCGGACCGATGATCCGGACGTTGATGGCGCAGGCGATCGAGGAGGATCGGATCGTCGAGACCGAGTTCTCCTCGGAGCAGCCCGGACGCGAGGGCGAGCAGCACTACTTCGCGGTGGTCTTCCCCCTCGGAATCCGCGGTGGCGGACCGGAGGAGGTCGGGTTCATCGCCCTGGACCGCTCCGAGCGGGTTCGTGCCGAGGCGGCGCGGGCGGCGCTGGAGGGCCGGCTGGAGCACGCCCAGAAGCTGGAGTCGCTCGGCCTGCTCGCGGGCGGGGTCGCGCACGACTTCAACAACCTGCTCCAGGCGATCCTGGGGCACATCTCTCTCCTGGAGGACGACCTCCCCACGGAGGCCGTCGAGAGCCACGTGGAGCCGGTGATGGTCGCGGCGCAGCGGGCCGCCGAGCTCACCGGTCAGCTCCTGGCGTATGCGGGGCGCCGAACCCTTCGCCGACAGAACGTGAGCGTGAACACCGCGCTGCGTCAGCTCTCCGAACTCATCGCGGTCACGATGCCGAAGTCGGCGACGCTGATCCAGGAGCTCGGCGAGGACGCCGGAGCCGTCGAGGCCGATCCGGCCCAGGTCTCGCAGGTGCTGATGAACCTCCTGACGAATGCGGCGGACGCGCTCCGGGACGGCGAGGGCACCGTCCAGATCCGGACACGCGCGATCCGGCTGGAGGGCGTGCGCGCCGCGGATCGTCCCGATCGCGCGGAGCTCCCGGACGGCGACTACGTGGAGATCGTCGTCGAGGATGACGGCGAGGGGATGGACGCCCCCACCGTCGAGCGGATCTTCGAGCCCTTCTTCACGACCAAGGAGACCGGTCGTGGACTCGGCCTCGCCGCCGTGCTCGGCATCGTCCGGGGCAGCGGCGGCCACCTGAGCGTGCGTTCCACGCCGGGAAGCGGGACCGCCTTCACCGTCCTCTTCCCACGGACCGAGTCCCCCGAAGACCCCATCTCGACCGAGAAGCCGGAGCTTCCCTCCCTCCACGGCTCGACGATCCTCGTCGCGGACGACGAGCAGGGGGTTCGCGAGTTCGTCGGCCGGGCGCTCGGTCGCGCCGGAGCGGAGGTCGAGATGGTCGGGGATGGGGAGGCGGCGGTCGAGATGCTCCGCGCGGAGCCGGAACGCTTCGATCTGGTCGTCTTCGACCTGACCATGCCGGTGATGGGGGGCACCGATGCACTCCTGCACGTCCGTCGGATGCGGCCGGACATCCCGGCGATCATCTCGAGCGGCTACGACGCGGCGGACTCCCTCGAGGCGATCGAGCGGATGGACGGGGTGACCTTCCTGCAGAAGCCCTACCGGGGGCGCACGTTGCTCCGCGCCGCATCGGAGATGCTGCAGGAGGCCCGCCAGACTCGGTAGGGCCCGTCGTCGGCGATCGCGTCGACCTCGGCGAAGACGGCCCGCAGCAGGCGCTCCACCGGTAGCCGCCGCTGTACGACGATGCGGAGTTCGCCGCGCGGCTCGAGATCCACGGCGGCCCCCTCGATCAGCGCGGTCACCACCTCCAGGCTCTCGGCCTTCCCGGCGTGATAGGGCGGATTCGACACCACCGCCGACCACCCCTCCCCTTCCGGAGCCGGCCCCGGCCACCCCGACCGGACCGCGACCGACGCCTGGGGCACGTTCCGGCGCGCCGCCTCCGCCGCGAGGGCGTCGGGCTCCAGGAGGACGAGGTGGTGGGAGGGGACTCCGGACGCGACGAGCGCGCTCGAAAGGACTCCGGCCCCGGCGCCGAAGTCGAGCACGGGGCCGTCCCCGTCCCGCCGAAGGGGCGACGCCTCCAGCGACCGGATGAGGAGCGCGCTCCCGGGGTCGACCCGCTCCCCTCCGAAGACACCGGGCCAGCCGACCCGACCGTCCGGGGATTCGATCCGCCACGCCTCGAGGGAGCTGCGGAGCCCGGCGCCCTCCGGATCGAAGTCGACGGGGCGACGCCACTCCAGCAGGCGACAGTGCCCGCCGGTCGCGAGGGTCGCCCACGGGCCGGTGACCGGTCGAATGCGGCCGTCGGCGGATCGGATCCCCTCGTCCTTGGCACCGTAGAGGAGGGCGCGCCCACCCGGCTTCAGGAGCCCGAGCGTCAGGTGGAGCGCGAGCTCCGTCACCTCCTTCGACTTGTCGAGTCGAAGGGCGACCAGGTCGAACTCGCCTTCGGGAGGAGCGGAAGCGGCCTCGACTCCGGGCGCGGCGACCCGGTTCCACCGCGACACCGTCCACCCCGCCCCGGTCAGCGCCTCGGCCACCTCGTTACGGCGATCCCCCACGACCAGCGCCGCAGGCGGGTTTTCCGCGGACGTCGCACCTCCGGCGGACGCGTGCCCAGCTCGCCGCAGCAGGCCCGCGGCGAGCTCCGACGCGGCGCGGTCCCGCCAGTCGGCCGGACGGCTCAGCGGCCCGGTCCGCCGTCGTTGCGCAGGAAGACGAGCCCGCCGCTCATCCCCCCCGAGACGACGTCCAGGTCCCCGTCGCGGTCGAGGTCCTGGAAGACGGGGGACGAAAAGCGCGGGAGCGGGACCGGCAGATCGCCGGCGTCCACGAAGCGGGGTTCGGTCGGCGTGCCGTCATTGCGCCAGAGGGCGGCGCCCGCCTCCTCCCGCCCGACGACCAGATCGAGATCCCCGTCGCCGTCGACGTCGATCAGCACCGGGTGCGACCGCCGGCCGGCGTCGAGATCGCCGATCGCGTCGGTGACGAGTTCGAAGGTCGGGCCATCGCCCCCGGCGATCCCCCGGTACCAGTTCACCTCGCCGGACGACTCCCCGACGAGAAGGTCGAGGACGCCGTCCCCGTCCAGGTCGCCGAGTTCGGGCACCGCGTGACTCCCGCGGGTCAGCTCGACGAGGGGTGCATCTCCCGCCGGTCGGAAGTCCGGCGCGGAGGGCGACCCGGCGTTCTCGAAGACCACGACGTCGTCGTTCCAGGTCCCCATCAGGAGATCGAGATCGCCGTCTCCGTCCAGGTCGTGGAGTTCCGGGGCCAGGTGGAAGAGCTCGCCGACCTCGATGGTGTCCCGCATCGCGTACCGGGGGGCGCCGGGGGCGCCGACGTTCTCGAGGTGGTACAGCTTCCCCATCCGGACCTCGGTCGGGTCGAGCTTGTTGCCGACCAGGAGATCCAGGTCCCCATCGCCGTCCAGATCGCCGAAGGCGGGCACGCTCTCCGACCCGATGTCCACGCCGTCGAGGAAGCGTGTGGCCCGCTCGATCAGCTGCCCGTCCACCGACTCGTAGTAGTGGAGGTTGTCGGCGCTCGTCCGGTTCGGGTTGAAGGCGCCGCCGAGCACGCCCATGAGGAGGTCGGGGTCGCCGTCGCCGTCCAGATCGTGGAGCGCCGAGGCGTTGTAGCCCGAGGTGAGGATCGTGTCGGTCGCCGGCGCCGCCTCCGGCTCCGCGCGGAAGTCCGGGTTGCCGCAGGTGCCCCGGTTCTCGATCCAGAGGAGACCGGCCTCGAAGAAGTCGCCCCAGAAGAGGTCCGCGTCGCCGTCCAGATCGAAGTCGGCGAAGGACATCGAGTTGGCGCCGTGAAGGGTCGGGCGGGCGGTCAGCGTGTCGAAGGCCCCGCCTCCGCCGCGACGCCGGATCGCGTCCGGGCGCCCGCCGGGGGTGTTCGAGCGAGGCTGCACTCCGCCGGGGACCGAGATCGCCGCCACGATCTCGATGTCCTCGAAGCGGGCCGCGCGAAGGACGAAGACGGGCACGCCCTCCTCGTCGAGTCGGAGCCGCTCCCACCGCTGCACCGTTCCATCGATTCGCCCGAGGAAGAGGTCCGGGTGACCGTCGCAGTCGATGTCGGTGATGTACGGGATGTTCTGGCGGTCGGAGAAGAGCGGCTCGCCGGACGCCTCGGGGATCGAGTCGGCAATGAAGGTGAAGCGCGGCGCAGTGGGAGTGCCGTCGTTCCGGAAGTACTGGACGTAGCTGAAGCGGGTCTCGGCTAGGAGGTCGAGGTCGCCGTCGTCGTCCAGGTCGTGGAAGCGGGCCCACTCTCCCACCGGGAGGTTCTGGTAGGTGTCCGTCCGCCACTCGAAGCGCGGCTCGGCCGCCGTCCCGACGTTCTCGAAGTGGATCAGCTCGTCGGTGCGCTCCTGAACGAAGAGGTCGGCGTCCCCGTCGCCATCCACGTCGGCGAACTGGGGGCGAGGCACGTCGAAGCCGCCCAGGAAGGGGAAGGCGTACGCCTCTCCCTGGGGGTTGAGGATCTCGTACGGACGGATCTCCCGCGTGAAGGTGTCCCCGATGCGGAGGGTCGGCTCCCCGACGAAGGGCACCCGCGCCGCGCCGGGCGCGACGCTCCCGCCACCACTCGCCGCACAGGAGGCGAGGAGGATCGCCATCCCCCCGGCGATCGCCGCCCGGGCGGAGTGCATGCGTGTCGCTCTCATGGTGACCCCGTTCAGCGCCGGGCCCCGATGCCGGTGGTGTTCTCACCCATCTCGAGCACCTTCACGACCTCGCCGGTGGACAGGTCGATCACGCTGAGCGTCCCGGTCGTGGGCGGCTCGGACTCGTGCGTCATCCTCCGACAGCGGGGGCACATGCGGCCCATCCTCTCCTCACCGCCCTCCATCATCCGACGGTGTCGACGCATCATCCCGCGCATCCCCTCGGCGTCGGAGGAGTCCGCCATCATCTCCCCGCGCATCGCCTGCATCGAGTCCATCGCCATCTCGTGGTCCATCGAGTCGGCCGCCATCTCGTGGCCCATCGCCTCGTGGTCCATCTCCGACATGTCGTCCATCTCCGACATCCCGCCCATCCCCATGTCCATCTGCATCCCGCCCGGGCCGTTCCCGGAGACGAAGAGGTAGCGGCCGTCCGGCGAGATGGCGCTCCCGTGCGGGTGGCTGAACGACTCGGACTCGATCCGGTCGGTGACCTCCCCGGTGGCGACGTCCACGGCCAGGACGGCGTCCTCGCCCTTGAGCCCGAACCAGACGCGCTCTCCGTTCGGCTCGAAGACCGGGTGCCAGGGCTGGCGGCCGACCTCGACGGTGTGCCGAAGCGACGGGGAGCGAGGATCCTCGATGTCGTAGACGAAGACCAGGCCGGTCATCTCGGTGGTCAGCACGAGCGTCGACTCGTCCGGCGAGATGGCGAACTGGAGGGGGGTGTGCGGCGGCCCGTCGACGTTCACCAGATCGATGTCGAAGCTCTCCAGATCAACGACCCCGAACTGGTTCGTGGAGAGGGAGGCCGAGTAGGCGACGCCCGCCCCGGAGGCCACCGCGAGCGCGTGCGGGCGGGGGAAGAAGACGTCGATCTCCTCGACCTCGAGGTCGTCGAGGGTGAACTCGCCGATCCGGGCCGGAGCATTCACCGCGCTCATCGAGCGGCCGACGTAGAGCCGACCGCGCGCGTCGTCGATGGCCATGAGGCCGGGGACCTCGTACTCCGTCTGGGCGACGATCCGGTTCTCCCGATCCATCTTGAGCACCCGGTTCTCCCCGATCAGGGAGACGTACCAGTGCGACCCGTCCGCCTCGACGGCGATGTGGTGCGGCTTGGCGTTGGCGGTGAAGCCCATCTCGGTGAGGTCGAGACGGGCGACCTCCTCCAGCGAGGCCATGTCGACCACGGCGATCTTCGCCTCGCCCTGAAGCGCGACGTAGAGGTAGTCCTGGGCATCCAGGCCGCGAGCGATCCCGGTCCCGAAGAGGAGACCCAGGGCGAGCGCCCCGGTCCGAAGGCTGCGCATGATCCGCATGGTGGTCGCGTGTCCGTGCGAGGGGAGGAGAAACGGGGAGGGGGAGGAGAGACCGTAGCCCCTCCTCCCCCGGTTTCCTACGTCGGACCGGCTCCGGGAGTTCGACCCGGCTCGATCCGAAGGTCCATCAGAAGACCGTGCGACGGACGGTCGGGCGGACCATGAAGAGGCCCTCGGCGCCCGAGGTGACGATCACGACGCCACTCTGGAAGTACGGGTAGTTGGACCACGAACCGCCGAAGCCCGCACCGTTGTCGCCGTAGGGCACGGTGTCGAAGTACGCCACCTCGACCGGGTTGGCCCGGTCGGAGATGTCCAGGATGCGAAGCCCGGACTGGTAGTTCGACTGGTACATGAGGTCGCCCTCGATGTAGAGGTTGTGGTCGGAGGACTCCTGGGTGCCCAGGTGCTCCGCCACGAGCTGCGGGTCGTCGAGGTCGGTCAGATCCCAGATGATCGTCCGCGTCCGGTCCACGATCCCGGAGAGCTCGTCGAGCTCGTCGTTCACGTAGAGGAAGCGGTGGTCCGGGGTGAACCAGCCCTGGTGCGTGTAGCCCGGGTTCGGGTACGCCGCGCGGGACACCGCGACCGGGTTGTCCTTGTCGGTCACGTCGGCGATCGAGATCGCGGTCTCGTTCGAACCGATGCAGATCTCGCGACCCTCGTAGTCGGAGTCGGGGCCGATGTAGTTGACGCACTGCGCGTCGTGCGAGTAGCCGGTCGAGGCGCGACCCGTCTCCGGATCGGCGAAGCACCCGGCGAAGGTCGGGTTCTTCGGATCCCGGATGTCGATCATGTGGAGGCCGCCACCGCAGGTCTCACCCCCGCCGCCGGAACCCACCGCGTAGGCGAACCCGGACTCCTCGTTGATCACGATGTTGTGAACCGAGGCGACGTTGGTGTAGAGCGCGTCCTCGTCGAACACCTGCGGAGTGCCGTCGAAGTCGCGGAGACGGGTCAGGTCGAAGACCTGCATCCCGTGCTGGCCCGAGCCATCGGAGACGATGTAGGCGTGGTTCATGTAGACCTTGATGTCACGCCACGCCGACTGGTTCGCACCCTCGGTCATCGGCAGGATGCCGAGAACGACGGGGTTGTACGGGTCGGAGATGTCGACGAAGGAGGCGCGGTCGGACATGCCGACGAGGGCGTACTCCTTGCCCGTGTCCGGATCGGTCCAGCCCCAGTTGTCGTTCGTGTTGATGCCGCGCGTCCCGTCGACGGAGAGGTCCTCGACGGAGAGGAAGGAGACGAGGTCGACCTGCTCGCACTCCCACT
>JANQLR010000248.1 GCA_028280525.1 Longimicrobiales bacterium
CGCGAACTCGAGCGCCTCGACCACGACGCCGGCGAGGGCACCGATGCGGATGTGCACGGCCTCGACGGGCCGCGACTCCTCCGCTCGCGTCAACGCCTCGGTCGATAGCTCGACGAGGTTCGTCGCGATCGAGAGCTCATGCACCGTTGGACCGTGGGCGCCGGAGTCTCTCGCGCGGCGACGGCGTCGCGTGGGGCTGCTCGCGCATCTCCCGCCCGAGGGCGCGGGCGAGCTCGATCCCGAAGGCGAGTCCACGCTGCACGTCCGGGTCGCCGAGTGCGCGGAAGGCGCCGAAGGCCGACACCTTCCGGTCCCCCTCCACCGCGACCTGGTGCGCCTCGACCGTCGCCCCGGCCACCTGGTCCATCACGTGCAGGGCGCCGGCGGAGAGGACCTGACTGTCCAGAAGGCGAGTGAGCGCCGGCCGGTTGACGATGTCGAGGAGCTGTTGCGGAAGGCTCAGGAGACCCTGGCGATCGGTGAGGTCGGGCCACTTGTCCTCGGCCGCCCTCCGTGCCGTGTTCACGATCCCGTTCACATTCTCCGCGAAGCGGCTCGAGTTCTGGAGGAAGGCCTCCAGCATCCCGAGCACGGCGACCAGGCGGGGGAGCATTTCCAGGAGATCGCGGATGCTGCGGAGCAGCTCGGGGTCCGAGAGGGGGTCGCCGAGTTCGTCGGCCACCCGGCTCCCCGTCGTCGCGAGGCGCTTCACCCGGTCGATGCCGGCTGCCGGGTCACCCTCGGAGGCCGCCTCGCGCGCCGTCGTCACGATCCCGTTCACGTTCTCCGCGATCCGCGACGAGTTGGCGAGGAAGCCCGAGATCAGGTCGATCGTGGCCGTCAGTTCGGGGAGGCGGTCGAGGGCGTCCTCGAGCGCGGTGACCGTCTCGGGGTCGGCCAGGAGGGCCTGCAGCCGCTCGTTCGCATCCGAGGGATGTCCGTTCGAAACCGTCACCTTACCTCCGCCGGGACATGGAGTTCCACACCTTCGTTGCTGAATCGCACCTCGGTCGCATACTATGGGCCGAGCGGGCTGGATGAAAGCCGCTTCAGATTCGCTCGGATCCCGGCGAGCCCGGGGAAGGAGGTACCATGGCGACGGTGGTCTGGCTGCACGGCGGCGCCTGCAACGGGAACACGCAATCGTTCCTGAACGCCGAAGAGCCCACGGTGATCGACCTGGTGACCGACTTCGGAATCGAGGTGCTCTACCACCACGCCCTGGTGACCGAGATGGGGGAGTCGGCGAAGGCCCTCCTCAATTCGATCATCGACGGCACCCGCGAGCTCGACGTCCTCGTGGTCGAGGGGACGATCATCAACGGACCGAATGGAACCGGTCGCTACGACATGTTCCTCGGTCGCCCCTTCAAGGACTGGGTCGCCGACCTCGCCCCGAAGGCCTTCGTGACCGTCGGGGTGGGCGAGTGCGCCTCCTTCGGCGGGATGCCGTCGACCGCGCCGAACCCGAGCGACTCCGAGGGGCTCCAGTTCCGCAAGGCGAAGCGCGGCGGCTTCCTGGGCGAGAGCTACACCGCCCGCAGCGGCCTCCCGGTGATCAACATCCCCGGCTGCCCGGCGCACCCCGACTGGATCAGCCAGATCCTCGTCGCGCTCGCGACCGGACGCGTCGGGGACATCACCCTGGACGACTACCAGCGTCCGGAGACCTTCTTCAAGAGCTTCACCCAGACGGGCTGCACCCGGAATCAGTACTTCGAGTGGAAGCAGTCGGTGGAGGAGTTCGGACAGGGGACGCGCAACGGCTGCCTCTTCTACGAGAAGGGGTGCCGCGGGTCGTTCACGCACTCGAGCTGCAACCGCATCCTCTGGAACCGCCAGTCGAGCAAGACGCGCGCCGGGCAGCCCTGCCACGGGTGCACCGAGCCGAACTGGCCGCACTACGACCTCGCGCCCGGCACCGTGTTCAAGTCGCAGAAGGTGCTCGGCGTCATCCCGCAGGACGTGCCGGAGGGCACGGACCCGCTCAGCTACACCCTCCACGCCGCGGCCGCACGTGCCGCCGCGCCGGAGTGGGCCAAGGAAGACATGTTCGTCGTCTGACGTCCTGGTCGTTCAACGCCAACCACAACCCTCCCAAACGGAAAAGGACGACACATGGGCGTTACGATGGAACTGCATGCCGAATCGATGGGCCGCGTCGAGGGCGAACTCGACGTCAAGTGCAAGATCGAGGACGGCGTCGTCACCGAGGCGTGGACCGAGGGGACGATGTTCCGCGGCTTCGAGATCATCCTGAAGGGGAAGGATCCCCAGGCCGGTCTCATCGTCACCCCGCGCATCTGCGGGATCTGCGGCGGAAGCCACCTCACGAAGGCGAGCTACGCGCTCGACGTGGCGTGGGGAACGGAGGTGCCGCCGAACGCGCACCTGATCCGCTCGATCGCGCAGGCGAGTGAGACGATCCAGTCGATTCCGCGCTGGTTCTACGCCCTCTGGGGTATCGACCTGGTCAACAAGAAGTACGCGAACTCCCCGCTCTACGAGGAGGCGGTCCGTCGCTGGGCGCCCTTCGTCGGGGAGTACTACGAGCCCGGCGTGACGCTCTCGAACAAGCCCGTGGAGATCTACGCGATCTTCGGCGGGCAGTGGCCCCACTCGAGCTTCATGGTCCCCGGCGGGGTCATGTGCGCCCCGACGCTCTCGGACGTGACGCGCTCGCGGGCGATCCTCGAGTACTGGAAGGACGAGTGGCTCGAGAAGTACTGGCTCGGCTGCTCGATCGAGCGGTACATGGAGATCGAGACCTGGGACGACTTCCAGGAGTGGATGGAGGAGAACGACAGCCAGCGGAACTCCGATCTGGCCTTCTTCATCCGCTACTGCCAGGACGTCGGCCTCGACACGTACGGTGCCGGTCCGGGGACGTACCTCGCCGCGGGTGCCTACATCGACAAGGACCACTACGCCCACCCGAACATCGCCGACCGGAACGCCTCGGTCATTCAGCCGGCCGGGATCTTCGACGGCGAGAACTTCTTCGACTACGACCAGGCGAACGTCCGCGAGGACCACACCTACTCCTTCTTCCGCGGCTCGGCGCAGCTGCACCCCTTCGACGGCGTGACCGACCCGATCGATCCGCTCGAGGGCGCGCGCGAGGGCAAGTACACCTGGGCGAAGGCCCCGCGCTACCTGCACGACGGCAAGCTCATGCCGATGGAGGTCGGGACGTACGCCCGCCAGCTGATGTGCGGGCGCCCGGGTCTCGCGGACCACCAGGACAACGATCCCTTCATCTACAACGTGCACAAGGAGCTCGGGCCGAGCGTGATGACGCGCGTCCTCTCCCGCATGCACGAGGGTCCGAAGTACGTCGCACGCATCCGGAAGTGGCTCTCGGAGATCGACCTTCACGAGAAGTTCTACGTGAAGCCGACCGAGCACGCGGAGGGCCGGGGCTGGGGCGCGACCGAGGCGAGCCGCGGCGCGCTGCAGGACTGGATCAAGATCAAGGACGGGAAGATCGAGAGCTACCAGGTCGTCACCCCGACGGCGTGGACGATCGGCCCGCGGGACGCGAGCGGTCAGATGGGTCCGATGGAGCAGGCGATCGTCGGTGCGCCCATCGTCGACCCGGAGGATCCGGTCGAGCTGGGTCACGTGGTGCGGAGCTACGACCCCTGCCTCGTGTGCACCGTCCACGCCTACGACGCGAAGACGAACCGGGAGCTCGCCAAGTTCAAGATCGGGGGCGGCTGCTGATCGACGCCGCCCCGAGCGAGGCCGGCGGGCCCGACGTCCTGGTGATCGGCTGCGGGAATCTTCTCCGCTCCGACGACGGCGTCGGGCCCGTACTGCTTCGGCACCTGCTCGACCGGGACCTCCCCGCGGGGTTCGAGGTCGCCGACGGCGGGACGGCCGGGATGGACGTCGCCTTCCGCATGCGCGGCGCGCGCCACGTCGTCCTGATCGACGCCTGCACCTCGGGGGGGACGCCCGGCGATCTCTACGAGCTTCCCGGCGAGGAGGCGGAAACGCCTCCGCTCGAGGCGCTCGGGAATCTCCACTCCTTCAGGTGGGATCACGCGATCGCCTTCGCGCGGTGGCTGCTCAAGGAGGAGTATCCCGAGCGGGTGACGGTCTTCCTGATCGAGGCGGAGACGGTCGCGCCCGGGATGTCGCTCTCGGCTCCGGTCGAGCGGACGATGCACCGGCTGGTGGATCTGCTGATGGCGCGCTTCGCGTCGGAGGCTCCTCGGGAGGCGGAGTGCGCGTCGAGCTGACGGCGGGGGGAGATCTGATCCTCCCCGCGGAGGTGGCCGAGGCGTGCTTCCCCGGCTCGGCGTCGGTGCTCGTGGCGATTCGGGGTCGGGAGCTGTGGGCGATCCGGATCGCCGGGCACACCTCGGGTGGGCTGATCCTCAAGCAGCGGAATCTGCGGGGGGACCGGTCGGTCCTGGTGCTGGAGCCGCTGCTGGACGTGAAGTGGAGTCCGGGAGGGCGGCGGGCTCGGTGGGACGACGGAGAGCGCGCACTGCGGGTGCCGCTCGATCCGTTCCCCACCGGGGACGCCGTGTGAGCCGATCGTCGAACGAGCCGATCTACCTCGGGTGCCACGTGGTGCTGGATCGGGGGAGCTGGTGGGTGGAGCTGGAGTTCCTCTTCGAGGACGGAATTCGGAGGAAGAGGGTGAATTCATTTCGGAGCGAGGGGCGCGCCCGCGTGGCGGCCCGCTGGATCGGCTGGGCGGCGCAGCGCGACATCGACCCGCCGATGGGGATGTGATCATGGATCGTCGATTCGCAGCGGTGGGACTTCTCGGTGGGGCGGCGGGCGCCGTCGTCCTCCCGGCGGACGGGACGGACGGGAGGACGGACGACACGGCCGAGGCCGCGCTCGCCCGCGGGGAGCTCGGATCGCTCCCGGAGAGCTGGCGCTTCCTGGAGACGCTCGCCCGAGCCGAGTTCCCGGGCGCGGAGGCCGGCCCCGGCAATCTGGCCCTCCTGCGCGGCGAGGTGCCCGCGCTGATGGAGCGGATGCGCGAGGCCCGGGACGCGGGCGACCGCGATCTGGCCGCCCTCCTGGGCGCCGCGGCGTACCGGCTCGGCGGAGACCTCCCCCTCCCGTCCGCCGACGCCGCCTCCGACCCCCGCGTTCGCGCCTGGATCCTCGCCACCGCGGCGCACGAACGGGCGGCGGAGGGCGACCTCGAGGGGGCGGCGAGGGGGCTCGGAGAGGCCGCGGCGGAGGTGAGCGCCCTCTCCCCCGGGGCCGCCGGGCGCTACGTGGGGGAGTGGGCCTCCCTCCCGATCGAGGACCCCGGGGGCGTCGCCCGTCTCGCGCTCGAACTCGACCGGCGCGCGGAGGCGCTCGCCGGGCTCGGCTTCGAGGAGCTGCGCGGCGAACTCCTGATGAGCCGGGGCGGCCTCCTCATGGAGCTCGGCGGTTCCCGCCCGGCCGTCCTGCAGGAGGCGGTGCAGTGCTTCCAGAAGGCGACGCAGGCGCTGCCGCGGAAGACCCACCCGGTCCCCTACGCGATGTGTCACCTGAACGTCGCCGTCGCCTACCTGTCGATGCCGATGGGTCGGCAGGCCGCCCGGCTCCGGGCCGCGATCGCCGTCCAGTCGCTGCGCGAGGCGCTCGAGATCTTCGACCCCGACGCGCACGGCGGGATGTGGGAGGCGGCCACCCTCAACCTGGCCAATGCGCTGCAGCACCTGCCGAGCTCGCACGTCGGCGACAACCTGGTCGAGGCGGTCTCGCTCTACGAGGGGATCCTCGCGCGGCGCCCCACCCCGGGGCCGGAGCGCGCCCGGGTACTCGCCAACCTCGGCAACGCACTCGCCCACCTCGGGGATCACCGGACCGCGCGGCCCCACCTGGAGGAGGCCCGCGGGATCTTCGAGCGCCTCGGCGACGGGGCGGCGGTGGAGGGGATCGACGGCGTCCTGGAGGAGATGACCGCCGCCGCGACGGAGGCCGGATGAACGACCACGAGCGCCTTCACATCGACGGCCTCGTTCACGAGGCGTGCGACCTGTTGTGCGAGACCGCGATCCAGCGCTGCGCCGGACCCACGCGGGCCCTCGCGCAGCTCCGCGACGATCCGAACGGCGAGGGGATCTGGCTCGACCGCTTCACGACCATGTTCCTGAGCGAACACGCCCTCGACAACGAGGCCGGCGCCTGCGCCATCCTCGAGGCCTTCGCCCGCCGGCCGATGCCGCAGGTGGAGGCGGAGAAGGTCGGGCAGATGCTGAAGCTCGCCTCGGCCCGGGTCTTCGCCGACCTCGTACGCAGCAAGGCCGACGAGGCGCTGGAGCGCGCCTCCACCTTCGAAGGAGCCGCCACATGACCCCGCCGAAGACGAAGCCGGTGGACGCCGGCGCACCGAAGAGCGCGACCCCCGCCCCGGCACCCCCGTCGAGCCCGCCGCCCGCCCCGGACGGATCTGGCTCACCGGCCGGCGCCAACGGAAACGGCGCGGCCCCCACCGCCCCCGATCCCACGACGCTCGTGGAGGCGGTTGATCGCGCCCGCGAGCGGATGGCCTCCCTCGACGAGGACATCCGAAAGCGCGCCGACGACCTCGTGCGCGCCCGCGACGCCTTCCTGGCCGCCGGCGTCACCGAGATGGTGCGCCGCCTCAAGACCGACGAGCGTTCGCGCCCCGTCCTCTTCGAGCTCGTCGACGACCCGCTCGTCTACTCCGTCCTCCTCGAGCTCGGGATCGTCCGGCCGGATGTCCTCACCCGCGTCGCCCGGGCGATGGAGCGGATCAAGCCGTACGTGAAGAGTCACGGCGGCGACATCGAGCTGGTCCGGGTGGACGAGGAGTCGGACGGGAAGGTCGCGTACGTCCGCTTCCACGGCTCGTGCAGCGGGTGCAGCATGTCGAACGCCACCCTGCGCGACGGGGTCGGCGAGGCGATCCGCGGCGCCGTCCCGGAGATCGTGCGCGTCGAGGAGGTGAAGGACGCGCAGCCGGTGGCCGGGCTGGTGCAGCTCACCGTCGGGCGGCCCGACGAGACGCACGGGTGGGTCGAGGGCCCGCCCGCGGAGGAGATCGCCGAGGGCGAGATGTCCCGCGTCCACCTCGGCGAGACGGACGTCCTCGTCGTGCGGCGCGACGGGAAGCTCTTCGCCTACCGCAACGAGTGCCCGCACCAGGGGATGCCGCTCCACGACGGCGAGGTGTGCGACGACGTCGTCGAGTGCCCCTGGCACGGCTACCGCTTCGACCTGACGAACGGGGAGTGCCTGAACGTGCCGCAGGTGCAGCTCGAGCCCTTCCCCCTTCGGGTGACGGAGGGGCGGATCTGGGTTCGACCGACCGCCCGTTGAGCGAGGCGGGCGCCCCGCACTCCAATCCCCCCGCGCTGGCCTTCGCCCCGGCGGTCCGACTCGGGGCGCCGAGCACCGGCGGGCTCGCCCTCCCCTCGGCGACCCCGGCGGCCGACACCATGTACGCGCCACGGGGGGTCTGGTTCGACGACGAGCGGATGATCGTGGTCGACTCGGGGAACCACCGCATCCTCCTCTGGGACCGGGTGCCCGAGGAGGACGGCGTCCCCGCCGACCACGTCCTCGGTCAGCCCGACTTCTCGGAGGAGGGGCCGAAGCTCCTCCACCTCCCGACCGGCGTCGCCGTGATCGACGGCCGACTCGTGGTCGCGGACGCCTGGCACCACCGTCTCCTGATCTGGAACGGCGTCCCCGACGCCTCCGACGTCCCCCCGGACGCCGTCCTCGGGCAGTCGGACCTCTCCGGGTTCGACCCGAACCGGGGGCGCGACGCCGCGGTGCGCGACGGCTTCTACTGGCCGTACTCCTTCGGGGTCGCCGGCGGCCGCTTCTTCGTGGCCGACACCGGGAACCGGAGGGTCGTCGCGTGGCCGGGGCTCCCCGAGCCGGGCGAACCCCCCGAGTGGCTCATCGGGCAGGACGACTGGACGGCGCGCGGCGAGAACCGGGACGGCGAGGTCGGCCCGCTGACCTTCCGCTGGCCGCACGACGTCGCGAGCGACGGGACCACCCTCTGGATCGCCGACGCCGGGAATCACCGGGTGGTCGGGTGGCGCGACGCGCACGCCGCCTGCGAGGGGGCCGAGCCCGAGATCTGCCTGGGCCAGAAGGACTTCCGCTCGAACGGCGAGTGGCCATACGGGCCGCAGGGGCCCGGGATCCACCGCTTCCCCTACGGCATCTCGCTCGACGGCGGGCGACTCGCGATCAGCGACACGGCGAACAACCGGATCCTGATCCACGCCCCGCCGCCGACCGGGGGCGCCGCCTGCCCGGCCGACGCCGTCCTCGCCCAGCCCGACTTCGAGGCGAACGGCGAGAACCGCTGGAAGGCCGTCGAGCCCGACACCCTCTGCTGGCCCTACGGGCTGCACCTCCACGGCGACCGGCTGGCGGTCGCCGACTCGGGGAACAACCGGGTCACGGTCTGGCGGGTCGCAGGGCGCGGCTGACGCCTGCGGACGAGCCTGAAGCGGGGGGACGAGCGAACCGTCCCTGAAGATTCAGGCAACTTTCCGGGAACCCGCCGATACTAGGGTCTGCGTTCGTCTTATCCGACCCCGCAGTATGCCCGACCCGACCCTTCGCCAGCCCCCTCGGCCGTCGAGCCGATCGCTCCGCATCGCCGGGGCCGTCGTCGTGGTGCTCCTCGTCGCGACGGGCGCTCTGGAGCGCGCCTTGACCGAACAGTCGCTCCTCGAGAATCGAGCCGATGTACGCAGCCTGCTCGGAGCGTACGGCAGCGCGCTGGAGCGGTCGATGGCCGAGCACACCGTCCTGGTGGAGGCGGTCGCCGCGTGGAGCCGCCAGCGTCCCGACGCCACGCGAGCCGACTTCGATGCGTACGCCTCCACCCTGTACCAGGCGGGGCCCGAGGTGCTGGCGGTGAATCTCGTCCGGGGCTCGGAGATCACCGAGGTCTTTCCCTTCGAACGGAACCGGGCGGCACTCGGGATCGATCTGGCGACGCACACGGTGACGGAGTCGTTCGCCGGACTGCGGCGCGCCATCTCGACGGGCGGCGTGTCGATGGCGGGTCCGCTCCCCCTCGCCCAGGGGGTGTCGGGGCTGATCCTCTTCCGCACCGGGGGCGTCGACCCCGATGGAGATCTCGTGGTCGCGGAGATCGTGGTCGAGGTGGACGCCCTGCTGGCCGATGCCGGGGTGGACGTCCTGGACGACGAGTACCTCGCGACCATCACCTCGCGGGGCGGGGAGCGCATCCGCGGAGTGTCGGGCCCCTTCCCGGGGGACGCCTCCCCGGTCGAGGTCGCCGTGCGGGTCCCGGACGGGCCCTGGACGCTGTCGGCGGTTCCGATCGCCGGGTGGGGCGCCGAGGGTCGGCTGGAGCGATGGGTCACGAGACTCGGCCTCCTCACGGTCGTCGGCCTCGTAGGGGTGATCGTGTTCGGTGTGGCAAACCGGGACACCCGCCTCGTCCAGGCGGTGGACGAGCGCACCCGCGCCCTCCTGGACGCGAACCGCGAACTCGAGGCCCAGCGCAGCGTGAGCGAAGCGGCGATGGCCGCGGGAGGGGTCGTGGTCTGGTCCTGGGATCTCCAGACGGACCGACTCCAGCGAGCCGGAACGCTCCTGGCGGACCACGGACTGCCCGCCGTGGAGTCGTCGACCGAGTACCTCGAGCGGGTGCACCCCGACGATCGACCGATCCTTCAGGAGCGATTCGACGAGGCGCGCCGGACCGGGTCGCTCGAGGCCGAGTTCAGAGAGCGGCTCGAGGACGGTCGCTGGGCCTGGCTGCGAACGATCGGCAAGGTCGTCGAGGGTGAGGAGGGGGACGCGGTGCAGATGCTCGGTGCCGCCGCCGACATCACGAGGATCAAGGAGCTGGAGTCGGAGCTCCTCCATCACGGACGGGTCGAGCTGATCGGTCAGATCGCCGGCGGAGTCGTCCACGACATCAACAACGCCCTCTCCGTCGTCCTGGGGGAGCTCGAGT
Organism: Longimicrobiales bacterium; assembly: GCA_028280525.1. Classification (GTDB taxonomy): domain Bacteria; phylum Gemmatimonadota; class Gemmatimonadetes; order Longimicrobiales; family Gaopeijiaceae; genus Gaopeijia. The sequence continues at coordinate 9,950 of JANQLR010000248.1, forward strand.
TCGCGGTCGCTCCGGGTTCGGCTGCCGAGGAGGCGGAAGAGGCGGCGCGCCAGGCGGCCGCCGCGGGACGCTACGCCTCCGTCCTGACCGGCCAGCTGCTCACCTTCGCCCGCAAGGACCGGGTCGCGCCCGAGCTCTTCGAGTGGGACGGGCTCTGCGAGGAGTCGACCTCCTTCCTCTCCCGGGTACTCGGTCGCGGCGTCCGGGTCGAGACCACGTGGAACGCCCGTGGAGCCTGCGTCCGCATGGACCGGACGCAGGCCATGCAGGTGCTGGCCAACCTGGCCACCAACGCGCGCGACGCGATGGGCAGCGGCGGCACCCTGCGCATCTCCAGTCGAATCGTCGAGAACGGTCGCGAGGTGGCGCCGAAGGCGGCGGCGGCCCCGGCGATCGTGACCGAGGTGCGCGACGAGGGCCCGGGGATCCGCCCCGATCTCCGCGAAGCCGTCTTCGAGCCCTTCTTCACCACGAAGGAAAAGGGGCAGGGGACGGGCCTCGGCCTGTCGACCTCTCGGCGCATCCTCCGGGACTCCGGGGGCGATCTGGTCTTCTCCACCTCGGAACGCGGAACGACCTTCTCGATCGTTCTGCCCTGCCTGCCCGACTGAATCGGCCGGAGCCCGGTGCGGGTCGTCCGGTCGTCGTCTCTGTCGCCGTCGTCCATCGACGACGACAATGACGGGTCTTCGTCGCCTCAACACTCGGGCCGCCCGACGCGTCCGCAGTGGCGGCGGACCAGAACACATCGGGAAAGGTGGCGGTAGCGTGGGCGACAGCGGATCGGGGAAGGCGGGGATCACCGGGCGCCCGTCGCCCGGAAGCGGGACGGGGGGGAGGTGCTTCACCGCGTGGGGGCTGCTCGTGGCGACTGCCCTCTCGGTCTCCGGGGCCGCCGCGCAGGACGCCGCACTCACCGGCCCCGCGCTGCAGGCGTACCGTCTCGACGCCGACGCCTCGATCGACATCGACGGCGAACTGCGCGAGGACGTCTGGTCGACGGCGGTCCCGATCACCGACTTCACCGCCCGCCTCCCGGTCGAGGGCGCCGAACCGACCTGGCCCACCGAGATCCGCGTCGCCTACGACGACGACGCCCTCTACATCGGGGCGATGCTCTACGACCACCCCGACAGCATCATCTCCTACCAGAAGCGGCGAGACGTGGGGCTCGGGACCGACGACCGCTTCATGTGGATCTTCGACACCTTCGACGACGACCGGACCGGGTACTTCTTCGAGACGAATGCGAACGGGCTGATCGGCGAGGGGATCATCACCGGGAGCGCCGGTCGCTCGATCAACAAGAGCTGGGACACCATCTGGGAGGTCCGCACGGCGCGCCTCCCGAACGGGTGGTCGGTCGAGGTCCGTGTGCCCTTCCTCTCGCTCAACTTCGACCCCGAGTCGACGGCTTGGGGGATCAACTTCCAGCGCACGATTCGTCGGCGGAACGAGGAGATCCTCTGGAGGGGGTGGCGACGGAACCAGAGCCTCTTCAACCCGGCCTTCGCCGGTCGGCTCGAGGGGCTGCGGGGCGTCTCGCAGGGGATCGGGCTCGAGCTGCGGCCGTACGTCACCGGGAACTACCG
>JANQLR010000258.1 GCA_028280525.1 Longimicrobiales bacterium
GCTCCCGGGTCGCGAGCTCGCGGGCCCGCGCCACCCGATCCGGCCGGGGGATCGCCTCCGCCAGCCACGCGGCGCCCTCCTCCGGGGTCCGACCGTCCAGGAGGGCGAGGACGGCGTCGTCCGCGAAGTCGGGCATGTCGCCGATCCCCGTCGCCAGGACGGCGAGCCCGGTCGAGAGGTACTCGGCGATCTTGGTGGCGAAGGAGGCGTCCTTGGCGGGCGAGACCCGGACCAGCGCCAGCCCGGCGTCCGCCGCCTGAAGCCACCGCGGGACCTCGTCGGGGCGGGCCGACTCGATCCGCGCCTCGACCCCGTGCTTCCGCGCCAGCGCCTCGGCCGCCGCGCGATCGCGGGTGAGGAGCACGAAGCTCCCTCCGGTCCGCTCCACGAAGGCGCGACCCACCCGGACGGTCGCGTCGCCGTCGTACCACCCGGTGATCGTCCCGACGTGGATCAGCGTGGGGGCCTCGGGGTCCAGCCCCAGCTCCCGCCGCACGGCCGCCCGGTCTTCCGGGGGACGGAAGAGCCCGGTGCGAACGCAGGTGGGGATCACGGTCGCGGGCGTGCCCGCGGCTCCGGGCCAGAGCTCCGGGAGGCGGCGCACCCCCTTCCGCGTGAGGGAGATCAGGTGGTCGGCGCCGTCCAGGATCGCACGCTCCACGCGCCGGCCGATCCGCTCCTGTGCGCTCCCCGGCCGCCAGTACCCGCCCTCGATCCGCTCGTCCACCCAGAATCCGCGCAGGTCCAGGAGGAGGGGGGTGTCCAGCGCGCGTCCGGCGAGCGCCATGTACCCGGGGAGGTACCCGCGGGCGTGCAGCAGCGCCGGCCCCGAGCGCGAAGCGGCCCATCGACGAACCGCTCGTCGACCGGTCCAGAGGTCGAAGGCGGTCGCAGGGAGGGTCGGGGTGCCGTGCCAGCGGCGACGGATCCAGTCGACCCCCGATTCGCGGAGTCGTCGCTCCACCTCGCCCACCCGGTCGGGGGCCCGCAGATCCCCGGGCTTCTCGAAGGAGAGGACCGTCATCCGGGTGCCCCGCGCCGCGAGACCCGTCACGTACGGGATCACCTGCGACGCCCCGAGCGGCTCGAGGAGCCCGTCGTAGGTGAGGTAGAGGGCCGAGGTCATCCGCGATCCCGGACCGCGTCGCGAAGCACGGCGTCGAGGTGATCGATCTGGGCGGAGCGCGCCAGGTCGGCCGGGTCGCCCTCCGGGCGCAGCCGCTCCGGCCACCCCGCACGGTGCTGCTCCAGGAGGGAGGTCAGCACCTCCGCGAAGGCGTCCGGCGTGCCCCGGCCCACCCGCCGCGTGACTCCGTAGCGCTCCAGGAGCGCCGTCATCTCGGTCCCGTCGTCGGTCCAGGCCACGATCGGCCGGCGGGCTCCGACGTAGTCGTAGGTCTTGCCGGAGACGATGTACCTCCAGGCCCGCCCGGGTCGGAGGAGGAGGAGCGCGGACGCCGACGCGAGCCGGCCGGGAACCGCCTCGGGGGGGACCATCCCCTCCAGAGACAGCCATCCCGGAACCGCTCCCAGCACTCGACCCGCGGCCTGCCTCCACGGGTCGGCCTGCCCGAGGACCCGGAGCTCGATCGCACGGCCCCCGTCGCGCAGCTCGGCGAGCGCCGACAGCACCGGATCCGCCCAGCTCGAATCGAGCAGACTCCCGGCGAAGAGGAGCTGGAAGGTCGCGTCCGGGCCCGGGGGCGAAGCCGCGCCCGCGCGATCCCAACCGTTCCGGACCACGTGGATCGTCTCGCGCCCTCGCCCGAAGTACGTCGCGAAGCGATCCGCGGTGGCCTCCGTGGTCACGACGACGCGATCGGCTCGGGCGACGATCCTCCGGTCGATGCGTCGATCCACCGCTCGCCGCCAGGCGGGACGCGCCGCCATCAGCGCCTCGTCGGCGGTCCACGGGTCGCGGTACTCGGCGACCCAGAGGGCGCGGCCACCCCCCTCGACCCCGCGCAGCGCGGCGAGGTGCGCGCTGTACGGCACGCTGCTCGAGTAGACGACCGTCGGCCCCTCCGCGCCCGCGACCCGATCGCGCACGCGCGCCGCGGCCTTGCCGATCCACCCCATCTGCGCGTCGGGGATGTAGAGCAGGTCGCGCACCCGACCGCGCAGCCAGCCGCCGACCCGACCCGTCCCGGCCGGCTCCAGGACGCGCACCTCGCCCGAGGCGAGCGGCGTCGCGCTCTCCGCCGCCCCCGCGAGACGGCGAAACCACCGGCTCGGCTCGGGATTCGCCACGCGGTCGATTTCCACTCCCGGCAGCGTCGCCTCCCCACCGGTGTGGTACAGGACGCGCTCGGGCGCGACCACGACGACGCGCCACCCCCGGTGTGCGAGGCCGGTGGCGAGCGCCCGCATCCGGTTCGCGGCGACGCCGACGGCCGGGGGCGCGTAGTACGCCACCAGCACGAGGAGCGGCGCCGCGGCGGTCGGCGGCGTCATCGGTGGCGGGTCAGTTCGCGAGCACGGTCCGGAGGCCCTCCACCACCCGGGCGACCTGCGCCTCGGTGAGCTTGGACGAGAGCGGGATCGACAGCGTGCTGTCCCCCACCCACTCCGCCTCCGGGAAGTCGCCTCTCCGGTACCGGAACTCGCGCCGGTAGTAGTCGTGCAGGTGCACCGGCAGGTAGTGAATCCCCGTGCCGATCCCCAGCCGATGCAGCTCTCCCTGGACCTGATCGCGCGTCTTTCCGGAGCGCGCCGGATCGACCATGACCGTGTAGAGATGGCGCGAGTGCCGCGTATCGGGCGCCGGCGGCGCGGGGAGCCCCAGAGGGAGGTCGGCCAGCTCGCGATCGTAGGTGGCCCAGACCACCTCGCGACGCGCAATCACCTCCTCCTGGCGGGCCAGCTGATGCAGTCCGAGCGCCGCCTGCAGATCCATCATGTTGGCCTTGAAGCCGGGAACGACCACCTCGTAGGTCGAGAAGCCCTCGTCGCTGTAGCGCTTCCAGGCGTCGGCGCTCAGCCCGTGGAGGGCGAAGACCTTGAGGCGCGCCGCGAGGTCGTCGTCGTCGGTCGTGACCATCCCGCCCTCCCCGGTCACGAGATTCTTCGTGACGTAGAAGGAGAAGCAGGTCAGGTCGCCGATCGATCCGACGCGGCGCCCCCCCACCTCCGTACCCACGGCGTGCGCGCCATCCTCGATCAGGAGGAGGTTCCACGCGTCGCACAGCTCCCGGAAGGCGTCGACCTCGGCGGGGCGACCGGCGATGTGGATCGGCATGATCGCGCGGACCTCCCGTCCGGAGGCGCGGTGTACCGGGACGCCCGTCTTTCGATCGGCGCGGCACTCTTCCTCGAGGAATCGGCCCACGGCCTCCGGGTCCAGGTTCTGGCTGTCGCGCCGAATGTCGATGAATCGCGGCGTGGCTCCGGTGTGCAGGATCGCGTTCGCCGTAGCGGCGAAGGTCTGCGGAGAGGTGATGACCTCGTCGCCCGGCCCGACCCCCGCCACGCGCATGGAGAGGTGCAGCGCCGCGGTGCAGGAGTGGACGGCGACGGCGTTGCGGGACCCGACGTACTCCGCGAAGGCCTGCTCGAAGCGCCCCACGCGGGGCCCGGTCCCGATCCACCCGGACCGGAGGGTGTCGACCACCTCCTGGATCTCCGGCTCCCGGATGTCCGGGGCCCCGAACACGATGTAGTCGTCGCTCATCCGCTCCACTCGGATCGAGAGGTCGTGAGACCGGCGTGGCTCACCGCCCGATCATCGCTGCGGTTCGACGCCACCGCCAGCGGCCCTCCAGCCGTCGGCGGAAGGCACTCCAGCCGCTCCGGGCATAGCGTCGCCAGCGCGCCGCGGTCGACGCCAGCCGTTCGGACCCGGTCAGCGAGGCCAGTACGTCGAGCTGGGGCAGGTGGATGTTCTCGTGGTAGTGCACGCTGGCGAGTTCGGGAGTCCGCAGGTCGTATCGCGACCAGAAGCCGGTGTCGAAGTCGTCGATCCGGCGCTCGACCGTGGCGACACCCTCGCGCCAGCAGCGCCACGCCGACTCCTCCCCGGAGGCTCGGGCGTAGTCGAGGACGCCGAAGAGGGCGTAGACGGCCCCGTTGAGGACGTGCGGCGCGGGATCCAACGGGTACTCCTCGAGCCACACCTCCTCCCCCGCCCGCCAGTAGACCCCACCCTCGCCGACCGGGAGTCGCATCGCGGCGAAGCCGGCCGCCGCCGCCGGGCCGCAACGCGGATCGCCGAGCACGCGCTCCGCCCGCAGAAGCGCGGAGATGACCTGGCCCTGCGCGAGCGCCGACACCCAGGGCGCCCGCAGCGCCGGGTACTTCGGATTGTCGAATCGCTGCACCCAGAAGCCGGCGCGAGGACCGTCGCGCTCCTGCGTCTTCAGCAGCCAGGCGACCTGTTCGCGCAGCGCACCCTCGCGGTCCGGAGCGGCGCCTCCTCCGGCGGCATCCCCTGAGGCATCCCCGGGGGCATCCCCGGGGGCGGCGGATCCACCTTCGAGGATCAGGTCGGTCAGCCCGATCGCATACTGCGCGATGATGATCGGGTCGTGGACCCACGCGCCGCCCTTCGGTGCGACGGCGATCCCGTCCGCGTCGAGCGCGCCGTGCACCCCCGACTCCACCGAGACCACGGCGTCCCGGTAGTCCTGGTAGTAGAGGCCGACGGCGTCCTCGATGCGAATCCGGCGCGCCGGGAAGCGCAGGGTGCGCGGCCCCGTCACCCCGACCTCGCCGTGTCCGGGGTCGCCGCCCGCCGCCGAAGGTCGCGCAGCGTCGCGACGATCGCG
>JANQLR010000366.1 GCA_028280525.1 Longimicrobiales bacterium
ACCCCTCCCCGGATCGCCGAGTCGAATGGTGCGCCCCGTCCTCCGCCTGCTGCCACTCCTCGCCCTCCTCGTCGTCGCACCCGCGGCCTGCTATGCGCCGATGGTGCTCAGCGAGGACGACTCCGCCCAGGTTCTCGCCCGCCAGCTCGTGCCGGACCCGAGCCCGGCGGATCCGGGGGCGTACGAGGTGCTCACGCTGACCTACGGTTCGGGGACCGACCGCCACCGGATCGAATACCGCGACTCGGTCGCCTTTCGCACCGACTCGGTCGACGCCTCCCCCTTCGTCTCCCTCGGCGGTTCGGCGAGCTCCCGCAACGGCTACTGGGGCTTCTCCCCCGAGGGCTTCCCGCTGAACGGCCGGGTCTGGTATCCGGACGGCGAGGGACCCTTCCCGCTCGTCCTCGTCGTGCACGGAAATCACGACCCGCAGGACTTCTCCGACCCGGGGTACGACTACCTGGGCGAGCTCCTGGCGAGCCGCGGCTACATCCTCGTCTCCGTCGACATGAACTTCATCAACGGGGGAATCCGAGGAGAGAACGACGGGCGCGGCTGGCTCCTCCTGAAGCACCTGGAGGCGTGGCACGGCTTCGCGGAGGATCCGGAGAACCCCTTTCACGGCCGCGTCGATCTGGAGCGGATCTCGCTGATGGGGCACTCGCGCGGGGGCGAGGCCGTGGCGCACGCCGCCGCCTTCAACCGGCTCGAGCGCTATCCGGACGACGCGAACGTCACCTTCGACTTCGGCTACGCGATCCGCTCGATCGTCGCGATCGCCCCGGTCGACGGGCAGTATCTCCCGACGAACCGGAAGGTCCCGGTCGAGGGGGTCGACTATCTGGTCGTCCACGGTTCGCACGACGGCGACGTCACGAGCTTCCACGGGCTGCGGCAGTGGAACCGGATCACCTGGCCCGAGGGCGGGGACCACTTCAAGGCCGCCGTCTACATGTACCGGGCGAACCACGGGCAGTGGAACACCGTCTGGAACAACCTGGACAACGGCCCGCGCTCGGCCCGTCGCCTCGACCTCCGTTACCTCGTCCCGCGCCAGGACCAGCGCCGCTTCGGCGAACTCTACATCTCCGCCTTCCTCGACCTCACCCTCCGCGGCGAGGACCGCTGGCGACCGATCTTCCGTGACCACCGCGTCATCGGCGGGTGGATGCCGAAGACGATGTACGTGACGCAGCTGCAGCACGCCTCCTTCGAGCCGCTCGCGACCTTCGACGAGGACATCGACGTGACGACCGGCGCCCGATCGGGGGTACGGATTCGGGGAGAGGGGCTGGAGAGCTGGTCGGAGGAGACGCTCCGCCTCCGCTCGCGCAATCGCACCTCGACCTCGGCCTCCCAGGAGAACCAGGCGGTGCGCATCGGGTGGGCACCGCCGGAAGAAGAGGACGACGCCGAGACCGAGGACGACGCCGATGGGTCGGCCGGGGCCGGGGCCGAGGCCGAGGCGGGGGGCTCGGCCGAGGTTCGCTCGGATGCCGACTCCGGGGCGAGCGAGCCACCGTCGCCCCCACGCTGGTCGATCGAGCTGGGCGCCGGGGTCGCCCCCGACCCCACCCCGACGACCTCGCTGGACCTGCAGCTCGTCTGGGTGGACCGGCCCGAGGAGGACTCGATCCCCCTCGACCTCACCGTGGAGCTCGTCGACGCGACCGGCGCCCGGTACGGCGTCCCCCTCTCCGACTACGGTCCGATCCGGGAACCGCTCGAGATCCGCATCCTTCGCCGTCAGGACCTGGAGAGCGGCGTCGAGCACTCCGAGCCGGTCCTGCAGAGCTTCCACCTCCCGCTCGCCGACTTCGTCGGAGTGGATCCGGCGCGGATCCGGGAGGTGCACCTGGTCTTCGATCGGCACCCCGAGGGCGAGGTGCTCGTGGACGGCATCGGCTTCAGCGACCTCGGCCGCGCGGCCTGGTCGGTACGGGTGCCGCCGGGGGGCTGAACGGAGCGACGGCCCGGAGGAGGGCCGAGGGTGGACCCGACCGGTGGGTGGTCCGCCTCCGATCGATGTCGCTGACCTGCGGTGCGTCTCCCGCCACCCGATGGTGAAGACGTGCAGCCCGCCCTCGCCGTCGACCGGGCGCCACCCCCACTCGAGGA
>JANQLR010000293.1 GCA_028280525.1 Longimicrobiales bacterium
CTCAGCGGGATGGCGGGGCCCGCGAGACCGTGCGGGTACCCTTCGCCGTCCCAGCGCTCGTGGTGGTGGAGGGCGATGTCGCGGGCGGTCCGAAGGAGCTCCGACCGCGCCCGATCGAGGATGCGGCCCCCGATCTCGGTGTGGGCTCGGATCGTCTCGATCTCGTCGCCCGCGAGAGACGTCGGCTTGCGCAGGATCGCGTCCGGAACCCCGATCTTGCCCACGTCGTGGAGCGGCGCGGCTCGGCGGAGGAGGTCGACGTCTCGGGGGGCGAGCCCCAGCTCTCGAGCGATCCGGGAGGCGAGGAGTCCGACCCGGAGTGCGTGGCGGCCGGTGACGTCGTCCCGGTACTCGGCGGCCATGGCCAGGCGATGGGCGATCTCCGTCTGCGAATCGGCGAGCTCCGCCGTCCGCTCCTGGACGATCGCATCGAGGCGGTCTCGATCGGAGGAGAGGCGTCGGAAGAAGCGCTGAAGGTGGAGCAGATTCCGCACCCGCGCCCGAGCCTCGAGCTCGTCGAAGGGCTTGGTCAGGAAGTCCGCCGCTCCCAGGTCGAGCGCGCGACGGCGGGACTCCGGATCGCCGTCCCCGGTGAGTACGAGGACGGGGAGGAAGGGAGCGGTCCGGCCCGGCTGCCGCCCGTGTCGGTTCAGCTGCCGGAGGAGCTGAAATCCGTCCACCCCCGGCATGTGGAGATCGGTGATGACGAGGTCGTACTCCTTCCGTCGGAGGGAGCGCAGCGCGGCGACCGGGTCCTCGTGGGCCTCGAGGTTCGTGTAGCCTTCGCGTTCCAGCGTCTGCGAAAGGGAGCGCAGCGCGGCGGCGCTGTCGTCGATGAGGAGGATCGAGCTTTCCAGCCGCTTCTCCTCCATGCGCCAGAGGTCGGCCTCCCGCGCCAGCGCGGTCCGTCGCGTCGGCGTGGAGGACCCGGCTGCGTCCGGATGAGCCTCCGCGAGGAGGCGGGCGAGGGCGGGCTCGAGCTCCTCGATGTCGATCGGCTTCTCCAGGAAGCCCCGGGTCGATCCGGGGGTCCCCCCCCAGTAGACGTCGGACTGGGGGTAGCCCGAGACGTAGAGGATCGGGAGGTCGGGTCGGATGCGGCCGACCATGTCGCCGAGTGCGAAGCCGGAGACCGAGGGCATGATCACATCGGTCATCAGGACGTCGACGGGAGCTCCGGTGCGGATCACGTCCACGGCCTCGAGGGGCTCGATGCACGCGGTGACCCGGCACCCCAGCCGCTCGAGCATCGAGGTCACCGCCTTCAGCATGCGTTCGTCGTCGTCCACCACGAGCACGTGGGTTCGGACGGGGAGTGCGGGCGGGGGTGCGGAGTCGTCCGCGGCGGGCCGGGCCTCCGGCCTCGCGGTGTTCTGGAGCCACACGGACTGGTTTCGTCCCGACGCCTTCGCCTCGTAGAGCGCGCGATCCGCCGCGGCCACGAGCACGTCGGGAGCATTCATCCCCGCGTCGAGGGTGGCGACACCGGCGCTGACGGTGAGCGGGCCTGCGCCGAAGTCCGTGCGCTCGACCTGTCTGCGGATCGACTCCGCGAAGGCGAGGGCTCCCTCGGGGGGGCAGTCGACGAGGATCGAGAGGAACTCCTCCCCCCCGAATCTCCCGGAGCGGTCCATCTGCCGGGTTCGCCGCTGAAGCGTCTCTCCGAAGGATCTGAGGACCCGATCGCCGACCGCGTGGCCGAACCGATCGTTGATCCGCTTGAAGTGATCGAGGTCGAAGAAGACGACGCTGAGGGGCATCCCTCGCAGACCCTGCGCCCAGGCCCGCTCGAGCGTGTCGACCAGGGCGCGGCGGTTCGGGAGTCCGGTCAGGGGGTCGAGCAGCGCCACCGCTCGGGCAGCCTCCCGCTCGCGCAGGAGAAGCTCGCTGAGCCACCCGGACCCGACCGAGACGGTCACCAGGAGGAGGAGAAGGCTGAGGGTGAGGGTGGCCGAGGGCGGCGTGATGCTGAGAGCCTCGAGCTCGAGGTGGACGAGCGCGAGCGTCGCCATCCCCGCAGCGAGCGCCCTCGATGCGCCCACCCACCCCTTGTGATAGCTGAGAAGGAAGGGGGGGATCAGCGCGGGAAGCATGACGAGCAGCCCGCTCGGACGGTCGTGCCAGCCGGGCGCCAGCGCGCTCGCCGTGATGGGAACGGCGAGGGCGAGGAGCGAGAGGAGGACGGCCCGGGCGGGGACGTGCCGACCCGCGCGGGAGTCGCATCCCGTTCCGAAGCAGGCCGGTCCGTGCATCCTCACTCCCCCCGGGAGCCCTCGGGAGCACCGGCGGGACTCTGTGGCCGGTTTCCGGGGCTCACCTCAAAGGTGCGCCAGGCCACGGGGGGCGAGTATCCGGACAAACTGCCTGCGGGCGTCCGAATGCCGGAAGTCCGTTGTCCGTCGGGGAACTACGTCTTCGCGTCGATCAGGTGGAAGCGGCCGCGGACCACCGTTCCGCGCCCGGGAGAAGAGGAGAACTCGAGCAGACCGCCAACGTCCCGGGCGCGCTCCCTCATCGCCTGCAGCCCGATCGAGGTCGGTGCGTGGACGGCGGCGGGGTCGACCCCCACCCCGTTGTCTTCGACCTCCAGCAGGAGGTCGCTGCTCGCCACGAGCGCCAGCCGTACGTCAATCCGTGAGCCGCGGCTGTGTCGTACGGCGTTGGTCAGCGCCTCCTGAACGATGCGGAAGACGGCGAGCGCGGTGGGAGGAGGGAGGGGGCGGTCGAAGTCGGCCCCGGTCAGGACGCACCGGAAGCTCGAGCGGATCTCGAACTCCCGAAGGTAGGAGGTCAGCGCCGCGACGAGACCCAGATCGTCCAGGATCGGCTCGCGCATCCGTGCGGCGATGTCCTGGATCATGGCGAGACTGTCATCGACCAGCCGCCCGACCGAGCCGAGGGTCCCCGGCTCGGGGTCGACCTTCTCGTCGTCGACCTCGTGGTCGAGGAGGGCGAGGTCCATGCGGATCGCCGTGAGCAGCTGCCCGACGCCGTCGTGGAGTTCGCGGGCGAGGAAGGAGCGCTCCTGCTCGCGGATCGCCACGCTGCGGGACGCCATGCGGAGCTGGGAGTTCTGCATCCGCCGCAGCTTCTCGTTCACCTCCTGGAGGCGGGTCACGTCCTGGACCGCCCCGGTCAGACCCGTCACGCCGCCGGGCGTGCTGTGCGCCTCCACCGTGCACCGCAGCCACCGGAGTCCGCCTTCGTCCTCCACCCGCAGCGTGAGGTCGTACGGCGTTCCGTTGGCCAGCGCCTCGGCGATCGCCGTTCGGTGGACCTCACGGTCCCTCGCCGGGTGCCGCTCGAGGAGCGCCGCCAGCTCCGCCTCCTTCGAGGCCACGTGCGGGCCGAGGAGTGCGTCGAGGTTGGGGGTGACGTGGAGCTGACCGGTCTCGACCGTCCACGACCATCCCCCGACGCGTCCCAGCTGCCCAATCTCGTCGAGGAGGGCGTCGCGCACGTCGACCTGCGAACGCTCCCGCTGCAGCTGCGCGACCTGCCAGATCTGCTGCGCCAGGAGCTCGACCGTCTCCACGTCCGACGCGTCGTAGGAGGTCTCCTTGTTTCCCACTCCGGCGAGCATGACGACCCGCCCCTTCCACAGGACCGGCACGCTGATCAGCCGTTTCAGGTGGGCGTGGCCCTCCGGCAGGCCGTGCTTCTCGGGATACGCCGCGTAGTCGTCGCAGACGAAGGGTCGTCGAGTCCGCACCGCGTTCGCCCAGATCCCGGCCTCCGACACGGGGTAGTGGCTGTCGTGGACCGCGGTGCACGACTCCTCGAGCGTGCGGCGGGACCACGTGACGAGTTCGATCTCGTTCTCGTCGGAATGGATGAAGTGGACGAAGGCGATCCGGCTCTCGGTGAGCCGCTCGACGAGCTCCATGCAGCGCTGGAGGAACTCCGCCTCGGTACAGCCGCGATAGAGCCGGGGAATCTCGAGGAGCGCCGCCGTACGGGTGCGCGCGGCGTCGAGAGCCTGCTGCAGGCTGGGGGAGTCCGACGGAGTCATGTGACTGGGGAGGGTGGCGATAGCGTAGGCGCAATATAAGCCATACGAAGCACGTATGCAGGGCTTTCATGATCCGTTCCCGCTGGCCCGGAGACCAGGGCCGGGCTAGACTCGCCGGAGTCACCTGCCTCCGGGATCTCGCAATGCGCATCGTACTCGCCGACGACCACGACCTGGTACGGGACGGGATGCGTCGGATCATCGAACAGCACCCCGACCTGGAGGTGGTGGGAGAAGCGGCCGACGGAAAGGACCTGCTCGATCTGGTCACGACATCGGCCGTGGATGTGGTGACGATGGACATCTCGATGCCTGGGCCGGGCTTCCTCGAGACGCTTCACACCCTGAAGGAGCGGAGACCCGAGGTGGGGGTCCTCGTCGTCACCATGCACCCCGAGAAGGAGTGGGCGGTGCAGGCGCTGAAGGCCGGGGCGTCCGGGTACCTCAACAAGCGATACTCGTCGAAGGAGCTCGTCGAGGCGATCCGCCGGATCGACGCGGGCGGGGTCTACGTGACCCCCGAGCTGGGCCAGAGCCTGGCCTCCCGGGTGGTGAAGGGCGGCAGCGAGCTCCCCCACGAGCGTCTCTCCCGCCGGGAGTTCGAGGTTCTCTGCCTCCTGGGGGAGGGGCTGATGATCAAGACGGTCGGGACCCGGCTGGGGATCAGTCCGCGCACGGTCAGCACCTATCGAACCCGGATCCTGGAAAAGCTCGACCTCCAGTCGACCGCCGATCTGATCCGATACGCGGTCACGCACCAGCTCGTCTCGACCGCCGAGTAGCCTCCCGGCGCGATCCGGTGCGGAGATTCACGTAGTTCGGAGGACTACACTCCCCTGCATGAAAACCTCGCGGGGCGCGTCGGAAGTTGCGGATACCTGCGCTGAGCGCCTGGAGAGAAGTTGGAAGTGGACGCCGATGCCCCCTCGGACCGAGGCGAGATTCATGGCTGCCACACTCCTCATCGTCGACGACTCGCTCCTGATGCGCCAACGGCTGCGCGCTCTTTTTTCACGACTCGACGCGGTCGAGGTGATTGGGGAGGCGGAGAATGCGGAGACCGCGCTGCGTCTCTGTCATGAGCTGCGGCCGGATATCGTGACGCTGGACGTCTCGATGCCGGATCGCAGCGGACTCGAGGTCCTGCGCGATCTGCGCTCCCGCGATCCGGGTCCTCGCGCGGCGATCCTGACCAACTTCCCGTACTCGAGCTTCCGAATGCAGTCGAAGGAGCTCGGCGCCGACTGCTTCATCTGCAAGTCGGACCCCCCGGCCCGCATCACCGCCGCCGTGGAGGATCTGGCACTCCAACTCGAGACGGGGGAGGGGGCCCAATGAACGACCCGCGCACGCCCTCCCTCCGGACCGGATCGAAGCGACGACGCGGTCGCCCCGCCTGTCGGCACGTACACCCGCTCGGCGAATCCGATCGGGAGCGGGCGCTGCAGGCCCGGCTCGAGGTGATCGAGGCGCTCGTCGACCATCCGCTGATCACCCTCGATCCGTGTGGCCGAATCCTGAGCTGGAACCCCGCGGCCGCAGCGGTTTTCGGCACCGCGGCCGAGGAGGCCATCGGTCAGTCCATCGCTTGCTTCCTGCCGGACCTCCCCAGCTCCGGTTTCGCGGCCGAGTCCGGTTCCGGCGGCTTCCCGTTCCGGTGTGAGGTGACGGCGATCCGACGGGACGGGTCGACCTTCCCGGCGGAAGTGGTGGGCCACTGCGGACCCTGCGGGCACCTCCCCCTCCGCATGGTCGCGGTCACCGACCTGACCGCTCGCCGGGCCGCCGAGACGGAGATCGGTCGGCTGACGCACGAGCACGAGGTGCTCCTCGTCTCGACGAGCTATGCCATCCTGCGGGTCGAGCCCGGGGGCACCATCGGCTTCGCCAACCCACCGGCCATCGAGCTGCTGGGACGCGGTATCAGCGATCTGGTGGGTGTCCCCCTCGGAGATGTCCTCCGGGGCACCGGCCGCGACGCCGAACGGCTCGAGGACATCGTCGCGAGTGCGCTCCTGGGCAACCCGGCGCGGGTCGAGGCGGACCTCGTCCTCGAGGGGAGACCCATCCTGATCTCCGCCCGCGCCGAACCGCTGCGAAACGGTGACGGAGCGGTCCTCGTGCTCGAGGACTGCACCCACCGGCGGCGACTCGAAGAGGAGCTTCGACAGGCGCAGAAGATGGAGGTGCTCGGTCAGCTCGCCGGGGGGATCGCCCACGACTTCAACAACGAACTGGCCGTCATCACGCTCAACGCCTTCATGGTGAGGAGCGACATCGCCGCCGGCCGGATCCCCGACGGGGAGATGGTCGCCGAGATCCACGGGGCTGCCGAGCGGGCGACCCGCGTCAGCCGCCAGCTCCTGGACATGAGCCGCCGCTCGACTCTCGATGTACGCTCGATGGAGCTGGGTCCGGCGCTCCGACAGGTGGGACGACTCCTGACGAAGCTGGTTCCCGAGACGATCGACGTACGGGTCGAGGCGGCTGAAACGGGATACACGGCCCGGGTGGACGCGGGGGCGCTCGAGCAGGCGCTGCTGAACCTGGGCACCAACGCCCGCGACGCGATGCCCGAGGGCGGGTGCCTCACCGTTCGGCTGTCCTCCGAGCGGATCGGACCCGATCACCGGCCCTCCGCGGCGATCGGCACCCGCCCCGAGCCCGGCCGGTATCAGCTCGCCGAGGTCATCGACACCGGGGTCGGCATCCCGGCCACGATGCTCTCCCACGTCGTCGAGCCCTTCTTCACGACCAAGGAGAAGGGCCGCGGGACCGGTCTGGGCCTGTCGATGGTCTACGGCCTCGTCCGCCAGATGGACGGCTTCCTCGACATCGAGTCCACACCGGGAGAGGGCACCGCGGTCCGGTTGTACTTCCCGGCGGACGGTTCGGCGCCGGAGGAGGCTGCACCCCCTCCGCACTCGGAGTGGGAGGGAGACGGCGAGGGCCGTGTCGTCCTGGTGGTCGAAGACGAAGACCCGGTTCGCCGGGCCTGCGTCACGACGCTCCAGCGTAAGGGGTTCGAGGTCCTGGAGGCCGAGAACGGCGAGGTCGCTCTCGAGGTCTTCGAGGCGGCCCTCGGACGCGTCGACGCGGTCGTCTCGGACAGCGTCATGCCGGTCCTTACCGGGGTGGAACTCTACCGTCGCCTGGCCGAACTCTACGGCCCGATTCCCTTCGTCCTCATGACCGGGTACTCCGATCGGATCCCTGAGGATCTGAGCGGGCTGCCCGTGCTGCAGAAGCCCTGGAACCCCACCGATTTCCTGTCCACGGTCTGGGGCGAGATCCGTCGCCTCGACCCCTCGATTCCCGGGAGGTAGTCATGGCTCGCATCCTCGTCATCGACGACCAGGCGCCCGTCCGCTCGGCGGTCCGTCTCGTCCTCGAACGTGCCCAGCACCGTGTTCGGGAGGAGCCCGACGGTCACGTCGCACTCCGACACTTCGCTGGAGACCCCACCGACCTCATCATCACCGACGTGTTCATGCCGCACATGGACGGCATCGACTTCATCATGCGGGTCAAGGGAGCCTTCCCGGAGGCCCGGGTGATCGTGATGTCCGGCGGAAGCCTGATCTCGAAGGAGGAGATCCTGGCCGATGCCGCCGACCTCGGCGCCGACGCCACCCTGGCGAAGCCCTTCAGCCCCGAGGAGCTGCTCGAGCTGGTAGACCGGGTACTGGCGACCACCCCGCGCCCGGTGGAAGCCTGACCGGAGCCTGGCGGCATCGGATGAAGGAGGGTCCCGCGGGCGTCACTCCCCTGCGGGACCCGTCGTCTCCGACTCCCGCTCCGCCAGCAACCCCTCGAGTTCGTACTCCCGCGTCCGGTCCACGCACTGCACGAGGAGCCGGGTACCGCCGAGATCGTCCCACTCGTCGAGCAGGGTGACGCGAAGGTCCATTCGATAGCGGTGGTTGCCTCGACCCCGCAGCGAGAGGTCGCGCAGCTGGGCCCGTCCCGTGCTCTGCGCGGTCAGCAGCGTCATCTGCAGCGCGCTCTGATCCTGGTCGTGCTCCAGGATGCGGCGGAGGAGGGGACCGAGGAGGGCGCTCCGGGCCTCCAGCCCGAGGAGTTCGTGAGAGCTTCGGTTCGCACTGACCACCTGACCCAGAGGGTCGACCACCATGGCGGGGTACGGGAGGAGCTCGAAGAGCTGTCGCGCCCGGGTGAGCGCCACCTCGAGCCGCGCGTTCACCTCTCGAAGCTGGGCGGCCTGAAGCTCGAGTTCCGTATGGTAGACCCGCAGCTCCTCGACCAGGCGATCCGGCGCCGCGTCCGAGGTGTCGATCACCTCCACGATCGGTTGGCTGTGCCCTTCGGCGATCGCGGCGATCGCCGCCTCGCGGAGAGAGAGTTGGTCGCCCGAACAGTGGCCGGGAAAAGCGGGTGGCTGAGTCATGCGTCCGTGGCTTGGGAGAATCCTTCGATCAGTGACGGATCGACGTAGCCGGTGATGTTGAAGTGAGACACCACGCACCCCGCCATTTCGAGCGGGCTCACGTGCATCACGAACCAGCGATCCTCTTCGGGGGAGTGGCAGGGATAATACATCATGAAGTGCGGGCGGCTCCTGTCCAGTACGCCGGCGATGCCCTCCAGCGCACGCTGAGCGAATCCGTCCTCCACGGCGGGGGCACGGCAGACGTCCAGGTAGCTCGTTCCCACCCCGCTGCGCCGGGCCTCGACGTCGCCGTTCCGTTCGGCGAACGCCTGCCACGAGCGGTTCACCATCTGGATCCGACCCATCCCGTCCAGGACGGCGACGTGCTCCGGGAGCGCATCCATGACCCCCTGGAGACGCTGGACGTCCCGAAGGCTCGAGACGTCGATGCACGCGATCACGATGCGCGCCGCGCCCCCGTCCCGGCTCGGGTGGGGGACCGCCGTGACGAGCCAGGTGCCCCCGTCCAGGTCGGCGATCTCGTCGCGGAAGACCACGCCCTCTCGCGCCGACCGGGCGACCTCGTCGAAGAGGTCGATGCGCTGCAGCCGATGGCTGAAGTCGGTGATGGGCCGCCCGATGTCTGCCTCGCGCACGCTGAAGAGCCGGGTTACGGCGGGGGTGAGGCGAGAGATGCGGAGCTGGTCGTCCAGGAAGAGCAGGGGGATCTCGGGGGCCCTCGTCAGGCTCTCCAGATCTGCGTTCGCCTCGTTGAGCTGCAGGATCTTCGTCTGATACTCGGAGTTCAGGGTGTGCAGCTCCTCGTTGACGGACTGCAACTCCTCGTTGGTGCTCTGGAGCTCCTCGTTCGAGGCCATCAGCTCCTCGTTCGTCGCCTGGAGCTCCTCGTTCGCCGTCCCGAGTTCCTGAATCGTGTCGTGCAGGTTCGCCCGGGTAAGGGTGAGCTCTCGTTCCAGGTCCGCCACCTGGGCGCTGCTCATCGCCGCCAGGTCGGCCTCCTCCATCGGAGCCCCCTCGATGTGGGCCGGGGAGTCGATCGATTCGAAGGAGATCAGCGCGAAGTCGCGGGGATGGCTCTCCAGCTCGAGGGGCCGGACGGAGATCCGCACCACCGTCCGCTCGCCGCCTTGCGGCTCGATCTGTACCGGCCCGGAGCGCTGCGCCTTCCGGTCCCGGAAGGCCGCGTGGAGCAGGGTGGCCGCCACCGGCATCAGCGGGCTCGGGAGCAGCTGCAGGATCTCGAGCGTCGCATGTCCCTCGGGCAGATCCAGGAGGCCGCGCGAGTCGCCGAAGACGTGGACCAGCTCCCGATCGGAGCTGACGAGCACCGAGGTGGGCGTGTACCTCACGACGAGTTCCCGAACGGCGACGTCGACCGGGCTCTCCGGGGGGAGGTTGGGTCCGACCAGCCCCCGCCGGCGGCCGCTGACCCTCTGCCACGGGACGCCGGCCATCAGCAGGTCCTCCGGGGGGAGGACGGGGGTGCGTCGGATCAGCCGGTAGATCTTCTGGCGCGGGTCGATCACCTCGTAGTCGGACTCCGCCGGGCCGGGGCTCTCGCTGCTCCCGAGGAGGAGGACGCTCCCGCGCTTGAGCGCGTAGGACATGCGGCGGATCGCCCGGTCCTGGGCGGCGGTCTTGAGGTAGATCAGGAGGTTGCGGCAGACGACCAGATCGAGACGGGTGAAGGGGGCGTCGCTGAGCAGGTCGTGGCGGGAGAAGACGATCTTCTGGCGCAGCTCGGAGGAGACCTGCCACTCGCCGTCGGGCTGCCTGTCGAACCAGCGCTTCCGGGAGGTCTCCGGAATCTCCTTGACCTCGTGGTCGGTGTAGCGCCCGGCCGAGGCGCGATCGATGTACGTCTGCTCGACGTCGGTCGCGAAGATCTTGAGCTCCGGGCGGATCCCGGTCTCTTCGATCGTCTCCTGCAGGATCATCGCGACGGTGTAGGCCTCCTGCCCGGTCGCGCACCCGGCCACCCAGACTCGGACCGGCTCCGCCGGGGCCTCGACCAGCTCTTCGGCCAGCGGGCGAACCACCCTCTCGCGCAGGACGTCCCAGGCCTCCGGGTCCCGGAAGAAGCGGGTGACCGGGATGAGGAGGTCCTGACGCAGGGCGTGGACCTCCTCGGGGTGGCGCGCGAGGTAGCTGGAGTAGGCACGAAGCGTGTGGACTCCAACGGTCGTCATCCGACGCTCGAGGCGCCGGAGCAGCGTCGTTGGCTTGTACTGGGAGAAGTCGAGCGGAATCACCGCGCGCAGGACCTTGACCGCCATCTCTGCGGTGACCTTCTCGCTGGGCCCGGTCTCGCCGAGCGGACGCCCGGGATGGGGTAGCCCCAGTCCGAGGATCCGCTCGACCTCGTGGGCCAGATCCTCGGGGGACCCGACGCGGTCGGCCACACCGGTAGCGATGACGTTGAGCGGCATGCCATCGAAGCCCGCGGTCGCCGGGTCCTGGGCCAGCACCCAACCGCCCCCCTGGGCGATCGCGAGCGCGCCCTGGGTCCCGTCCGAACCGGTCCCCGAGAGGACGATGCCGACGTTCATGCCGGCGGAGTCACCGGCCAGGCTCGTGAAGAAGGCGTCGATCGGGAGGGTGATCCCGGTGTGGGGACGGGGCACGATGTGGAGCTGGCCGTTGACGAGCGTCATCTCCTTCCCGGGGGGGATGACGTAGACGTGCCCCGGTTCGAGCTCGGATCCGTCTTCGGCGACCGAGACCGGCATCTCGGTGTGACGGGCCAGGAGCGTGTCCATCATGGTGCGGTGCTCCGGCGCAAGGTGCTGGATCACCACGAAGGCCACGTTCTCGGTCGGTCCGAGGGCAGTGAAGAAGCGGTCCAGCGCGTCCAGGCCCCCGGCCGAGGCCCCGAGCGCGACGATGGAACGCGGCGTCGTCTCCGTCGCGGATGAACTCATCGTCGGTCGCGGACTCCCCCCGGGCAGGAACGACTCTCCCCGGCGTGCCGTTCGCCGGGCTCAACCTTCAGTACAGCGGCAAGGTGTGGCCCGGGCACGCGACGCGCGAGTCGACTGTTTCCTGAAGGGGGTGTGGGAAGAAGCCCGATGCCCGGCGTCAGGCCGAGCTACTCGCTCGGGGGAGGCGGGAGGACCACCGTCGACGGGTTGCCCGGGTAGAGCTCCCCGATGAGCTCGTGGAGTCCCGCGTCCAGCCGGAGCCACTCGAGGGCGGAGACGACCTCGGAGAAGACCTCCAGCTCGACGAAGTCGGGCGCCGGGCCCAGTTGGAACATGCGCGCGAACCCGTATGCCTCCGGCGTGTTCGCCACCACCGCCGATCGGATCCACTGGTCGGCGCTCCGCCCCCGGGCCTCGATTCCCATCGCGAGTCGCCTGAGGTGGCCGGCGTGCAGCTCCACCTCGGCCACGCGGGTCAGGTCCACGAGTTCACTCGGTAGCTCGAAGGGGAAGGAGGTGCGATGGATCGCGTGGTAGTAGGCGAGGAGGTCGTCCCCGTTCATCGTCCCGACGAACTGGCTGACGAGCAGTCCGTGCTCACGGAGCAGGTAGGCGTGAATCGGCACGTGGATCGACCGGTGGGGTGCTCGCCGGGCTCAACCGTGCCCGAACGAGGCGAGGGAACACACGTCCATCGTTCCATTCGAAGAGCTGAAGCGCAACGATCGCGACGGGGTCGAAGCATGGCGGGCGGGCGGGGGATCCCCCTAGCTTCTCGCCCGATCCCGGGCCGGGCCTTCGAGGAGGCGGCCGCCCCACGTCCCGTTGAGACGCTGCACGATGAACCGATTCCGATCGCCGGGCCCGAGAGCCCTCGCCGTCCTCGCTGCTTCACTGCTGGTCTCCCTGGGTGCCTGCGCGGCGGAGGCCGGGGCACCGGTCCGCCCTGGCGCGGACGCCGGAGAGGTCACGGGGTGGGAGGCGCGAGCGGAGCGGGTGGAGATCCTGCGCGACGAGTGGGGGATCCCGCACATCTACGCCCCGACCGACGCGGATGCCGTCTTCGGG
>JANQLR010000295.1 GCA_028280525.1 Longimicrobiales bacterium
TGAAATCGCGCCCCTCTGCGTTGCTCGTCGCTCATTTGACGCTGCCAAACCTCGCTCCTCCCGTCTGGATGGGCACGATTTCAGTCGCAACAGCGGGGAGCCCCGTAGTGTGAACAGGCCCTAGTTCGTCCTGAGCACTCGGGCGCCGCCCCCCACCGATCCGTGTCGGTCGGGGCGGCGAGCCTCCTCCGCCGGGCCCCGCGGGCCGGGGTCAGTCGCTTCCCAGCGCCTCCATCGGATCCACCCGTGCGGCGCGGCGCGCCGGCAGCCAGGCGGAGACGGTCGACACCATCAGCACCATCGCCATCGCGGCGAGGAGGCTGACCGGGTCGCCCGGCGCGACGGCGTAGAGGAGGTTGGCGAGCTGTCGCGTCGCGAAGATCGAGGCCGCCCCGCCCACGACCAGCCCGACGACGACCGGCGCCAGGGACTGACGCACGACCAGGCCCGCGACGCCCGCACCCGACGCTCCGAGCGCAATGCGCAGCCCCATCTCCGGGATCCGCCGCGAGACGAAGTACGACACCACCCCGTAGATCCCGCCCCCGGCCAGGAGGGCGGCGAGGAGTCCGAGGGCGGTCAGCAGCGTCTGCACCATCCGCTCCAGCGCGAGCGACTCGACCACCCGCTCCTCCATCGTCCGGACGTCGTACAGCGGGAGTCCCGGCGCCGTCTCGTTCACGATCCTGCGGAGGCCGGCGACTACCCCCTGCGGATCCGTCTCGGAGCGGAGGACGAGCATCAGCTCGCGCCCGATCCAGTACCACGGTGCCTCGGGGATCGCGCGCGGCGTGAAGAAGAGCTCCGGCGAGGCCTCCTCCCTCAGTCCGTACGTCCGGCTCGACTGCACCACGCCGACGACCGCCCAGCTGCGGTACTCGTCCTCCGTGCGCCTGAAGTCGCCCCCGACCGCGGTGATGCGGGTGCCGGCCGGGTCGCCCTCGATCCCGAGACGGCGCGCGAGCTCCTCGTTGATGATCACGGTTTCCGCACCGACGGCGTCGTCCGAGGCCTCGAAGGGGCGGCCGGCCCGGAGCCTGATCCCCATCGCGTCGAAGTACCCCGGGGAGACGATCCGCATCGCCGCCCCGACCCCCTCGCCCCGCTCGGCTATCGCCTCGTCGCCGGTCCGGACGATCGGGAGTCCGAAGTCGTTCCCGGCGAGCGGAGCGCGCGAGGTGAAGGCGGCGGCCTGCACCCCCGGCAGCCCCTCCATCCGATCGCGGATGGCCTCGAAGGTCCCGATCGCGCCCGAGATCTCCGGGACGATCTGGTACGGCACCGACATCTGGGCGGTGAGGACGTTCTCCTCGAAGCCGCGGTCGACCGACGACAGGTTCGCCGCGCTGCGAAGGAGGAGCGCGGCCCCGACCAGGAGCGTGAGCGAGAGCGCGACCTCGGCCGCGACGAGGCCGTCGCGCAGCCAGTCGCGGCGGCCCCGCCCGAGCGCCTTCCCGCCCTCCTTCAGGACCTCCGCCGGGGCCGCGCGACTCCCGCGGATCGCCGGAGCGAGCCCGAAGAGGAGGGCGGTGACGAGCCCGGTCGCGAGGGTGAAGAGGAGCGCCGTCGGGTCGATGGCGGCGTCGTTCAGCCGCGGGATCTCCGGCGGCGCGATCCGCACCAGCGCCTCGAGGGTGGCGACCGCGACCGGGAGGGCCAGGAGGGCGCCGATCAGCCCGAGGAGCAGACTCTCCGCCAGGAGCTGCCGCGTGACTCGACCCCGGCCTGCGCCGATCGCGGCGCGAACGGCGAGCTCGCGAGTGCGCTGCGTGCCCTGGGCGAGGAGGAGGTTGGCGACGTTGACGCACCCGATCGCCAGCACGAGGGCGACGGCCCCGAGGAGGAGGAGGAGTGGAGTGCGGATCGGGTCGGTCAGCGTCGAGCGGACGGGCGGGGCCTGAACGGACTCCGAACTCCCCGAGATCCCCTGCGCGAGCGCGGCCAGCTCCCGGGTCGCCTCCCCCGCGTCCGCCACGGGGGACAGCTGCCCGAGCGCGGCGAGGTAGTAGCCGCCGGTGTTCGCCCACTGCGCCTCGGTGAGGACGAGGGGCGCCAGGAAGGCGGGCATCGCCGGGCTCAGATCGAACCCCTCGCCCAGGACGCCGACGACGCGCGCCGGGCTCCCATTCACCTCGATCAGACGCCCGATGGCATTCGGGTCGGACTGCAGGTCGCGGACCCAGACGTCGTGGCTGATCACCAGGACCGGCTCGGCGCCCTCCCGCTCGGCGTCGGGGCCGAAGCCGCCCCCGAGCGTCATCGGCGCCGAGATCATCCCGAAGACCTCGTGCGTGATCCGCCACCCCTCCACCCGTCGTGGGGTCGCGGCGGGGGAGGCCGCGAGCGCCACTTGCGCCTGGGAGAAGCCCGCGACCGCGCTCCAGAGACGCGAGTCGTTCCGCCACGCCGCGATCATCGGGGCGTTGGCGGAGGAGCTCTCGCCGTCCTCGGTCCGCTGCACCAGCCGCACCTGGTCCCCGCCCTGGAAGGGGTAGGGGCGGAGGAGGACCGAGTTCACCAGCGAGAAGACCGCCGTCGTGCCGCCCATTCCGAGGGCGAGCGTCACGAGCGCGACGATCGCGAAGACCGGTCGGCGCGTCAGGCTCCGAACACCGTACCGAAGATCCTGGCGGATCTGATCCCAGCCCACACTCCGCGTCATCCTCCGCCTCCGCCTCACCTGGATGGTGCGGCACGCATCCGTCACCTCGTCGATGTCTCCGAAGCGCGCCCGGGCCTCCGCCCACGCCTGCGCCTCGCTGCGACCCTTCCGCATCAGCGCCTCGGCCCGGCGCGCGATGTGGTCCTGCAGCTCCTCGTCGATCTCGCGCCCGACTCCCTCCGAGCCGAACGGATTCCGGAATCGTCGCTTCATGCTTCGGTCGCGCCCGGTCGTTCGGAGCCGAGCGCCCGGCTCACGGCGGCGGTGAAGGCGTGCCAGGCCCGGCCATCCACCTCGAGCCGCGAGATGCCCTCCGCGGTCAGCGAGTAGAACTTCGCCCGGCGGTTGTTCTCGGAGGTGCCCCACTCCGCCTCGATCCACCCCTTCTCCTGCAGGCGGTGGAGCGCCGGATAGAGCGTTCCCTCTTCGACCAGCACCTCGTCGCCCACGGCCCGCTCGATCCACTCCATCACGCCGTAGCCGTGGGCGGGCCCCCCGGAGAGCGCCTTGAGGATCAGGAGGTCGAGGGCGCCCCGGAGCAGGTTGGCCCGGCTTCGCGTCATGGCGATCTCCCTCCCTCGGCGCACCGTCTCCGGCTCTCGCGCGTCCATCGTGATCATGCTCGCTCCTTGGCGAGGTCAGGGGAGAACCCGGATCTCTGCCCCCGGTTCCCGCGCGTGGTGGTCGTTCGAGTGTGGGAAGGGCGCGGTCCGTCGTCCCCGTCGCCTGGACGTAGGGCGATCGGCCTCACCTTCCCTGGGTGTCGTCAGGGAAGGTCACACCGCTTCCTTGACGTGACAAGGGGAGAGGTCGGGGGCTCGATGGCGGGAGCATCTCTGGCCTCCGGCGACCCACCTCGCGATCATGAGGGCCGCCCCTCGCCCGGGCCGGCTCACACAGCCATCGACTCGGGGACGCGAACGGCAGGTGTGAAGGGAACGGGCGGGATCGGTGGTAGTAGGAGAAAGGCGCGCCGAATCGAGGCGCCGCGCGCATGGGAATTGGAGGGGGCGAGGACGCTCGCCCCGTGGAGTGAGGTGGATCGATGGTTCCGATGACCCCCTGGGTCACCCGGCTTCTGGTCGCGAACGTGATCGCGTTCTTCATCGCGGGGCCCGGCACGGCGCTCTACCGCGCCGGCTGGTTCGTGCCCGAGTTCGTACTCTTTCGGCCGTGGACCGCCTTCACCTACATGTTCCTGCACGCCGGGCTGGGGCACCTCTTCTTCAACATGATCGGGCTCTACTTCTTCGGGCCCCGGCTCGAGGAGCGGCTCGGCAGCCGCGACTTCCTCTGGCTCTACTTCCTCGGCGGGATCGGGGGCGCACTCCTCTCGGTGGCGGCGATCCCCGTTACGCCCGGGCCCGCCCCGATCGTCGGAGCCTCCGGTGCCATCTACGGCGTCCTCCTCGCCTTCGCCATGATCTGGCCACACGAGCGCATCTACCTGTGGATGGTCCTTCCCGTCCCCGCCTGGCTGCTCGCAGGCTTCATGGTCGTGGCTTCGCTCTGGTCCGGGATCACCGGGTCGGGCGCCGGGATCGCGCACTTCGCCCACCTCGGCGGACTCCTCTTCGCCTTCCTCTTCCTGCGGTGGCGGGAGGCGAAGCGCGGGGCGGCCAAGCGCGAGTTCCAGCAGAAGCTGGGCGTCGTGCAGGGCGGGGGAGGCGGACCCCTCCAGGACCGCGCGGCGATGGCGCGCTGGGAGGCGATCGACGTGGCGGGGCTGCACGAGCTCAACCGCGACGAGGTCCTCTTCCTCCTGGACAAGGTTCGGACCGCCGGGGTGCGGACGCTTACGCCGACGGAGCGGGAGTTCCTGGAGCGGATGGCGCGGGCGCGATAGCGTCGGCGTCCTCCCTGTGAGCGCGCGAGCAGTGGACCCCGACCGGAAGACGCTCGTCTTCCTCTTCGGGCCACCCGCCGTCGGGAAGATGACCGTCGGCGGAGCGCTGAGCCGGCTCACCGGCCTCCCCCTCGCGCACAACCACCTCTCCATCGAGGCGGTCCTTCCCGTCTTCGGCTATGGCGAACCCGCCTTCAATCGGCTCGTGACCACGATCCGGAAGGAGCGGATCGCGGAGCACCTCGGGCTTCCGCGGGTGGCGGGCCCGGCCCAAAAAACTGCGGGGGATCACCTGGGCAATCGGTGATCCCCCGTCGTTCTCGGGTTTTGCGGTCTCCTTCGGCTGACGGCCCCCCGATCGGTGGGGGGTGGGGTGCGGCGTGCGGCCGCGTCAGCGGGAGACGGTCGTGAATCCGAGAACGTTGTACAGCGGGCAGACTCCCACGAGGCCCGTGCCGAACAGCACTACGCCCAGTCCGGTCGCGACCAGCGTAGTCGGCGCCGCGATCAATCCGCTGAAGAGACCCAGCCAGAGCAGGATCACTCCGCCGGAGATGCGGAGGGCGCGGTCGAGGGGTCCTTCGTTGGCGTTGAGCATCCAGCGACTCTCCCGCTGCGAATGAGGGTTGCCGACAACCGTTCAGCGAACCACTCACCCACACGATACGTTGGTCGGTGTGGTCGGACCGTCGGGCTCGGCACCCCGGCCACTGTGGGGGAATTCCCCCATGAGTGGGATGTGAGGAAGCGCGGAGGACGCGGCGAGTGGATCGACAGCACGGCTACCCGATACCCGCTCGGATCCACTCCGTCGAGGAGTCGATCGAGCGCTCGCGCTTCCGGACCCTCCTCGCCCACGCCCCCGACTCGGACGCCGCCCACGCCTTCGTCCACCGCGTGCGAGAGGAGTTCCCCGACGCCACGCACCACTGCTGGGCCTTCGTCGCCGGGCCGCCCGGTTCCACCCGCTCGATCGGGATGTCGGACGACGGGGAGCCGCACGGCACTGCCGGGCGCCCCATGCTGACCACGCTGCTCCACTCCGGCGTCGGGGAGATCGTGGCCGTGTGCGTGCGCTGGTACGGGGGGACCAAACTCGGGACCGGAGGGCTGGCCCGCGCCTACTCCGGGGGCGTGAAGCACGCGCTCGAGGGGCTGGAGGTCGAGGAGCGGATCGCCAAGGCGCACATGCGGCTCACCTTCGGCTACGCCGAGATTGACGCCGTCCAGCGGCTCCTCGATGAACTCGATGCCCACGTCGAAGGCGAGAGCTACGGGGCCGAGGTCGTCTACGAGATCCTGCTCCCCGAGATCCGGCTCCCCCTGCTCGGGCGACGACTGGCCGATCTCACGCAGGGGCGGGCGGAGCTGCGGCGGCTCGACTGAGATCGCTGGTCCTCTGGGGCTCGGAGGGCGTCAGCGCCCGGAGGATCCGGCCCGGTGACACCGCCTCAGCGTCCCAGGATGGGGTAACGGACGACATACAGGACGCCCAGTTCATCGTGCATCGTGCCGACCAGATGGTGCCGAGCGATGTGATGCACCTCCACGCCGTCGGGCGTCTCCACCTCGCCCAGCCACTGGCCATCCGGTCGAAAGACGGACCATGTCGCAGCTCCCTCCAGCGGCCATCGGCCGTGTCGCACCCAGACGTGGTCGGCCCCGTCGACCTTCAATCGGTCGGCGGCCGGGAGCGTTTCAGGGTAGCGAGAGGGATCCCGCCGTCGAGGCCGGGTGGTAATCGTCGAGCCATCGGCTCCGACGAGGGTGGTCGGCTTCGAGCTCCCCCGCGGGTCGACCGGCTCCTCGAAGAACTCGGGCGGAATGGGCGAAGGCCGGTGGGCGTGACTCATGCGCCGGGTCGGCGTTCCGTCCAGCGCGAACTCCCGGATCGTCATGGCGCCGCCCTCCACCACGAGGAATCGTTCCCCGAGCGTGCCGTAGTGGACGTCGTAGAAGCCCTTTCCCGGAGTCCTCAGGATCTCGACGTCGAAGACGCCGTCGTCGTCCTGGATGAGCACATGCTGCGGCTGGCCGTAGTTGGGAACGGCGTCCTCGACCCACGGTGGTTTCGCCCCCATCAGCAGCACCTCTCCCGAAGGGGTGATGGCCTTCACATGGGGCATCGTGATCCCGGGGATACGGGTCCGGATCGGGATCTCGCGGACGAAGTCGAGTTCGGGGGAGAAGATCGACACTCGGGCCGAGCCCCAATCGAAGAGCGCGATCGAGTCGCCCGCCAGACGTCGCAGCATCCGCGGCGACTGGACCTCGCCCGGACCGTCGCCGAAGCGTGCCCACAGCCGAGGATTCGTGCCGTCGGGGGCGAAGGACCTCAGCTCATCGGTTCCATCGTCCGCGACCAGCAGTCCACCGTCCGGGAGAACGAGGATGTCGCGGACCCGGACGAAATCCGTCCCGCCGGCTCCCTCGAGGGAGCCGAGCACCAGATCCGGCTCGGAGGCGACGCGCCACTCCTCACCGTCCCTCCACCAGGGCGAGGCGCTCTCCACGATCTCGATCCCCGCGGAGTCCACTCGCGAGGCGACGGACCGAGGTTCGGAGAACGCAGGGGAGGTGTGCGAGGTCCCGTCGTTGCACCCTGAGACCAGCGACAGCGATGCGCAGATGCCGAGTACGGACCTCACGAGCCGCCGTTCCCCTTCCATCCGCTCCTCGCCGTCCACGACCTCTTCCCAACGTCCCGTCGCGTGGGACCTCCACTGAGAGGGTCCGACGGTCCGGAAGGGATGCTCCGCGTCACGGTGGCGTGTAACAGTCCCTGGATGGTTGATGCGTCATGGAAACTTCGGTGACACGTCATGGGTTCATCGTTCGACCGCAGGGAATCGCGGCACCGATCTAACCCGAATCCACTGGAGCACCTCCATGACGCTCAAGACGCTCGCCCTCCTGGCCGTGGCCAGCACCACGCTGTCCGGGCAGTCCGCCAACGAGTGGAAGGTCGACAACTCGCACACCGAGGTCACCTTCTCCGTCCGTCACTTCTTCACCCCTGTGACCGGCAAGTTCGACGACTTCAGCGTCGAGCTGGCGTTCAATCCGGAGGACCTCGACAACTCGTACGTGAAGGCCGAGATCCAGGTCGGCTCCGTCGACACCAACAACGAGGATCGGGACGGGCACCTCCGTACCCCGGACTTCTTCGACGCCGAGACCTTCCCCACGATCACCTTCGAGAGCACCTCGATCCGCGCCGGGATGGGCGAGAACGAGTTCATCGCGACCGGTGACCTCACCATCAAGGACGTCACCCGGACCATCGAGCTCCCCGTGACCCTCCTCGGGATCGCCGACCTCCCCCAGGGGATGGCGGAGCGGATGGGTGTGGCCCAGGTCGCCTCCTTCGAGGCCAACCTCAACCTCGACCGTCGCGACTTCGGCGTGGGCACCGGTGGCTTCGCCGAGACCGCCGTGATCGGCGGCGAGGTCGAGGTCCGACTGCTGCTCGAGGCCGGCCGCTGAGCTGACCTGAGCCCCGGCGGGGGTTCGGACTGGAACCGCCCCGCATCTCCGTGCGTTGATTCGGGAGAGAAGGGGGGCGAGCCGGGAGGGTGCTGCGGAGACACCCTGCGTGCCCGGCTCGTCACCCCGATCCCGCCCGAAACGAAGAAGGCCCCGCTCCGGACGATCCGGGGACGGGGCCTTCGGCGTACGCGGGAGGCGGCCCGCGAGGTCGGGGGCCGGGCGTGGGGTGACGCGCGCGTCGGGGCAAGCGGTCGCGGCGATCAGCGGGGGGGGGGGGGCGAGGGTCCCCAGCAGATCGGAGCGCCGCTACCGGTAGGAGACCAGTTCGAGCCCCTCGACGCGCCCGAAGCCCGAGAGGTCGGCGGTCGCCAGCGGGAGCTCGTGTCGCAGACTCGAGGCGGCGATCCACAGGTCGTTGGACCCGATCAGTCGGCTCTGGGCGCGCAGGCCTCGAGCCAGCCTCCCGTAGATCAGCGCCGTCTCCTCGTCGATCAGGAGGAGGGTGTGGAGTTCGCGTACCAGACGAAGCACAGGATGGTCCGGATCGTCGAAGCCCTCGGTGAACTCTCCCAGAGCGACCGCGGAGAGGAACAGCTCCGTCTCCGGGTCTGCGGCGAGGAGTCGATGAGCTGGCCCGTCGCCGCCGGAGACCCTCTCTCGCTGCAGGTCGATCAGAACCGAGGTATCGAGGCTCAGTTGGCCCGCCACGGATCCTCCGGTCGCGCGTCGGACTGCTGAGCCGCCTCGAGCCGCTCGATGGTGCCGGCGTCGAGCGGCGGAACCTCACCAAGGGCCGCCAGGACGGCACCCGCAGTCCTCGGCGGCGTCGGCCACTCGGCACGTTTGATGACCATCGAGAAGGACTCGCGAGGGGATCTTCGGGCGCGGCGCAGGCGCTCCCAGGCTTCGAGGTCGATGGAGATCGTCTTGGTTGCCATGCATGGACGGTCCCCCGGGGTGGATCCGATCCTCGCGCCGGGGCAGGGGCGCCGCGATACCCAGATTGGCCGACCCGGGCCTCGCGGGAGGTCGCCTACGGGTACAGCCGCCCCACCGCCCACGCCGCGTCGTCGGCCCCGCGCTCGAAGAGCCAACGGTCGTGGAGGCGGTTCGCCCGACCCTGCCAGAACTCGATCGAAGTCGGAACGACGCGGTACCCGCCCCAGAAGGGGGGCAGGGGGATGTCACCCTCGCCGTCGAAGCGCGCCTTCTCGGAGGCGACCGCCGCCTCCAACTCCGAGCGCTGCGGGAGCGGACGGCTCTGCTTCGACGCCCACGCCCCGATGCGCGACCCGCGGTCTCGGGTGCGGTAGTACTCGTACGACTCCTCGGAGCTCAGCCGCTCGACGGAGCCCTCGATCCGGACCTGCCGCTCCAGCACCGCCCAGTGCAGGGTGAGCGCCGCGCGCGGGTTCGCCTCGAGCTCCGTCGACTTCCGGCTCTCGTAGTTCGTAAAGAAGCGGAATCCCCGATCATCGATCCCCTTCAGCAGGACCAGCCGCGCGGAGGGTCGCCCGTCCGGGGTGGAGGTCGCGAGCGTCATCGCCTCCGGCAGGAAGAGCCCGCACTCCTCAGCCGTCCGATACCAGTCGCGGACGAGGTCGATCGGATCCTCGTCGCCGCTCGGGTCCTTCATCCCCTGGATGGCGCC
Source organism: Longimicrobiales bacterium (assembly GCA_028280525.1). GTDB lineage: Bacteria > Gemmatimonadota > Gemmatimonadetes > Longimicrobiales > Gaopeijiaceae > Gaopeijia. The sequence continues at coordinate 9,649 of JANQLR010000295.1, forward strand.
CTGGCCGAGGGTGACGAGGGCCTTGAGGTGTTCCTTGATGCCGGTCATGTCGTGCGGAGGTTGGGCGCGTGGATTGCTCGGGGCGGATGGCCGCGCGGGGGTGGAGGTACCCGGCGAAGCGGCGGTCGTTCGGGCGGGATACGGTGCGAGACGAACGGTGCGGGAGGGGTTGAGGCACGGTCGGGGCTTGGCTAACTTTTCCGGCTCACAGGACCGGTAGCTCAGGTGGTTAGAGCGCACGCCTGATAAGCGTGAGGTCGGTGGTTCAAGTCCACCTCGGTCCACTGCAGGAACGGAAGGGGCGGAGTCGCGGTTCGCGGTTCCGCCCCTTCTGTCTTCTCCCATGTCCGGGGTCACGTCCGAGTCGGAGGGGTACCCGCGAACCGGCTCGCACGGAAGCCCCGGCGGAGGAGACCGCGAATCCCCCCCTCGCGCCCCCCCCCCCGCCTCACATCCCGAACCGAACCACCAGGATGTCGAAACGCCCTCCGGCGAAGCGTCCCTGCGCAGCTCGGTTCAGCGGCAGATCCGGCGAATCGGTGAGGCCGGTGAGGGTGACGGTCGCGCCGTCGGGCGATACGGCGATGTCCTCGAAGGCGTCGATCCCGCTGCCTCCGAACCGAGTCTGCACGACGGCCGACCGCCCATCGGGGGTCAGCACCGAGAGGAACGCGTCCTCCTCCCCCATGTCGCCGGATCCGACCCGATGGCCGGCGAAATCGTCGGAGCGGGTCTGTCCGGCGATGAAGGCACGTCCTTCCTGGTCGAGGACCATCCGCCGGACGCGGTCATTGCTGCTCCCTCCCAGGTAGGTCAGATAGACCAGTCGGGCTTCGCTGGGACGAACGCGGGCCACGAAGGCGTCGGCCGCCCCGCCCGGGGCCGTCTGGAAGGCTCCCGCCGTGGCGGGGAGGTCGGAGGAGGTCGTTCGACCCGCCACTACCACCCCGCCCTCGGGGTGTGTCCCGATCGCCACGGCCTGATCGTTGCCGGAACCGCCGATGCGCATGATCGCGTCCACGGCGCCGCCGGTCTGCGAGAGGGTCGCGACGAAGACATCCTGGCCTCCCCCCTCGCCGACCGCGAAGTCCTGCGACTCCGTATGACCCCCGATCACTCGGCGCCCTTCTCGATCGATCGAAATCGCGAATCCGACATCGTCCAGCGAGCCCCCGAGGAAGGTGGACGTCAGCAGCTCCCCCTCCGGACTGAACGTCGCCACGAAGGCGTCGTTGAGACCTCCGTGGCGGCGCTGGGGGGCACCGATCGTCGTCGGGAAGTCCGCGGAGGCCGTGCGTCCGACGACGTGAACTCGGCCCGCTCCATCGACGGCGATTCCTCGGCCATCCTCATCCGCGTCTCCTCCGAGGAAGGTCACCCAGATCGGCTCACCAGTCGGCGCGATCTTGGCGACGAAGGCGTCACTGGCGCCTCCGAAGCGCGACTGATGGGCCCCGGACGTCGCCGGGAGATCGGCCGAGTACGTCGAACCCACGGCGTAGACGAAGCCGTCCGCGTCGATCGCGAGGGCCTGGACGGCGTCCCACGCCTCTCCGCCGAGGTGGGTGGCATGCGTCACCTCCGTTCCGTCGAGCGGGATCTGCAGGACGACGGCGTCCATCCCGCGTACCTGCACTCCCTCGAGCTCGGCCAGTCCCGGGAGATCGACCGACTCCGAGTGGCACCCGAGCACGGCGCGTCCGGCGGGGTGCAGTGCCAGGGCGTCGCAGTCATCCGTCGCTCGTCCCCCCAGATACGACGAGTAGAGGAGTTCCGGTGCGGGCGTCTGCGCGGACGACTCGGAGGCGAAGACGGTCGCGGCGAGACTCAGGAGAACGCTGCCGAGGGATGGGGATCGCATGGGTACGTCGGTGGAGGACGGATGGGAATTGGAGGCGGAAGTATAACGTATGCAATATTGCATACAATGCCTGTGGCGGGGATCGCTTCCGGTTTGAAATGGGTGGAGCCGATCCGTAGGTTGCTGGGCTCGAGAGCCATCGCCATTGGAAGTGTCTATGGGACAACGAGATCTCGCGGGCACCGTGTACGGAGAGATCCGCGACCTCATCGTGCGTGGACGAATCGCTCCGGAGAAGCGTCTGGTCGAGAAGGAGATGGCCGCTCGGTTCGGCGTGAGTCGGACCCCTGTACGGGATGCGCTCAACCGCCTGAGGCACGAGGGATACGTCCGCGACGCGGGCAGTGGAGCCAAGACCCGACTGGAGGTCGCCCCCCTCGCCCGCTCCGATGTCGACGAACTCTGGCCGATCCTCGGCCAGCTCGAGGCCGAAGCGATCCAGCGTGCGGCCGAGCTACCGCCGGAGAACCGTCGACGACTGACGGACGAGATGCGTCGGGTGAATCGTGCCCTCCTCGAAGCGGCGCTGGAGCCGAGTCCGGATCCCGACGTCCTCATGGACCTGCAGAGCGGCTTTCACCGGGTCTTCGTGGACCGGACCGGAGGGCCGTGGGTCCGACGGGTCTACGCGTACATTCGACCGCACGCCGAGCGGTACGAGTGGGTGTACGGCAGTCTGGGCGATGCGGACATCCCGAAGTCGGTCGAGGAGCACGAGGAGATCATCGACCTCGTGGATCGAGGCGACGGCCCGGGGGCGAGGCGAGCCGTCGTGGAGCATTGGCGGACATCGCAGGCGCGGACGGGCTCGCTCATCGCCCGTCTCGAGGGGGCGGACGGCGAGCCCGGGTGAGGTGACTCCAGCCCGAACCGGGGGGCACGGGCTCTCGAGTCCCCGCTACCGCCCCTGCCCCAGGAGCAGCGACAGGCTGAAGCCGAAGTCGAAGCTCCGCATGCTGTCGTAGCCCGATACCGGTTCGTCGAACTCCCCCGTCCACAGGTAGTGGCTCACCACTCCCATGGCGAAGCGGCGCCCGAGGACCCAGTCGACCCCGATCCCCGTCCGCAGCGCCGGCACGGACTGGGTCTCCGAGGAGACGGTGGCCGGGAAGGACCGGATCTCGGAGGTGTTCCCCGTCACGACGCCGGGGGTGAGTTCGAGGAAGGGTCGGCCACTCTGGCCCATGGCCAGGCGAGTGGGCTGATAGCGGACCCCGACCAGAACTGCGGAGACGGTGGACGCCGTAATGCGAGCCCCCTGACTCGAAGTGGAGATGTCGCTCTCGACCTCCACGGCGCCCGCGTCGACCTGGAAGGCCCAGTCGGCGCCGTACCAGTAGCGGTATCCGAGGAAGGCCCCCACCGCGACATCGCTGGAGACGCTCGTTCCCTGGACGGCCGAGGCCGACACCCCGGCGGTGACGTCCACGGCCCCGACGCTCAGCGAGATGGCGTGGCGACCGTGCAGCGAGACGGGTTCCTGAGCGGCGACGAAGCTCGCGGGGAGGAGCAGGGCGGCCCCGAGGGCCGAACGAAGTATCGCGGCAGAGGTGCACATGAGTCCTCCGGGATTCGTGGCGCGTCCCGACGGACCTGACGGCCCGAAGGGCCCGTGTCGAAATCTACCTCAAGTCGCGGGTGTCGGATGGCTCCCCGCCCGTCCTCCCCGGCTCGAGGATCGCCGAAAGCCAGCCGCGCACCATGGGCGGGACCTCCGGGAACCGAAGGACGCCCTGCGCGTGGGTCCGTCCCTTCACCGTCCCGGTGAAGACGCTCCCCTCCGTCATCGGCACGAGTCGGTCCATCGCCTCGAAGGTCCGATACCGTTCGAGCTCGTTCGAGGCGTGGATGAAGAAGGCCGCCGGAATCGGGTGCCGCCACGCCTCGTCGGGGAACCAGTCGAAGCCCGCCATCGTCGCGGAGAGCGCGACCATTCCGGCGACGCGCCACCTTCGAGTGGCGAGCCCCGCGTACGAGATGTTCGCCCCGTAGGAGGCCCCGACGAGGGCGATGCGGTCGCCGTCCACGTCCGCCCGATCCCGGAGCCACTCGAAGGCCGCTTCGACGTCGTTCAGGGCGAGGCCGGGATTTCCGCCCTGCGGTTGAGGGTCGGATTCGCCGTGGCCTCGAATGTCGATCGCGAAGAGGTGATAGCGATCGGGCTCGAACTCGTTGACGAAGCCGTATTCGGCCCAGATCTCCTTCCGCTGCCCCCCGCCGTGGAGGAGGAGGACGACCGGGCGAGGGGTCTCGGGCGATGCGCCCGGCGGAGCCCAGTGGAGGGCGGCGATCCGGAACCCATCCGTCGTGGTGAGGGAGACGGGGGTCTGCGCGGTCGCCGAATGCGCACCCCCGGCCGCGAGTGCGCAGAACGCGAAGCGCGTGGTTCGCGCGAGGCCGACGCGGCGGAGGAGTGAATGCATGGGAGGGGGCGAGATGCGGCCGGCCGTCGCTCCGGTCAGACGTTTCGGGCGCTCCCGCGCATCACGTTCAGGCACTGGTTGCCCAGAGCGACCAGAGAGAAGTTCCGACGGGCGGCGCCGTACCGGTTGGTGTAGGACATGCAGGCGCGGTAGATCTTCACCAGCAGGCCGAACTTTCGAGCGTAGTCGGTCTTGAAGTCGAGCGTGTGGTAGGGGGTGAGCGCCAGGTCGATGGTCTTGACCTCACCCGAGCGGACGCGACCCGTCTCGATGCTCTGCCCGAGCCACTCGTTGGGCTTCCAGAGTTCGTCGAAGGTCATGGCGTTGCCCATGCGGGCCCCGGCGAAGTTCACCCGCTGGGCCTTGTAGCCGCCGAGGTTCTTGAGCTGAGTGATCACGCTCAGCTCCCAGCGATGGGAATCGCGGTTGAAGTCGGAGATGGCCATCCACAGACGGTCCGCCCAACCCGCGACTTCGTTCGGCATCGCGAAGATGGAGTCGCCCGGTGAGGGCACGAAGGCCTCGGCTCCGCCGGCCTTCAACGCCTGGATGACGACCCCGGCGCAACTCCGCTTCCCGTCGATCATCGCGTACCGGGCCGGACCGGCCTGAAACCCCTCGAACCACGTCCACATGGCCGTCAGGTTCACGCCCCAGTGGCGATTCGCGGGGCCCATCGCCGGGATGTGATAGACCCGATCCGGCTCCTTTCCCCAGTCACCGTCCACCTCCACCTGTCCGGCTCGACGCGCGGACCCCGCCTGCAATCGCGCTCGCGCGCGGTCTCCGAGCTCACTCAACATGTCGACCTTGTAGCTGCCATGCGCGGCCGGTGCACGCGGGCGACGCATCTGGCGAATCTCCTCCTTCGGAGTGCCGCCACCCATGGTGTCCTGCGGCCACCAGCTGATGTAGCTGTAGGCTTCCGCCTGTTCGGGAGCGAGGTAGAAGAAGCGAAAGAGATCGGCGTTGTCGTTCTCCTCCTTCATCTTCTGGTAGGTCGCCTCCGCTTCCTCGAGCAGCGGCTTCACGCCGACGGCCTGCCGCTGAAGACGCTCGATATCGCTCTGCAGATCCGCTGCGAGCTCCATGTATTCCTCGACGGAAGACATGATGGCGCCCATGAGCTCCGTGTCGGCGCCGTAGAGTTCGGCGATTACCGAGAGCGCGTCGTCTTCTCGGCCCTTCATTGCGCGACCGATGGGGTCCTTCCCGTACTTCTCGGCAACCTTGCTCAGGGCATCATCGACGGCGGCCTTCGTCCAGTCATCGCTGTCCAGGGAAGGGACCAGCGCTGCGTCCACGGTCCGCTTGATCTGATCGACCAGGGGGTCCATCCCCTTCCGGTGCTTCTCCACCTCCGCCTGCAGCTCCGCCAGTCGCCGCGCCCGCGCTCGTGCTTCCGCGTCTCTTCGGTTGGCGACCAGAGGCAGCTTCTCGGTGCGCAGCATGACCGCGGCGTGCCCCGGGTTGCCTCCCTTGAGCACCTTGCGCGCGGCCACGTTGTCCCACACGAGCACCGTCGCTTCGTCGGCCAGGATCTGTGTGATCTCCACGGGGTCGCTCCGAGCGTGAAGGGGTGTTGGGGATCCTGCAGGAATGCTGTCCGCACCATAGAGACTCGAGAGGAAACGGCAAGCGAAGAAGTCTTCCGTCACCCGCGGGAGCATGGCGTGGACGGCGCGCGATGGGCCCGCTCCGAGACGGGCTCCTGGACCGTTACTGTGATAGGTTCGCCCGCCTACCGCGCCATCAAAAGACGAGCCCGTCCGCCCTGACCCGCGACCGATCCGGGCGACCCGGTGCCCCGATTGCAAATGAAGAGGTCCTCTCGGCCGTCCCCATCGAGATCCGCGACCGCGATGTCGAAGCCGTTCCCTCGGGCGCTGGCGGGCAGGATGGTCCCGCCCGTCGCCTCCTGGAAGCGACCGTCACCGTCGTTCAACAGAACACGGACGTCTCCGGCGCCGGCGGTCATGATGCGCGATGAGGGGGAGAGGACATCGACATCACCATCTCCGTCGAGGTCCACGAGTTCAATCGTGAAGTGGTCCCGCTCCCCATTGGGGAACGCCTCCGCGGGCGCGTCCGAGAACACGCCGCTCCCGTCGTTGATGAGCAGGTAGTCCCGCGGGCTGGAGTTGCCGAGGAACCGGACGTTGGCGACGACGAGGTCGAGATCCCCATCTCCGTCGACGTCGGCCGACTTCACCTCGCGGGACTCGTCGATCCGCGCGGGCAGCCTCTCCGCCGTGGCGTCGGTGAAGGCTCCGGCCCCGTCGTTCAGGAAGAGCTGGTTCTGCCCCTCATTCGCGAGGACCACGTCGACATCGCCGTCGCCGTCCACATCCGCGAGCTCGATGTCCTGGGTCCACGCGCGGCTCGCCCACCGCGTGTCCGACTCGTCCGTGAAGGACCCACTTCCGTCGTTGATGAGGACACGATCGGGGCCCTTGTTGCCGATCAGGAGATCGGGGCGTCCGTCGTCGTTCAGATCGACGACGGCGAGGGTGTTGGAGATCCCGCTCACCGGAATGCGATCACTCGCGTCGCCGAACACCCCGTTGCCGTCATTGAGGTACAGCTCGTTGGTCTGGTCGTCCTCGCTCACGAAGACGAGGTCGAGGTCGCCATCGCCATCGAAGTCCGCGAAGGCGACCTCCTCGCTGTCGTGGACTCTGTCCGGGAGGTGGGCGGACGCATCGACGAACCCCCCGCTGCCGTCGTTGAGGAGGAGCATGTTCCGCTGGAATTCCATCGCCAGCGCGAGATCGAGATCGCCGTCTCCATCGGCGTCGCCGACGCTGGCGTCCATGCACTGACCGCGCACACTCGAGGGCAACTCGGAGGTGTGGTCCAGGAAGAGGGTCTGTCCCACGGGCGGGTCGATGGGCTCCGGGGGGGCGACCGGATCGGGCGCATCGCTGCCGCAGGCCATCATCGAGATCAGGCACGCGCCCGCGGTACGGCCCGACATGCGAACGCAGAGGTTCAGGGAGGCGATCAACGGTGGGGCTCCGGTTCGAGGGCGGACGTCGAGCGATCCCGTCTTGGACGCCGTGGGGTGGGGAGCCGTTGCCCGGTGGTGTTCGGGGGACGGTGCGCCGGCCGTCACTCGGGGGGGCGCATCATCCTTCTTGGTGCCGGTGGCCAGTTGTCGCGTTGGGGGTCAGTCCGCTGGTGGCGGAGGTGTCATCAGCTCCTCCGACTGGTCCGAGGTATCCGGCCCGTGCAGCCTCGCGATGTCGCGCCACCAGCCGTCGCTGCCGTCCCGGAAGAGCTCCGGCTCGACGGTCTCACCGAGGTGCGGTGTGAGAACACGGACTCCGGCGTTCTCCGCTCGTTGCCAGAGCATCTCGATCGGCTGGTCCCAGCGATGCGTCGACAGGTCGAAGACGCCCCAGTGTATGGGCAGGAGGGGGCCACCCCCCAGCGCGTCGAGGGCCCGTAGAGCGTTCAGCGGCCCGAGGTGGATGTCCGCCCATGCGGGATGGAAGGCGCCGACCTCGAGCATCACGAGGTCGAGCCCGGGAAAACGGTCGCCGATCTCGGAGAAGCCGCTCATGAGTCCGGAATCGCCACCGAAGTAGACGGTTCGTACGTCACTCTGGAGAACCCAGGACGACCAGAGCGTGTGATTCCCCGTCGTCGGAGAACGCCCCGAGAAGTGCTGCGCGGGCGTGGACGTCACGACGAGATCTCCGTCGAACGGTCGGCAGCGCTCCCACCAGTCCAATTCGGTGATCCGGTCTCCTGCGACACCCCACGCCTCGAGATGGGCGCCGACGCCGAGCGGCGCGATGAAGGGAACCGACGTTCCGGCGAGCGTCCGAATCGTGTCGTAGTCGAGATGGTCGTAGTGGTCGTGCGACAGGAGGATCAGATCGAGGTCCGGGAGACGCTTCAGCGGCACCACCGGCGGCTGAAAGCGCTTCGGTCCCAGCCTCCGCGCCGGAGACGCCCGGCCGGTCCAGACGGGGTCCGTGAGGATGCGTCGACCGGCGATCTCGATCAGCACGGTGGAGTGCCCCAGCCAGGTCGCCCGAAGTCCGGTCTCGGGCGGCCGGCCCCAAGCGTTCAGGGGATCGCGTACGGGGAGCGGCGCCAGCGGCTTCCGGCGCCGACTTGGACAGAGGAACTCGCGCAGTGGCATCGCTTCCCTTCGACCGTCGAGGGGCTGGAGCCCGACGTTCGCGAACTTCCCGTCTCGCCACCGGGGCGAGGCCTTCATCCTCTCGAGCCGCTCTCCGGAGGCCCGTTTCCCCAATGCCTTCATCTGGTCTCCTGGCCCGGTGCGTACACCGAGCACTGTCGTGGGAGGAAAACGATACGCCTACACTGGGGCAGGCTCACTCACCGCTCCAGAGGTCGGCGTCCGCCTCGCGGTCCGCAGCCGGCCCGGATGCGTTCTCGCGCAGGCGTCGGGAGCAGGCTTCTTTGTGTCTGCGCTCGCGGCGCCCCACGTTGCGGCTCCCGCCCCACCGGTGGGTCGGACTCCACGCAGCGGACGCGATGATCTCTCCAGCCACGAACCCCCACGACCCCGCCCCGACCTACGCGGGGATCGACCTGGGCGGAACCAGCATCCACGCCGCCGCGGTTCAGTGCGGCCGGGTCGTGGCGGAGGCCGGGTGCAAGACGCCTCGGAGCGGGGGGAGCGACGAGGTCGTGGGGCGAATCGCCGGGCTGGTGGGCGAGCTCCGTGCGGCCGTGGGCGACTCGCGTGCGCTGGAGGGGGTGTGCGTCGGCGCGCCGGGGACGGTCGACTCCGACGCCGGCGTCGTTCGGAACGCCCCCAACCTCGAGTGGTCGAACGTCCCGCTTGCGCGCGACCTGTCCGAGCGGGTCGACCTCCCGGTGGTGGTCGATAACGACGTCACGCTCGGCGCGCTCGGCGAGCAGGTCCACGGCGCCGGGCGGGGGAGCGGCCACATGGCGGCGATCTGGGTGGGTACCGGCGTCGGCGGAGCGGCCATCCACGACGGTCGGCCGCAGCGAGGCGCACGCGGCGCGGCGGGAGA
>JANQLR010000361.1 GCA_028280525.1 Longimicrobiales bacterium
GTCTCGTCGTTGACCCAGATCGACTGGTCCTGCCAGTTCGCCTCGACGAAGGTGCCGAAGTCGTCGAAGAAGTCGGTCTCCCATCCGGGGGCGTTCGCAGCGGCCGGGTTGGGCGGCGGCACCTCTCCCGCAGCCTCCGCCTCCCCCTCTTCGGCTGCCGGGGTGCAGGCGGCGAGAGCGAGGAGGGCGAGAGCGCCGAGGCGCAGCGGTGCGGCAAACCTCCGCTGGCCGAGGTGGCCTTCGGCGGTAGGGACATCCCGGGGAAGCGCCGGGACCGGGAGGGTACGGTTCGCAAACATGCCGAACGGGGTGCGGGGAAACGATCCAATCCACCCAAGAGAGGGGCCGATGTCCGGCCGCGCCAGCGACCCTCGCACGCCCGACCCGACTACGCCTTCGGTCGCCACCTCGACAGTGCGGCCATCCCGAGCGCGACGAGGGCGCCGCAGTAGAGGAGGATGTGAAGCAGCGCCTCGGTTCCACCGAGGACGCTTCGGGTCTGGATCGCCCCCGCGAGTTGGGCCGCGCGACGGAACGGGGGTACGACCCACCTCAGCACGCCCTGGACCTCGGGCCCGGCACCGATGAGCATGACCGGGAGGAGCAGCGACACCAGGATCACCACCACGGCGAGGTCGTTCGGCCGTCGGGCACCGGCCGCCCCCAGGGCGAAGATCGTCGCGGAGGTGACGGAGAAGGTCGCGACCGCCACGAAGAAGAGCCCCAAGAAGCCCCAGAACGCCCCGGCGCCGAAGGGTACGAGGAGCGAGCCGGCGAGCGCCCACCAGAGCGCAAACGCCTTCGCCAGCCCGAGATCGAGCAGGAGCGTGGCCAGCGCGACCTCGGACGACGCCCTCCCCTTCTGGTACAGCCAGAGCAGGGCGTCGTCCCGGACCGCTGCGGCACCGGTGGTGCGGAAGGCGAGGAGGAGCCCTCCGACCCCGGCGACGAGGGTTGCCCCCGCCTCGCGGGAAGGGACGATCGGGCCTGCCTCCAGCGGGAGGAGGAGGGCGGCCGGGAGGAGGAGGAAACCGGCGCCGGTGAGCCGACCCGGGCCGACCCGCCACCAGAAGGGCCGCCGCCAGATCGACGCGATCCGAAGCACCGACTTCATCGCGGACTCCCGATGAAGAGTTCCGCGAAGAGTCCGTCCAGGTCGCGGAACGCCTCGGGCTCCGTATCGCGACTCACGTCGCGCAGCAGCCGGCCGTCTCGGACGAAGAGCACCCGGTCCGCCAGGCGCTGGAGTTCGTCCAGATGATGCGAGGAGACCACGACGGTGGTGCCCCGCTCGCCCTCTGCGCGAATCTCGGAGCGGAGCCATTGGACCGCCGCCGGATCGAGGCCGTTGGTGGGTTCGTCCAGGAGGAGGAGTGGTGGTCGTCCCATCCGGGCAGCCGCAAGTGCGATCGTCTTCCGTTGACCCTGCGAAACTCCGGAACAGCGGTGGCTTCCGAGACCCTCCAGCTGGTTGCGCCACGGTACGGTCGGCCGGGTGCGGGCGGCGGCCTCGACCCCTTCGAGGAACTCGCCCACGGTGAGGTGCGCGGGCAGGCGGATCTCCTCCGGGAGGAAGCCGAGCATCCCCTGGTCCACGAAGT
>JANQLR010000373.1 GCA_028280525.1 Longimicrobiales bacterium
CTCTGCCGAGCATCCCACGAGGCCGAGGAGGAGGAGAACGGAGCGGGCGGGCACTCCAACGCGCCGCGGACGTCGGGGAACGGACCGACCCGGGCCCGACGGCGCCGCAACGACCGTCGGGGTCGAGGTCGCGAGGGCAGAGGCCTGGGGGCTCAAGACAGTGGGTCTCGGTGCGGTGTGGCGGGGGGGATCCGACGCCGGAGCGTACGCCGGCCAGGCGCGCGGAGAAAGCCGGCGTGCCTCCCTTCCGGTCGCCGGCGCGCGGTGAGAGCTTTCGGGTCTCCTCACGGGACTTCCCCTCAGCACGGCACGGACGCTTCATGACCCGCGATCAGATCTTCTCCGAACTCGGCCTCGACGACGAGAACCTCGGCGGCTTCGACGGCGAGTGGATCGCCTCGGGCGACCTCCTCGAGATCGAGACCCCGGTCGACGGCACCCGCATCGGGTCGGTACGCCAGGTCACGCCCGAGGAGTACGATCGGATCGTCGACCGCGCGCACGCAGCCTTCCTCGACTTCCGGAAGATGCCCGCGCCCCGGCGTGGCGAGCTCGTTCGTCAGCTCGGGAACCGCCTCCGCGAGAAGAAGGATGCCCTCGGCGCCCTCGTCACGCTCGAGATGGGGAAGATCTTCGCCGAGGGGAAGGGCGAGGTGCAGGAGATGATCGACATCTGCGACTTCGCGGTCGGTCTCTCCCGCCAGCTCTACGGGCTGACCCTCGCCTCCGAGCGGCAGGACCACCACATGCGCGAACAGTGGCATCCGCTCGGCGTGGTCGGGATCATCTCGGCCTTCAACTTCCCCGTCGCGGTCTGGAGCTGGAACGCCGCCCTCGCCGCCGTCTGCGGGGACGCCTGCGTCTGGAAGCCCTCCGAGCGCACCCCGCTGACCGCCGTCGCGGTCACGAAGCTCGCCGCGGAGGTCTGCCGCGAGAACGGCGTGGACCCGGCGATCTTCTCCCTCGTCGTCGGCGACGGCCCCTCGATCGGGGAGAAGCTCATCCACGACACCCGCATCCCGCTCGTGTCGGCCACCGGGTCGACGCGGATGGGGAAGCGGGTCGGCGAGGTGGTGGGCGGACGCCTCGGGAAGACGATTCTCGAGCTCGGCGGGAACAACGCCATCATCGTCACGCCGCACGCGAACCTCGACCTCACCCTCCCTGCGATCCTCTTCGGGTCGTGCGGGACGGCCGGTCAGCGCTGCACCAGCACCCGCCGGATCATCGTCCACGCCTCGAAGAAGGACGAGCTCGTCCAGCGCCTCGTGCGCGCCTACCAGGATGTCCAGATCGGCAACCCGCTGCACGATTCCACGCTGGTCGGTCCGGTCCTCAATGAGGACGCCGTGGACGCGCTCATGACCGCGAAGGAGAAGGTCGTCGCCGAGGGCGGCGAGATCCTCACCGGGGGAGAGCGCCTCGACGGCGCCGACTACCCCGGCGGCCGCTACGTCACCCCGTGCATCGCGCTGGCCGAGAACCACTACGAGATCGTCCAGCACGAGACCTTCGCGCCGATTCTCTACATCCTGGAGTACGGCTCGAAGGAGGCCACCGGAGACGAGGCGATCGCCGAGATGGAGGAGGCGATGCGGATCCACAACGACGTCCCGCAGGGGCTGTCGTCCGCGATCTTCTCCGACCACGTCCGCGAGATCGAGTACTTCCTCTCGCATCGCGGCTCGGACTGCGGGATCGCCAACGTGAACATCGGCACCTCGGGCGCCGAGATCGGCGGAGCCTTCGGCGGCGAGAAGGACACCGGGGGAGGCCGCGAGTCCGGGTCGGATGCCTGGAAGGCGTACATGCGTCGACAGACGAACACGGTGAACTGGTCGACGGAGCTGCCGCTGGCCCAGGGGATCGAGTTCGGCTGATCCGGGACGGGCCGGTCAGGTCATGGCATCGCCCGAGCCCGCCCCCACCTTGACCTTTGGGAGGGGGCGGGGGGCGGGAGGGCCCTCACGGACGACCGCCCACGCCCCCCCTCCTCCTCACCGGATCTTCGGCGCCCGCACCGTCCCGCCACCCTGAACGAGCGTCAGCCCCACGACCTCGTCTCCCTCGAAGCGGAAGGTGATGCTCGCGGTGTCATCGAAGGTCGGGATGAAGCGGTGCTCCCCCTGGGCCCGCAGCCGGTTCTCGCCCTGCCCGGTCGCCTGGGCCCAGAGCGAGCCCTCTCGCGCGGAGACCGTCAGTTCGAATCCCGCCTGGAGCTCGTACACGCCCTCGTAGCTCGCCAGGACATCCGTCTCGAGTGCGAGGTCGAGCACCTCCGGGGCTTCGACCCCGAGGAGCCACCGGAGCACCTCGGTCGTCATGGTGCCGGGGTGTCCGCCCGGGGTATTGGAGAGCACGACGACATCGGCGTCGAGGTCGGGGAGG
>JANQLR010000405.1 GCA_028280525.1 Longimicrobiales bacterium
CGTCGCCGCCGCACAGGGGAACTACGAGCTCTTCTCCTTCGGCCGCCGCTTCGCGAACCGCCGCGCGGCCGGCGCTCGTCTCGACGCTTCGATCGCCGACCAGCGACAGCAGGAGTTCCAGGTCGTCCTGCAGACGACGCAGCGCTACTTCGACGTCGCCGGGGCGGTGGAGCTGGTTCGGGTGGCGGAGCAGCGTGTCGAGCGGGCGCAGGCTCAGCTCGACTTCGCGCGGATCCGGCTCGATCTGGAAGCCGTCCCGCGCTCCGACGTCCTCCGCGCGGAGATCGAGCTCGGAAACGCCGAGATCGCCCTCCTCGACGCCGAGGTGAACCGGACGACCGCCGCCCTCAACCTCGGTCGACAGGTCGGGATGGAGGGGGAGGTGTGGGCCAACGGGGAGGCGCTCCCGATCGTCGCGCCGGAGCTGGCACCCCTCGACTCCCTCCTGCCGATCGCACGGCGCGCGGCGCCGAACGTCGTCTCCGCCGAGGCGGGGGTTCGCGATTGGAGCTCGCAGAAGCTGGCCGCCTGGACCCGGTACGCCCCCTCGCTGCGAGTGAACGGGGGATACGACTGGTTCGCCTTCGACTTCCCCCCCTCGCAGCGGTCGTGGAATCTGCGGATGACGCTCTCCGTCCCGCTCTTCGACGGCTTTGCCCGGGAGGGGATTCTCGCCCGCGCCCAGGTCCAGGAGCGGCTCGCCCGCGCGCAGTACCGCGACGCCCTCCTGGAGGCCCGCGTCGCCGTCGAAGACGCCTACCGCCGCATCGAAGCAGCTCAGCGGCGGGTGGCGATCGCCCGGCGCGGCGTCGACCTGGCCGAGGAGGACCTCGCCGTCCAGGAGGAGCGCTACCAGCTGGGGGTCACAACGATTCTCGACCTTCAGACGTCCCAGATCGCACTCACCGACGCGGAGAACGCCTGGATCGTCGAACGACGAAACCTCGGCACCGCACTCGCCCAGCTCGAAGCCGTCCTCGGACGCACCGTTCAGGATCTCACCCAATGAACCGTTCGACTGCATCCAACGGGACGCGACTCGCCGCGCTCCTTCTCCTCCCGCTCGCTGCAGCCTGCGGGGGTGACGACGATACCGGCGGTGGTCGTCCGGGTGGTGGCCGCTTCGGAGGCCGCCCGGCACAGCCGGTCGAGACCGCGGTCGTCGAGGTGGGCGACATCGCGCGCACCATCGTCCTCCCGGGCACGGTCGAGCCGATTCGGTCGGTCGGGATCAACGCGCAGGTCGCGGGTGCGATCCTCGACATCCCCGTCGAGGAGGGCGACCGCGTCGAGAAAGGGCAGATCGTCGCTCGCCTGGACGACCGGGAGCTGCAGGCCCAGCTGCGGAGCGCGGAGGCCGCCTACGAGGTGACCGAGGCGGCGCTCGCCCGCTCGACGCAGCTCCTCGAGCGGCAGATCATCACCCGCCCCGAATTCGAGGCCGACCGCACCGCGTATGAAGCGGCCCGTTCGCAGCTCGATCAGCTCCGGACCCGGGTCGAGTTCACCGAGGTGCGCTCGCCGATCTCCGGGGTGATCTCGGTGCAGGAGGTCCAGGCGGGCGACGTGGTCGGGCCGCAGGGGCGACTCCTGGAGGTGGCCGAGGTCGACACCCTGGTGGTTCGCGTCTCGGTCTCCGAGCTCGACGTCGTGCAGATCCAGGCGGGCGACCCGGTCGAGGTCGAGCTCGACGCCCTCCCGGGCGAGGTGCTGGACGCCTCGGTCCGCCGCGTCTTCCCGACCGCGGACCCGGCGACCCGGCTGATCCCGGTGGAGGTGGCGCTCTCCTCCGCGGACGGCACGCGAGTGCGTCCGGGCTTCCTCGCGCGCGTCGCCTTCCAGCTCGACCCGAAGCCGAACGCGCGACTCGTGCCGGCAGGAGCGATCGTGAGCCGCGGCGGGGGCGAGGGCGTCTACGTCGTCGCCGACTCGACCGTCGTCCTCCGGTCCGTCACCCCCGGGCTGACCGCGGGAGGGAAGATCGAGATCGTCGATGGGCTGGAGGTCGGTGAGCGGGTGGTCACCCTCGGCTCGAACCTCCTGCGCGACGGCTCGAAGATCCGCGACGTGAGCGCACCCCCCGTGGAGCGGACCGCCAACGAGCCGGGCGGCGAGCGGGATGCGACGGCCCCCTCGCTCGACGCGCAGGGGGATGTCGGGACGAACGCCACGGCCGAGGCCGCCGCCTCGTCCGCTCCCGGGCGGTCCCGCTCGGGGGTCGACCGGTGAGCGCACCCAAGCCCTCCGAGCGACAGGGGATCTCCTCCTGGTCGATCCGTCGGCCGGTGGGGACGCTGACGCTCTCCTCCGTCGTCGTCGTCCTCGGCCTCTTCTTCGTCGAACGCCTCCCGCTCGACCTCCTTCCGCCCATCGTCTACCCGCAGGTTCGGGTCGGCGTGTCGAACTCGGGTGTGGACCCCGAGGTGCTCGAGGAGACGATCGCGAAGCCGCTCGAGGCAGCGCTCTCCACGACCGAGGACCTGGTTCGGATGGAGACGGACGTCAGCGAGGGCCGGGTCTCGATCACGCTGGAGTTCTCCTACGCCACCGACATCGACTTCGCGCTGCAGGACGCCGCGAAGAACCTCGAGACCGTCCGCTCCCGCCTCCCCGAAGAGGCCGATCCACCGACGATCTTCAAGTTCGACCCCTCGCAGCAGGCGATCTACGAGGCCGGCTTCTCCTCGCAGACGCGGGACCTGATCTCGTTGCGCGAGTTCGTCGAGAACCGCCTCCGTCCGCAACTCCTGACCATCGAGGGCGTCGCATCGGTCGACGTGGCCGGCGGGCTGACCCGCGAGATCGAGGTCGAGCTCAAGCCGCAGCGACTGCAGGCCTTCGGACTCACCGTCGCGCAGGTCAACAACGCCCTCCGCGCCGAGAACCAGGACGTCGCCGCGGGCCGCTTCCAGGGCTCCAGTCAGGAACTCGTCGGTCGCACGACCGGGAAGTTCCGGTCGGTGGACGATCTGCGGAACCTCCTCCTGGTGACCCCGGCGGGCGGGCGCGTTCCGCTCTCCGAGATCGCCGAGGTCAACGACGGCAACGCCGAGCAGCGGCTCTGGGCCCGCCTCAACGGCGTCCCCGCCATCAAGCTCGCGGTGCGGAAGCAGCCGGAGGCGAACACGGTGAAGGTGGCCGACGAGGTCCACGCCCTCCTCGCCTCCCTCGACGAGACCAACTTCATCCCGGCCGACGTCGAGATGCGCCTCCTGGAGAACCAGGCGGAGTTCGTGCGCGCCTCGGTGAACTCGGTGCGGAATGCCGCGGTCGGCGGCGGGCTCCTCGCGATGCTCGTCGTCTTCCTCTTCCTCGGCTCGCTGCGGAAGACCTTCGTCATCGGTCTCGCGATCCCCCTCGCGATCCTCGGGACCTTCGTGATGATGGGGATCTCGAACCTGACGCTGAACGTGATCTCGCTCGGCGGGCTCGCGCTCGGGATCGGGCTCCTGATCGACAACTCGATCGTGATGCTCGAGAACATCTTCCGGCACACGGAGGAGCTCCACGACGCCCCGGAGGACGCCGCGCACATCGGCTCCTCGGAGGTGACGAGTGCGGTGGTCGCCTCGACGGCGACCAACCTGGCCGCCGTCGTCCCCTTCCTCCTGATCACCGGGCTCACCGCGCTGATCTTCCGCGAGCTGATCCTGACGATCTCCTTCGCGATCCTCGCCTCGCTCTTCGTCGCGCTGACCGTCGTGCCGTCGCTCGCGGCGCAGTTCTCGAAGGTCCGGTACTCCAGCGGGGTGAAGAAGCTGCCCGGTATCGGGGTCGTCGACCGCATCGTGAATGCGGGTCGGCGAGGGTACCGGTGGGTCGCGCCGGGGATCGTGCGCTTCCGCTACCTCGTCGTCCTCGTCGGCTTCGGCTCGCTGGGTGGGGCGTGGTGGCTCACGAAGGATCTCGGCACCTCCTTCCTGCCCCAGGTCGACAACGGGAACATCGGCTCCTACATCTCGCTCCCCCCGGGCTCGACCCCGGAGGAGACGAACGAGGTCATCCTCGAACTCGAGCAGATGATCGCCGGGATGCCGGACGTCGAGACGGTCTTCGCGACGGCGGGCGGCTTCATCTTCGGCTCGACGACGCTCGAGCGGGCGGGGCGCGGCTCGATCGAGGTTCGGCTCGTCCGCCTCGAGGAGCGCACGATGGAGGCCGACGCCTGGGTCCGCCGCATCCAGGGGATGGTCTTCGCCCGCGGCTTCCCCGGCACGCGCGCCTTCTTCTCGCCGCCGCGCCTGAGCGGGCTGCGCACCAACCGGGCCGGTGCGCCGATCGCGCTGACCGTGGTCGGGGAGGATCTGGAGACGCTGCAGGACGTGTCCCGCCAGCTCGCCCTGGAACTGGCCGACGTGCCGGGGCTGGAGAATCTCCAGCCCTCCACGGAGGAGGGGAGCCGCGAGCTCACGATCGAACTCGACCGCGAGCGGGCCGCCCAGCTCGGCCTGGACGTGCAGAGCGTCGGACAGACCCTCCGGACCGCCGTCGACGGGACGGTGGCGACGCAGTACACGGAGGGGAACGAGCAGTTCGACGTGCGCGTAACCTTCCCGCGCGAGACGTTCAGGGACCCGGCCGCCGTCGGGTCGATCGCCCTCTTCCCGTCCCGGGCGGGCGGGGCGCCGATCTACCTGCGCGACGTCGCCGACGTCTACACCCGGATCGGACCCTCCTCGATCCTGCGCGAGAACCAGAACCGGATCCTGCGCCTGACCGGGGACGTGCTGACCGATCAGGCGAGCGTCGGCGAGGTCGCCGCGGCGGTCTCCCGCCGGGTCGGAGAGATCCAGCTCCCGGACGGCTACGCGGTCATCGTCGGCGGTGAGGCCGACTCGATCGAGGAGCAGGGACGGCAGCTCGCCACCGTGATCCTGGTGGCGATCTTCCTCGTCTTCGTCGTGATGGCGGTCCAGTACGAGAGCCTCGTGAACCCCGTCGCCATCCTCGTCTCGATTCCGCTCTCCCTGATCGGGGTCGCGGCGGCGCTCTACTTCACCGGCTCGTCGCTCTCCGCCCCGGTCCTGCTCGGGGTGATCCTTCTGGCGGGGATCGTCGTGAACAACGCGATCCTCCTGGTCGAGTACATCGAACAGTTCCAGGAGGAGGGACACACCCGGGAGGAGGCGGTCATCGAGGCCGGTGCCGTCCGCCTGCGCCCGATTCTGATGACCTCGCTCACGACCGGCGTGGGGATGCTCCCGCTCGCCCTCGGCATCGGAGAGGGGTCGTCGCTGATGCAGCCGCTCGCGATCGCGGTGGTCGGGGGGCTCGGCGTCTCGACGATCCTGACGCTCGCCGTCGTTCCGAGCGCCTACCTCATCCTTCACGGCTTCGTCGACCGCCTGAAGGGGCTGCTCCTGAGGTCGGATGCCGGCGTACCGGTCGGGAAGGGCGGCGATATCGAGGCGGTCGCGGGGGACTGACCCGCCCTCCGCCGGATCGATCCAGGCGCTGAAACGACACGACCGTTGACCTCCATATTCAGTTTGGATATATCCAAATTGGATTCTTTTTCGTGGGGAGTCGATGAGTCACGCCGATCCGAAGGACCGTCTGCCGCTGAAGCCCGCGGTCTTCCACATCCTGCTCGCCCTGTCGAATGGCGCGCGCCACGGGCTGGGCATCGCCGACGAGGTCGAGGCGGCCTCCGACGGCGTCCTCACCCTGGGACCCGGGACGCTCTACCGCTCCCTCGATGAAATGCGGCGGGACGGGCTGGTCGAGCGGACGGCCCCTCCGGAGGGCGAGGCCGACCCGCGACGGAAGTTCTACGAGATCACCCCGGAGGGTCGCCGGCTCCTGAGAGCCGAGGTGACGCGCTACCAGCGCGTGCTCGACGCCGCCCGGGACCGGGACGTGGTGCCGGAGCGGGCATGATCCCCCGCCTCCTTCTACGCCTCTACCCACGTGGGCTCCGCGACGAGTACGGCGGGGAGATGGAGGCGCTGATCGAAGCACGACTGGCGCGGGCACGCGCCCGGGGGGTGGCGCGGCTCGGGGTGGAGTTGGCCCGGATCGCAGCGGATGCGACGGGGACGAGGATGAACAGCTGGCGGCTGGCGATGCGCGGCCGCCGAACAGGGAGGGGAGGAGAGAGGATGAGGATGGGGACGATGCTGCAGGACCTCAGGTATGCGATCCGCCGCCTGGCGAAGACTCCGGTCTTCACCGGGGGAGCCATCGCGATCATGGCCATCGCGATCGGGGCGAACGCCACCGTCTTCACGGTGGTGAACGAGCTTCTGTTGAAGCCGAGTCCGTTCGGCGAGCCGGACCGACTCGTGAACGTCTACCAGGACTCCGACGACGGCGAGCCGAACACGACCTCCTTCCCCGCCTACCGCGACATGACGGCCTACGACGAGGTGTTCGCGTCGGTCGCGGCGACGAGCCCCGACAACGTCACCCTCGAGATGGACGGCGCCACGGAGTCGCTCGCGGTCGAGTTCACGACGGCGAGCATGATGGAGACGCTCGGGATGTCGGTGACGCGGGGTCGATGGTTCGATCCTTCGATGGACGTGCCCGGCGCCGGGAGCTACGCGGTCCTCTCGCACCACGCCTGGGTGAACCGGTTCGGCCGGGACCCGGCGATCGTGGGCCGGACGCTCCGGATGAACCGTGAGCCGGTCACGGTGATCGGCGTCGGACCGGAGGGATACAACGGGATTGCGGGCTTCCTCGTCACCGACGCGTGGCTCTCGATCTCGACGACGGCGATCGCGGGAGACTTCCGGGTCTCGAACCTCGAACGGCGCGAGGACCACTGGTACGACGTGAAGGCGCGGCTGACCGAGGGCGCGTCGGTCGAGAGCGCGCAGGCCGCGATGAACCTGCTCGCGGGCGACCTCGCGCGGGACTTCCCCGAACTCAACGAGGGGCGGCGCATCACCGTGCTGTCCTCGAACGACGTCCGCGTGCACCCGGAGTTGGACGGGGTGCTGATGGGGGCCTCCTCCGCGCTGATGGGGATCGTCCTCCTGGTCCTCGTCCTCGCCGCGACCAACCTGGGCTCGCTCCTCCTCGTGCGTGGACTCGCGCGCTCCTCGGAGGTCGCCGTGCGTCGCGCGCTCGGTGCGGGATCCGGCCGCGTCTTCGGCCTCTTCCTGAGCGAAACGCTCCTCCTCACCTCCCTCGGGGGTGCCGGTGGACTCCTCCTGACCCGCTGGGGGCTCGCCGTGCTGGAACGGACCCGTCTCCCGGGCCCGCTCTCCGGCCAGCTCGACCTGAACATCGACGGCCGCGTCCTCCTCTTCGGACTGGGGATCATCCTGATCACCGGGATCACCTTCGGCTGGGCGCCGGCGGCGAACTCGCTGCGGAGCGGGGTGGCGGGGGCGCTGCGGGAGGCCGGACGAACCGCCTCCGGCGGTCGCTGGGGCTCCCGCCTCCGCAATCTCCTCGTCTCGGTCCAGTTCGCGGTGTCGCTCGTCCTGGTGCTCGGAGCCGGGGTCGCCGTCCAGTCGCTGATCAGCTTCGGGCGAGTGGACCCGGGCTTCGAGGTCGAGCGGCTCGCGGCCGCCCGCACCAGCTTCTTCGACGCCGGGATGGGGGACGACGAGCGGAGGATCGCCGCGGCTCAGATCATCGAGCGCATGGGCGCCTTCCCGGGGGTGACCGATGTCGCCTATGCCATGCGCATGCCGATCTCGGGCGGGGGTTCCACCACGAGCGTGGTCGAAGGGTACGACCCGCAGGCGGGGACCGGTTCGGTCGAGCTCGACTACAACGCCGTCTCCTGGAACTTCTTCCGCACGGTCGGTCTGTCCGTCGTCGACGGACGGGGCTTCCAGGAGGACGACATGTACGGCGACGGCGACATCATCGTGGTGAATGAGACCGCCGCCCGACGCTTCTGGGGAGAGGGCAACGCGGTGGGGAAGCGGATCCGTCCCCAGTCGGCTCCGGACTCGTGGCGCACCGTGATCGGCGTGGTCGAGGACCATCCGGTCTCGTCGCTCTCGGAGGCGCCGACCCCGATCATCTACTTCGTCTTCGGCAACACCCTCGCCGCCGATCCGGGCGGGTCGGGGTGGCGCAGCGCCTTCCCCCCGAATCCCATCTTCCTCATGCGCACCGAGGCCGCCCCGGAGTCGCTGATCGCCCCCGTGCGCGCGCTCTTCGGGGAGGTGAACGCGAGCCTTCCGATCGAGACCCGCACCCTCGAGGCACACCTCGGCAACGCGTTGGAGGCCCCGCGCATGGCGGCGCTCACCATGGGGCTCTTCTCGTTGATGGCCCTCACCCTGGCGAGCATCGGGATCTACACGATCGTCTCCTTCACCGTTGCCGGCCGTCTCCCGGAGATCGGGATTCGCCTGGCGCTCGGTGCGTCGCGCGGACGGGTGGTTCGCATGGTCGTGGGCGAGATCGCCGCCACGGTCGGGATCGGGCTCGTCCTCGGCGGGGCCGTCGTCCTGCTGGTGGGCTCGCGCGTCGGAGATCTCGTCTTCGGGGCCTCCATCCTGGACCCGACGGCACTCCTCTCCTCCGTCGTCGTCCTGGCCAGCGCGGTCGCGCT
Source organism: Longimicrobiales bacterium (assembly GCA_028280525.1). Lineage (GTDB taxonomy): Bacteria > Gemmatimonadota > Gemmatimonadetes > Longimicrobiales > Gaopeijiaceae > Gaopeijia. Next base: position 8,525 of record JANQLR010000405.1, read on the forward strand.
CGCATCGTGGCTGCCCGCTCGCCGGGCCGCGAGGGCGGATCCGGTGCGAGCGCTGCGGGGGTGAGGCCGGGCTCGGTTGCGCCCTGAAGGAGGAGGCGGGAGCTTCCGATCATCGGGCCCGCATCGGGCTCTTCTCTTCCGGCCGCGCCCGTGCGTAGGCGTCCGGCCGCCCCGCTCCCGCTCCGACGTCATGATCCGAGTCATCACCGCGGACGATCACCCCATGATCCGGCAGGGGGTTCGCCGCATGCTGGAGAACTCCGAGGGGATGCGCTGCGTGGGCGAGGCGGGCGACGCGGAGTCGCTGCTCGAACTCGTTCGGGAGAACCTGGTCGACGTCGTGCTCCTGGACATCGGCATGCCGGGGCCGGGCGTCGTGGAGGTCATCCGGCAGCTGATCGCGGAGCGGCCGCGGATTGCCGTCCTGATCCTGTCGGGGATGGCTCCGGACGTCTGGACCCGGCGCGTGCTCGAAGCCGGTGCGATGGGCTTCGTCGACAAGGTGAGCCTGGCGGAGGAGCTCCCCGAGGCCATCCGGCAGGTAGCCTCCGGGGGGCGGTTCCTGTCGCCCTCGGTGACCCACGCGCTGGTGAACAGCCTGTCGACCGGGAGCGAGCCGCGGCATATCCGTCTCTCGGACCGCGAGATGGAGGTGCTCCGGGAGACGGCCCGCGGAACCCCCGTGAAGGTGATCGCGACTCGGCTGGGGATCAGCGCGAAGACGGTGAGCACCTACCGCGGGCGCGTGCTCGAGAAACTCGAGCTCCCGACGCAGGCCGATGCGATCCGGTACGCGCTCGAGCACGGAATCGTCGACGGCCAGAGCTGACTCGCCGTCCTCCTTCCCTGCGGGCCCGTCCGCGCTCCCGACGTCAATGCTGTAGGGGCATTCCTACGCCGCGCGTGAGCGCATCCGATCCCCGCGCAGCCTCGACCGTCGGACCTTTCGAGTAGAAGGAAACGAGCCCCCACGGCTCCCTCGACCCGAGGTGAGGTGAGACGCTCGCAGCGACCGGAGGGACGCATGACCCGCCACGCACGCCACAGCTGGAAGGCTGGAGGCACCGCCCTCCTCCTCCTCGGCCTGGCCGCGGCGGGTCTCTCCGGCTCGGGCGGCACCTCGGCACGTGCCTCGATCGCCGGGTCGGAGCCGCCGGAGCTCCGCCAGCTTCGGCACCCCGCCTCCCGCACCGCCACACTCGTCCTCCCCCCGCTCGCCGTCGGAACCGCCGGACCCGCGACGCTCTCGGTCGGTGCGCTCTACGCCCGCCGCGGGGGTGAAGACACTCCGGGAGAGCTCGCCCTCCTGATCGAACTCCGCAGCCTGGAGCCGACCGGCGCCTTCGAAGAGGGGATCCGCCTTCGCCTCTGTTCGGGCGACCGAGTGATTGAGCGGATCGAGGCGCGAGTGGGCCGACTCCACACGATCACCGAGACCCGGAGCGGCGTCGTCGAGCGCGTCCTGGTTCCGGTCTCCGTCGCCGCCCTCTCCCGAGCGCTCTCCCGCCCCGACCTTCGCCTCGCCCTCCCGAACGGAGCGTCGGTGGAGCTCGGTCCCGACCATCTGGAAGGACTCCGCAGCCTGCTGGCAGAGCTCCCCGTCACCCCTCGATCCGCGACAGCACTCGCCGCGCCGCTTGGGTAGCCGACACCACGTAGCCGCCCCCGAAGAGGTTCACGTGGACCAGCAGGTAGTACAGCTGGTAGACGTGCCGTCGAACCCCGTAGTACGCGGGGGAGATCGGACGGCGCTCGCGGTAGGCCTCGAGGAAGCCGCCGGGGAAGCCGAAGAGCTCGCTCATCGCCAGGTCGACCTCGGCGTGGCCGCGATACACCGCGGGATCGAAGAGGGCGGGTCGCCCGTCGGCGGTGCCGAAGACGTTCCCGCCCCACAGGTCGCCATGCAGGAGTGAACTCCCCTCCTCCTCGACACCCTCCAGCGCCAGCGTGAGTCGGTCGAGAAGACGATCGAAGTCCCTCGCCGCCCGGTCCCCGATCGCGCCCTTCTCCCGGGCGAGTCGCAGCTGCGGGGCGAGCCGGCGCTCCCGCCAGAAGTCGACCCAACGGTCCGATGGGGCATTCGACTGGGGAAGGATCCCGATCCAGTTGTCCCGGCCCCAACCCCATTCGGGCTCGCCCCCCGCCGGCGGAACGGCG
>JANQLR010000407.1 GCA_028280525.1 Longimicrobiales bacterium
CGGAGTATCCGGCTCGCCTCGCGGCGGTCATCGCGGCGTCGGCGGCGTCGCGGCCCCCTCCGACCTCGACCAGCCGGGCGCGGCTCAACGGGGCTCCGGTAGGCCGGGGATCGCGGCGCCGCGCCGAGATCGAGTCGCGGACGGCCTCGGGGAGCCCATCCCAGACTTCCCGTTCGCGCAGGATCCGCTCCACCTCGCGCACCGCCGTCGACGTCGGCGACAGGGGGCCCGAGGCCACCAGGTGCAGGTGGTCTCCGGGGATGTCCGACAGGATCAGCCCCAGGAGGTCCGCACCGCCGGCCAGGCGGCCCAATCCTCCTCCCTTCAGCCGTTCGAGCGCGGTGCGGACGGCATTCATCTCCGTGATCGGCACCCCCGACTCCAGGAGGACCGCCGTCGCCGCACGCACGTCGTCGAGCGAGAGTTCGGACCTCGGTGCGCAGAGGAGCGCGGAGCCCCCGCCGCTCAGGAGCACGAGGAGGCGGTCACCCTCGCGCAGTCCGCCGACGAGCGCCTCGATCTCCGCGGTCGCCTCCGCCGCGGCGGCGTCGGGGAGTGGGTGCCCCCCGGTCCGGAAGCGGAGGTGGGACGGGAGGTCGGTCGGGGGAGCCGTGCCGTGCGGGGCGAGGACGATTCCGTCGTCGACGCCGGGGCCGAGCACCGCCGTCGCCCCGCGCGCCATCGAGACGGCGGCCTTCCCCACCGAAACCAGGACGGTCCGGTCGGGGCGCGGAGGGGAGGCGATGGCGGCGGACCAGTCCATCGAGTCGAGCCGGTCGGCGAGCGCTCGGGCGGTTCGGGCCGCGGGGTCGAGCTCGCGCAGCACGTCGCGCAGGAGAGTCGCCGCGACCGATCGAAGGGCGCGGGTGCGCGCGGGGGGCGGCGGGGATGCCGGGCGGGGAGTCGTCTCGTCGTCGATCACGGGGCCGGATCCTACCCCGGAGTGACCGCGTTCCGCCATTCGAGCCCGCCCGCCGCCGGCGACCGCCATCGCTCCGGAGGTGTCGTCGACACCGGGTCGTCGCCGGGAGGAGTGGCGGCAGCCGCCGCGACCAAGATGCGCTAGTGTGGTGTCGCGGAGGTCGGACCCCCGAATGGCCGCTCGACTTCCGAGACACACACGAGCTTTCCCGCCATGCCCGCCGACCCCCCGCCGCCTCCCCTTCCCCGCCTCCTCTCGGCGCTCGTCGCGGAGGCCGAGCGAGGACCGCTCGAACGGCGCCTCCTCGTCTCCCCGACCGCGGGCTCCGGTCGGGAGATCCTGCGCGCCGTCGCGCTCCGGCACCCCCGGGTAGCCGGCTTCGCGGTCACGACGCCGCGCCCCCTCGGACTCCAGCTCGCGGCCTCGGCGCTCGGCGCGGCGGGTCTCTCGGTGATGGACGAGTTCGAGGAGGAGGCGCTCGTCCACGATGCGCTGGACCGGGCCCTCGGGCACCTGCCGGAGGACGACGGGCTTCACGAGCTGGCCGAGGGCGTCGGCTTTCGACGGGCGGTCCGGGGGTCGGTGCGGGCGCTGCGCGCGGCGGGGATCGACGCCGACCGTCTGCGGGGGGCCGGTCTGGCGCGCACCTCCCGCGGTCGCCTGATGGTCGGCACCCTCGAGGGGTACCGGGTGGCCCTCGACGAGCGCGGCCTGGCCGACCTCGCCCGAGTGCTCGATGCGGCGTCCGAGGCGCTCCGAGACGGGGTCCCCCTCCCGGCGCAGCGGCTCCTCCTCCTCCCGGGGCTTCCCACCCGCGGCGTGGCGGGGCGGTTCGTGCGGGCACTTCTCGATCGCGGAGCCCGGACCCTTGCGATCGACTCACCGCCCGGCGTTCCGGTGCCGTCCGGGATCCTCTGGCCAGAGATGGCGGTCGAGGTCGCACCGTCGGCCGAATCCGGGCGGGAGGGCGCGGAGGCGCGGGACGGCGAGTCGGGCGGATCCGGACGGGACGGCGCGCCGCCCGTCGCCGACCCCGCATTCTCCGACCTCCCCCTCTTCGGGAGCACACCGACCGTTCCGGCGCCCCCGCCTCCACCCGCCCTTCCCCTCCCCCTCTCGATCTTCCGCGCCGCCGGCGTTTCGGAGGAGCTGCGCGAGGTCCTGCGCCGCGTGCGCACCGCCGGGGCGCGGTGGGACGAGGTGGAGATCGTCACCCCGGACCCGGGCGTGTACGGGCCGGCGCTGCAGACGCTCGCCTCCCGGCTCGAGATCCCCGTGACCTACGCAGTCGGCCTCCCGGTCGGCCGCACGCGCCCGGGACGGGTGGTCGCGGCGTGGATGCGCTGGCTGCAGGAGGACCAGCCCGAGGCGACGATCCGGCGGCTCCTGCAGGCGGGCGACCTGGTCCCGGACGGCGCCGAACCCACCGACGGTCCCCGACTCGGGCGTCTCCTCCGCTCCCTCCGAATCGGGTGGGGGCAGGGTCGCTACCTCCCGGCGCTCGACACCGCCCTCGAGCGACGGCGGGGTCCGATCGAGCCGAAGCGCCACGAGAGCGTCGAGGCCGCCCGCGAACGGATCGAGCGAGAGGTCGAGGACCTGGTGCGCCTCCGGACGCTCCTCGAAGGGGTGGTGGCCTCGGCGCCCGCCGGCACCCTGAAGGGGGAACGGGTGTCCGCCGCGCGGCTGGCCGCGGGGCTCGGCAGACTCCTCCTGCGGGTCCATCCGGATTCGGAGGTCGACCGGAGCGCCCACGAGCGCATCGTCCGCACCCTCGACCGGATCGAGGGTGCGCTGACGCGTCCCACGTCGCTCGCCTCCGCCCTCGCGAGCGTGCGGGAGCACCTCGACTTCCGTGTTCCGGCCCCCCGCACGGAGGGTCGGGCCCCCTGGGTGTCCGACGGCGGTGCGCTCCACCTCTCCGACGTCACCCACGGGGGTCGGACGGGACGACCGCACCTCTTCCTGGTCGGGATGGACGAGCACCGCTTCCCGGGCCCGGACCGGCAAGACCCCCTCCTCCTGGACGGGGAACGACGGCTCCTGGGGCCGGAGCTCGCGCTCGGCGCCGAGGCGACGTCGGAGGCCCGATTCCGGCTGCTCGCCCTCGTCCACGGCGCCCGGGGTCGACTGACCGCCTCCTGGTCGGCGTGGGAGGCGGCGGAGGCCCGGGAGGTCCAGCCGTCGCCGATCCTTCTGGAGCTTCACCGCCGGGGCACCGGAGATGGGACGGCCGGCTTCGAGGAGCTCCTCGACGCGCTCCCGCCCCCGATCTCCAGGGTCCCCCGAGAGGGCGAACCGATCGACGAGGTGGATCTCTGGCTGCGCCGTATGGCCGAGGGGGGCAGCCTCGCCGACGCGGGCGAGGCGCTGCGGCGAGCCTTCCCGGGTCTGGACGCGGGACTCGCCGGACGGGAAGCGCCCCTCACCGGGGTCGCCGGACCCGCCGTCGGCGTCCTCGCCCCTGACCCCGAGCTCGATCCGACGGGGCCCGACGGGCCCGTCCTCTCCGCCTCCGCGCTCGAGGCGCTGGGACGGTGCCCGCTCCGCTACTTCTACAGCCGCGTCCTCCGCCTGCGTCCGCCGGACGATCCCGAGTTCGATCTCGATCGCTGGCTCGACGGGCGGGAGCGGGGGCTGGTCCTGCACGACACCTTCGAGAGGGCGGTCCGCTTCGCGATGGAGGGCGCGGTCGAATTCGCGGCGCCCGAGTTCGAGGCGGAGACCCTCTCGATCCTCGACCGGCGCGCCGAACGGGCGCGATCGACGGTCCCGCCCCCGAGCGAAACGGCCTACCGGCGCGAGGTCGCGGGTCTCCGCGAAGACGCGCGTTCGTGGGTGCGACTTCTGGCGGAGGGAGGGCTGACCGCGGCGGAGGTGGAGGCGGTCGAGTTCGACCTCGCCGGCGAGGGCGGCCCCGTCCCCATTCGGCTCCCCGGGGGTCGCACCCTCCGGCTGCAGGGGCGGATCGACCGCCTGGACCTTCGTGCGGACGGGTACCGGATCGTCGACTACAAGACGGGGAGCACGCGCGACTACGAGGCGAAGACCGGCGTCTTCCACGGCGGACGCCGTCTCCAGCACCTCCTCTACACCGCCGCCGTCGAGGCGCTGCGCGGTGAGGGCTCCGTCGCCCGGGCGGGGTACCACTTCCCCACGGTTCGCGGGGAGAACGCGGTCCACGAAACGGACCGGGACGACCTCCTCGCCCGCCTCGACGTCCTCGATCACCTCGTCGACGCGGTCGCCGCGGGCCACTTCGTCCCGACCAACGATCCCTCCGACTGCCGCTGGTGCGACTTCCGGGCGATCTGCCGCCACGGGTCGCTGCAGATCGGGGACGACCCCGGGAACCCGCGCGTCGCCTGGGTGCTCGATCGGATTCCGGGGCTGGAGCCGTCGCTCCACTCGCTCTTCGCCGTCCGAGGGGTGGAGGACGACCGATGACCCCACCTGCGCCCCGCCGTCCCCCCCCGCCGGACGCGCCCGAGCGCGCCGCCGTCCTGAACGACCTCGACACCAACCTCCTGGTCGAGGCGGGAGCCGGATCGGGGAAGACCACGGCGCTCGTGGGCCGCATCCTGAACCTCGTCGGGACGGGCACCACCACGATCGACCGGATCGCCGCCGTGACCTTCACCCGGAAGGCCGCCGGCGAGCTGCGCCACCGACTCCAGCACGACCTGGAGTCCCGGATCCGGGAGGGGGAGGACGCCGAGAGGACCGCCCGATTCCGGGCCGCGCTCGACGACCTCGACCGCGCCTTCATGGGCACGATCCACGCCTTCTGCGCGCGACTCCTGCGTGAGCGACCCCTCGAGGCGCGTCTCGACCCCGGCTTCGCCGAGCTGACCGCCCCCGAGGAGCGGGCCCTCGCCCGCCGCTTCTGGGACGACTGGGTCGAGGAGGCGATCCGCCGCGACAGCGACGAGATTCGGGAGGTCCAGGCGGTGGGGCTGGGGCCATCGCGAGTCCTCGACCTCTTCCGGGCGCTGGGAGAGGCGGGCGAGGTGGAGATGCCGCTCGACGGTCCGCCCCTCCCCTCGGTCGAGGAGGTCGAGGAGCTGGCCGCGAAGGTGGAGTCGATCCTCGACGATGCACTGCCGCGCATGACGGAGGTGCCCGGGAAGGGGTGGGAGTCGCTTCAGGAGAAGCTCCGCTACGGCGACTACCTGCGGCGGGTGGCCGACCTGCGCGAGCCGGAGGTGCTCTTCCGCCTGGTCGATCGGCTGTGCCGCGCCCGCGAGGCGAAGACGACCTTCAACCGCTGGATCGGGCCCGCGGGCGAAACGCCGAAGGGGGAGGTTCGCGAGATCCTGGACCGACTCGATGCGCTCTTCCGGGAGACACCGCCCGGAGAGGCGATGCGGCCCGGTCGCGCAGCCCTCTCGGCGTGGCGCGCGGGACGGTACCGGCCGGTGGTACGCCTCGCGAGAAGGGCGGCCGACGACTTCGCCGAGTTCCGGCGACGGAACGGCCTCCTCACCTTCCACGACCTTCTCGCGCTGACGGTCCGGCTCCTGCGGAGCGCGCCGGCGGCGAGGCGGGCGCTCGGGGAGCGATACCGCTACCTCCTGGTCGACGAGTTCCAGGACACCGACCCCCTGCAGACCGAGCTCGTCTTCCTCCTCGCCACCGAGCCGGTGGGCGAGGGCGAGCCGCCCGCCCCCTTCTGGCCGGAGGCGCTGCCCCGCCCCGGCGCCCTCTTCGTGGTCGGCGACCCGAAGCAGAGCATCTACCGCTTCCGTCGCGCCGACATCGCGCTGTACGAACGGGTGAAGCGACGCTTCGAGGGCTTCGGGCGGGTGATCCGGCTCACCGCCAACTTCCGGTCGGGTCCCTCGCTGGAGGCGCTGGTGGAGGGCGTCTTCTCGCCGAACGCGGCGGGACGCTTCCCGGCGGAGGCGGACGAGGCCCAGGCCGCGCACGCTCCGCTTCAGGTCTACCGTTCCGAGCCCGGTCCGAAGGAGGGGGTGTTCCACTATCGGGTCCCCGAAGAGGCGTGTGGTCGGCGGGACGAGGTGCAGGGGTGGGACTCGAGCGCGCTCGCGCACTGGATCGCCGAGCGGGTGCGGTCCGGGGATCGGGCCCCGGGCGACTTCCTGATCCTGACCCGGAAGAAGAAGGGGCTCGACCGGTACGCGCGGGAGCTGGAGGCGCGCGGCCTCCCCGTCGTCGTCTCCGGCTCCGGGGTGGGAATCGAGGACGAGTTGCGTGAACTCCTGATCGTGCTCGAGGCGCTCGTCGACCCGGGCGACCCGGTGCGGACCGTCGCGGCGCTCGAGGGGCTCTTCTTCGGCGTCGACCCGGCCGACCTGCGCGAACACCACCGTGAGGGCGGGCGCTTCGACTTCCGGGTTCGGCGGAACCACGGGGAGGGCCGGGTGGGGCAGGCGCTCGCCACCCTGGACGGGTGGTGGCGGCGGGCCGGCGCGCGTCCCGCGGACGAGGTGGTCGGGGAGATCTGCGCCTCGATCGGTCTCCTCCCGTGGGCCGCCTCCGGCGACCTCGGCTCCCTCCGGGCCGGCGCGCTCGCCTTCACCCTCGATCTCATCCGCTCGGCGACGGTCTCGTCGGATGCCTCGCTCGCCGGGGCGCTCGACGCCCTTCGCACCGTCCTCGACGACGAGGACACGGAGGTGGAGGCGCCGCTCGAACCGGCCCGATCGGGAGCGGTTCGAGTGATGAACCTGCACAAGGCGAAGGGGCTGCAGGCGAAGGTCGTCGTTCTCGCCGACCCGTCGGGACGACCGTGGAGCGGCCGCTCCTTCATCGTGACGCGGGACGCCGGGGGACGCGCCCTCGGGTGGACCCGCGTCACCGAGGGCTTCGGCTTCCGGCGGACGATCCTCGCGGAGCCGGAGGGGTGGGATGCGCTCGCGGAGCGGGAAGGGGAGTTCGAGCGGGCGGAGGAGGACCGTCTCCTCTACGTCGCGGTGACCCGCGCGGAGGAGGAGCTGGTCGTCGGGCTGCGGGAGAAGAAGCCGACGGAGAGCCCGTGGGGACGGCTCGACTCCTGGGTCCGGGAGCATGGCACGGCGCTCGACCTCCTCCCCGCCGAACGCCCCGAAAGGACGCCACTCCGGGTCGACCCGGCGGAGGTGGCCGCCGAGGTGGAGCGGATGCGGGCCGACCGGCGAGACGCCTCGCGTCCCCGGTACCGCATCGAGACCGTCACCCGTCTGGTCCGGCCGGAGGAGGGAGAGGCCGACTTCCACACCCTCGCCGACTCCACCGGGGTCGGGGGCGCCGGGTGGGGGAGCGCGGTGCACGCCACGCTGGAGGCGGCGCTCGGAAACGTCGACCCCGCCGCACTCCGGCTGACCGCACGCACCGCGCTCCTGGAGCAGGACCGCCCGGTCCGCGGGGGGGAGCCCACCGAACTCGACCTCCTCCTCGAGCTGG
>JANQLR010000013.1 GCA_028280525.1 Longimicrobiales bacterium
AGCGAATTTGGTCGGTAGTGGCAGTCGCCCTTCTGGTCGGCTGCAGCAGCCCGGTCTCCACCCTGCCCGAGGACCTCGCCGGGAGTTGGGCCGAGTCCGAGCCTCTCGCCCCTCGGGGGTCGATGATCCGGACCCTCACCTTCGACGCCGACGCGCACTTCGTGTGGCGAGTCGACCTGTACGGCCTCTACCCGGAGGACGACGGGGGCGACCTGTCCAGTTGGTCGGAGACGCGAGGGAGGTGTGAGGTCGAACTGAACCGTCTGTCCTGCCAGCAGACGGAGCTCACGACGTACGACACCTTCTACGACGACCCCGGGCCGTTCACGGAGGAGGTCGAGGGCGCATTGTTCCTTCACGAGGCCACCTTCGAGATCCGGGCCGACGAGCTCGTGCTCCGGTACCTGAGTGACCCGGGCGATGGCCCCGTCGAGACGATCATGCGACTGGAGCGGATCTGACCGGAGTCCCTGGGGCCGTCCTCCCCGCGTCCCGGATCCTCGAGGCGCGGGGGGGGGGCGCTCTTCCTCGCCGGTTCGGCCGGCGAGCGATTCGCCGTCCGGAACTCGGGGGCCGTCGCCGTGGTCGAGGGCGTCGGGATGCACGGTTGCGAGTACATGACCGCGGGGGTGGTGGTCGTGCTGGGTCGGACCGGCCGGAACTTCGGCGCCGGGATGTCGGGTGGCGTCGCGTACCTGCTCGACGACGCGGGCGACCTCGAGACGCGCCTGAATCCCGCGTTGGTCGGGCACGACGCAGTCGTCGATCCCGACGAGATCGAACGGCTACGGAGCCTGATCGCGCAGCACCTCGAGCGCACCGGGTCGGAGTACGCACGGGAGCTGATCGAGGCGTGGCCGGAGTCGGTCGAGCGCTTCAGACGGGTGGCCCCGCGCGGTGTCGGCGCCGTGTCGGCTGCGGCCGTTCGCACGCGCCCACGACTGGGGTCGGCCCGGTCGGACGCTCGGATGCCGGGAGGGCGATAGAGGCGGCACCGCGGCCGGCCGCAGCGACGAATCCGGCAGCTGGTGGTTGCCGCCCTCCTCCGTGACGACTCCCTTGGGGTGGATTGCCCGCCTGCTGAGCATCGCCACCGATACGGTGCATCGACGGAGTACCCGCCATGCCCACCACCACGCCCGAGCACGACCGGCGCATCGCCGAGATGACCTTCGCGTCGGTCTATCCGCACTACGTGACCAAGGTGGAGAAGAAGGGTCGCACCGTGGAGGAGCTGCACGAGGTGATCCGGTGGCTCACCGGGTTCACCGACGAACGGCTCCAGGAGCTCATCGAGGAGAAGTCGACCTTCGAGGAGTTCTTCGCGAAGGCCACGATCCACCCGAACGCCCACCTGATCCGGGGCGTCATCTGCGGGTACCGGATCGAGGACATCGAGACCCCCCTCACGCGGAAGACGCGGTACCTGGACAAGCTGGTGGACGAGCTCGCCAGGGGGCGGAAGATGGAGAAGATCCTGCGGTCGGAGTAGCGCGTCCGCGAACGGGGCGGCTCTCGAGGCGTCGGAGGGCCGGGGGCCGGGCCTGACGGGGATTCCCTCTCGGGAGTTGTCCCCCACCCGCACCACACCTACGGTGTCCGCTCGGTCACCATCTCCACCGAGGAAGCCCCATGTGGACCCCCCAGCGCGTACCCTTCCCGACCCTTCGACACCGCCGCAAGCGCACGACCGGCTGGATCCGCGACCTGGTGCGCGAGAACGCGCTCTCCGCCCGCGACCTGATCTACCCCGTCTTCGTGCACGGGCAGGAGGGCGAGGGCGAGGTGGGGTCGATGCCGGGGGTGCGTCGCCTCTCGATCGCCGGTCTGGTCGACATCGCGCTCGAAGCCCGAGACCTCGGGATCCCGGCGCTCGCCATCTTCCCGGTGATCGATCCGAGCCGGAAGACGCTCGACGGCGATGAGGCCTTCAACCCGGACAATCTCATCTGCCGGGCGGTCCGGGCGGTGAAGGAGGCGGTGCCCGACGTCGGCATCGTCTGCGACGTGGCGCTGGATCCGTACACGACGCACGGACAGGACGGGATCGTCCGCGACGGGATCATCCTCAACGACGAGACGGTCGAGGCGCTCTGCAAGCAGAGTCTGGTGCAGGCACAGGCCGGGTGCGACGTGATTGCGCCGAGCGACATGATGGACGGGCGCATCGGAGCCATTCGGACGTCGCTCGACGGGTACGGCTATCGCGACACCCTCATCCTGTCCTACGCCGCGAAGTACGCCTCCGCCTTCTATGGGCCCTTCCGCGACGCGGTGGGGAGCAAGGCGGCCCTCGGCGGCGCGGACAAGCGCACCTATCAGATGGACCCGGCCAACACCGACGAGGCGCTCCGGGAGGTCTCGAGCGACATCGACGAGGGCGCCGACATGGTGATGGTGAAGCCGGGGCTCCCCTACCTCGACGTGATTCGCCGCGTGAAGGAGACCTTCTCGGTCCCGACGGCCGCGTACCACGTCTCCGGCGAGTACGCGATGCTCAAGGCCGCCGCGCAGAACGGGTGGCTGGACGAGAGGGCGTGCATGCTCGAGACCCTCCTCGGCTTCAAGCGGGCCGGCGCCGACATGGTTCTGACCTATGCGGCGATGGATGCGGCCCACTGGCTGGCCGAGGACGAAGGGGCGACGGGGTGACGGTGCCCCGGGGCCAGTCGCGCCCGCGAAACGTGCTGGGGACCGAACTCCAGGACTGCTCGCACGACCCGCTGACCGGTTTCTACCGGGACGGGTGCTGCCGGACGGGTCGGGACGACCACGGAATCCACGTGGTCTGCGCCCGGGTGACCGCAGAGTTCCTGGAGTTCTCCCGATCGGTGGGGAACGACCTGAGCACGCCGCGCCCCGAGTACCACTTCCCCGGCCTGAAGCCGGGAGACCCGTGGTGCCTGTGTGCCGCTCGCTGGGCCGAGGCTCACCGCGCAGGAGTGGCTCCGCCGGTCGTCCTCGAAGCGACGCACGCCTCGGCGCTGGAGTTCGCGGATCTCGGGGATCTGCGGGCCCACGCGTGGACCGGGGAGGGCTAGGCGCCCGCTACCGGGCGACGACGCGGCCCCTCGAAGTCAGCGAGGGAAGGGCGGCCAGCCGAGGGCCTGCCCCGCGATCAGGTGCATGTGGATGTGGTAGACCGACTGCCCCCCGTGCGCGTTGCAGTTGACGACGAGCCGGTAGCCGTCCTCGGCCACGCCCTCTCGCTCGGCGATCTCCCGCGCCACGACGAAGAGGTGCCCGAGGTCGGCCTCGTCCTCGGGCGTGACGTCGTTGACCGTCGCGATCCGCCGCTTCGGGATCACCAGGAGGTGGGTGGGGGCGGTCGGGTTGATGTCGCGAAAGGCCAGGGCGCGGTCGTCCTCGTAGACGATGTCCGCCGGAATCTCGCGGGCGATAATCTTGTCGAAGATGGTCTCGTCGCTCATCTGCGCTTCCTCGGCGTGGGCCGTCAGGGCGTGGGTTCGGGCTCGGGTACGGGACCGTTCAGCCCGAGGCCGTACTCCGCGGCGACCGCGACCACCTCCGGATCGGCCATCGGCGTGGTCAGTTCGACGCCGGCGCCCAGCGTCTGCACGGCCAGCTCCATCACCCGGATACGCGCGTACCACTTGTAGTTGGCGCCGATGACGTACCAGGGCGCACGCTCCGTCGACGTCTCGTCGAACATGTCCTCGATCGCGGCGCTGTACGCGGTGCGCTTGGCGCGGTTCCGGAAGTCCTCGGTCGTGAGCTTCCAGCGCTTGTAGGGGTTCTGCAGGCGCTCGCCGAAGCGCTCCAGCTGCTCGTCCGCGGAGATGTGGAGGAAGATCTTCGCGAGCCGCACTCCGTCGTCGAGTAGCATGCGCTCGAACTCGTTGATCTCGCGGTAGCCGCGGCTCCACGCCGCCTCGTGCGTGAACTCCTCGACGCGTTCCACCAGGACGCGCCCGTACCAGGAGCGGTCGAAGATGGCGATGCCCCCGGGGTGCGGCAGTCGCTGCCAGAAGCGCCGCAGGTGGTGGCGCCCGATCTCGACCACGCTCGGCGCCCCGATCGCGTGCACGTCGAAGCCGCGGGGGTCGAGCCGCTCGGTCAGCCGCCGGATGCAGCCGCCCTTGCCTCCGGCGTCCCACCCCTCGAAGACGAGGACGCCTCGGAGCCCGAGCCGGTGGTAGGCCCGCTGGACGCGCAGCATCTGGAGCTGCAGCTCCTTCAGGCGCTTCCGGTACCACTTCTTGTCGTGCTCGACGCTGTGCATCTCGACCTCGTCGAGGCGCAGTCGAGGTGCCCGGACGGCTTCGGACTTCGTCATGCGAAGGCCTCCTGCGGGTGCTGTCGTATCGATTCGGTGCAGCCTAGCGCCTCCGCGTGACGACCGCACCGACCCCCGCTTCGGCGAGCGCTCGGTTGAAGGCCGCCACCTCCTCGGTGACCAACCCCTCCAGCCGGTCGAGGAAGGGCTGGGTCGCAGCGACGAGGTCGTCGTACCGCTCGTAGGCCCCCTCGGTCGGCCGGCCGTACGAGCCGTTCACGTGGCTGTAGAGGTACGCCAGCTGGTCGTCGAGCATCGGCGGAAAGTTGATCGGGTCCTGACCGGACTCGCTCTTCGTCTGAATGAGCGCCTCCTCGATCTCGGTCAGCTCGTCATCGAGTGCATCGGCGAGGTCGTCCAGGCCCTCGACCGCCGTGTCGGCGTAGTCGCCATCCTTGGCCCGACGCACGAAGCCGGAGGTCTGATCGCGGATCGAGCGGATCTCGCGAATGGCGTTGTGCACCTCGGTCAGCCGATCGCGGACCTGCATCGTGAGCGCGTGCTGGGCCGCCATGTCCGCGGCGGTCACCGTGGAGATGCGCGGGTCGAGCCGAACCTCGACCGCGATCTCCTGCACGAGGTCGCCGGCGGTGACCCGCACGGTGTAGCGGCCGGGGGGCGCGGCGGCCCCCCCGGTATTCGCCAGCGAGAACTGCGCCGACGAGATCACGTCGGGACCGGGGTAGCGGAGGTTCCACCGCCAACGGTTGATCCCCGCGGAGACGCTCAGGCTCTCCTCCTCGAGGTTCGGGTCCTTGGGCGCCTCGCCGCGCATCTGACCGCGCTCGCCTTCCTCTGCCGCCTCTGCCGCCTCGGCCGTCGCCTCCTCGCTCGCCTCCTCCTCGTCCCCTGCGGACGGGGCGTCGTCGTCCTCCCGCTCGACCCGCCCCGAGAACTCGCGGATCACCGTACCCGAGGCGTCGACCACCTCGATCCCGACCTCCTCCGGGCCCTCGCCGACCCAGTAGGTGAGCTCGACTCCCCGCCCGGCCCGACCGAGGATCCCGTCGCGCGGCTGGAAGAGGTGGAGCGCGCTCTCCCGTACCTCGTCCTGCATCGCGTGCAGCGGGGTCACGTCGCCCAGAATCCAGAAGGAGCGACCCTGCGTGGCGACCACGAGGTCCTGCTGGTGGACCCGCAGGTCGGTGATCGGGGTGCGGGGCAGGTTCTGCTGGAAGGACTGCCAGTTCCGCCCGTCGTCGAAGGAGACGAACATCCCGAACTCGGTCCCGGCGTAGAGGAGCCCCTCGCGATCCGGGTCCTCGCGCACGACGCGGACCGGGTGATCGGCGGGGATCCCGTTCTGGCCGTCGGTCAGGAGTCGCCACCCTTCGCCGAAGTCCTCCGTCAGGAAGACGTAGGGGCGGAAGTCGTCGTCGCGGTAGCGGTAGACGGCCATCACCGCACGGCCCGGGGTGTTGGGCGACAGGTCGATCGAGTTGACCGTTCCCTCGGCCGGCATGTCGTCCGGGGTGACCTCGGTCCAGCTCTCGCCCCCGTCGCGGGTGATGTGGACGCGGCCGTCGTCGGTTCCGGCCCAGAGCTCTGCCGCGTCGTGCGGAGACTCGCTCAGGACGAAGATCGTGTTGTAGACCTCGACCCCGGTGTGGTCGACCTGAAGCGGCCCGCCGGGGAGGCCCTGCTGCGCCTCGTTGTCCGTGGTCAGATCGGGGGAGATCGTGCTCCACGACATCCCGCCGTTCGTCGTGCGGTGGACGTACTGCGAGGTGTGGTAGACCACCTGCGGGTCGTGGCGCGACATCAGGATCGGCGCGTTCCACTGGAAGCGGTAGCGCGCGTCGCGCGGTGCGGTCCCATCCCCCATCTGCGGGTAGATGATCATGTTGCGCCGCTCGCCCGTCTTCAGGTTGGAGCGGTCGATCTGCCCGATGTAGTTCCCCGCCCAGACGATGTGCGCCGAGTCCGGATGCGGGTGGACGGAGATGTGTCCGCTCTCGGCGCCGCCCACGGTCGTCCAGTCGCGCTGCGCCGATTCCGTGGGGGAGGACTTCGACGAGACCGAGATCGTCGAGTTGTCCTGCTGCGCGCCGTACAGCCGGTAGGGGAACTGGTTGTCGACCTCGAGCCGGTAGAACTCGGAGGTGGGCTGGTTGTTCATGGTCGACCAGCTGCGACCCCCGGTCAGGCTCACCTGCGCCCCCCCGTCGTTCGCGACGACCATCGCCTCGGGGTCGTCCGGCTGGATCCACAGATCGTGCACGTCGCCGTGCGGGACGGAGATCCGCTCCCAGTCCGACCCGCCGTCCACCGACCGGTACATGCCCGTGTTCAGGACGTAGACGGTGTTCTCGTCCTGCGGGTCGGCCTCGAGGTGCGAGTAGTACCAGTGCCGCTGCCGGAAGCGCCGATCGCGCGTCACCTTCCGCCAGCTCTCACCGGCGTCGTCGGTGCGCCAGATCCCGCCGTGCGGGTCCGGTGCGGAGATCAGCGCCCAGACTCGGTCCGGGTTCGCAGGCGAGATGGTCAGCCCGATCCGACCGAAGAGGGTCTCCTGCGGGAGGCCGTTGTCCCTGGAGGGGTCGGTCAGGCGCGTCCAGCTGTCGCCCCCGTCCGTGCTCTTCCAGACGCCACCGTCGTGGGAGGCGTCGTACAGCGTCCACGGCTTGCGCTCGGCGCGCCACATTCCGGCGTACAGTTCGCGGGGGTTCCGCGGGTTCATCACGACGTCGACCGCGCCGACCGAGTCGGCCACGAAGAGGACGTTCTCCCACGTCGCACCCCCGTCCCGCGTCCGGTAGACGCCGCGCTCCGGGTTCTTCCCGAAGGCGTTTCCGAGCGCCGCCACGAAGGCGACGTCCGGGTCGCGCGGGTCGACCTGGATCTTGGCGATCAGCCCGGTCCTCTCGAGCCCGAGGAAGCTCCAGCTGCGCCCGCGATCGGTGGAGCGCCAGACGCCCTTCCCCTGCGACACGTTGCCCCGAATCCCCGCCGATCCGGTTCCGACGTAGATGACGTTCGGGTCGCCCGGCGCGACCTCGACGGCCCCCACCGAACCCACGTCGAGGACGTCGTCGGACACGTTCTCCCAGGACTTGCCGGCGTCGTGCGTCATCCAGACGCCACCCCCGGTCGTCCCCATCACGTACTGCGTGGGGTCGTCCGCGAAGCCGCTCACCGCGGTGGATCGCCCGCCCCGGGAGGGGCCGACGGAGCGATACTCCAGCGTCGACAGCAGGTCGGAGTGGACCGTCTCGTTGGCTCCGCGCTCCTGGGCGTGGAGGGACGCCACGGGTAGGGCGAGCGGGAGGAGAGCGGCGCACGTGAGGACGCGCACCAGGGTGCGGCGGACGGACCGGGGCATGGCTTCAGGACTCGTAGCGGGGTGGGGCGGCTCGGGAGGAGCCGGGACGCCAGCGTACGAGGCCGATGTGACCGGGGGCAAGCCGCGCCGGTCGATGTCGACGAGGCCGAGCCGAGCGGCGCGGGCCGCCCGAGGAGCTCGGCCCCGGTCAGCTACTCGTCCTCGCCCTCCAGCGTCCGCTTGTGCTCGATGCAGTACCGAGCGTGCGGAAGGGCGTCGAGCCGCTCGAAGGCGATCGGCTTCCCCGTCGCATGACACAGCCCGAAGGTGTCGGGCGAGGAGCGCAGCCGGTGGAGCGCCTCCTCGATCCGGTAGAGGTAGCGCCCCTCCTTCGTGGCAAAGAGGGCCGCCTTCTCGCGCTCCATCGCCTCGGTGCCCTGATCCGCCATGTGGTCGCTGTACACGGACAGGTCGGAGTCGGCCTCCTCTCGGTCGGAACGGGCCTGTTCCTCCCAGAGGCCGAGGGAGCGGAGCGAGCGCTTGCGCTCCTGCAGGAGCCGCTTCTCGAGGTGGTCGAGCTGCTCGCGGGTCAGGGGGGGCTTCGTCATCACGAGTCGATGTGAAGGTTGCTACGCTGTGGCCCGGCGGCGCGGATTGGCGCAGGGGCCTGCCGAGAGGTTCGACTCTCGCCCCAGAGTCTATACACAGATCGAGAATTGGGCGAGGGGAGCCAAGGCGCCGCTCGGAAAGCCACGCGGCTGCCTGCTCCGGTCCGCTCCGCATTCTCCCGCCCGTCGGATCGATTGCGCCTCCATGTCGATGGGCGCCGGCACGATGCGGCCCCGGGAGGGGCCGGTCAGCCGTACGGCATCGGCGGCACCTTGCCGATCAGCCGCGCGTAGACGGCGAGGGCCCCGCGGTGATGCGCGGTGTGGTCCACGATGCCGGAGACGACGGCCGCCCGCGGCGCGCCCTCCATGATCCGCGTGTCCGGGATCGGCGCGAAGAGCTCCTCGTCCGACGCCCCTCCCACCGTCTCGATCGCCCGCGCGAAGGCGCGGTGCAGCCACTCGACCGCCGCGGCGAGCGAGGTGACCGCCTTCGCCTCGGCGATATCCGCGTCGAAATCCATGTTCCAGCCCTCGCCGAAGGCACCCTCGATGAACCAGTCGACGGAGCCGGCTGTGTGCGCGACGTGACCCGCGACCGTGTAGAGCTCCGGGTCGGGGGCGAAGGAGGAGTCCTCCTCCGAGAAGATCGAGAGAGTCGTCTCGAAGAATTTGAGAGTCGCCTCGAGCTCGGCGACGAGACCTGCACTGGGGGACATGGCGGGCTCCGGTTTCGGTTTTTGTACGGTATAGTGCCAAGCGGGGTGGTGGGAGTCAAGGCGGGAGGGGCAGGCACCCCATCGATCGAACGGGCCTCAGGTGGTGCTGTCCGACTGCGACTCGTGCAGCTGGCGCCATACCAGTGATCCGTACACCGCGACGTTGAGCCCCAGAACGATCACGCCGAGCGTGATCTGCACATCTCGTGTAAGCCCCGGCGGGTAGAGGACCGGCAGCACATAGTGCTCCACGAATCCACCATCGTACCCCGCTTCATTGCCAAGTCTACGGAGGTGATTCTCGAGCGGTGTGAGCGGACAGATCCACCCCTGGAATTCGATCCATGCGCCCCACGCGGCGGACGGCAGGTGGAACCAGGCCACCCAGCGTCGCTTCAGAGCCAGAACGCCCCCGAACAGCACGAACAGGACGAAGAGACCGTGGACGGCCACGGTCAGGTCAGCGAGGAGACGGTAGGTCATGCGGGCATTCTCCAACATGCGGTAGCGCCTGCCAGCGAGACCGCGGCGTGGAGCGGCCACGCCGCGGTCCCGGGCCTCCCGCCTACCCCACCCCACCCTTCATCTTCGTGAACACCCGCGGCTCGATCGCCGCGGCGCAGAGCACGCCGCCGTAGAGTGCGCCCGCGATGCCGGGCGTCATGGCGTCCTGCCCCGAGACGAAGAGCCCGGGGACGGGCGTGCGCGGTCCGAGCGCCTCCGACATGACCCGGCGAGGCGTCGGCTCCAGTCCGTAGAAGCCGCCCTGCTCGTGCGCGGTGTAGCGGGCGGTGGCGAGCGGGGTGCCGAGCTCGTGGTAGACGATGAGGTCGGCGAGCGCCGGGAACTTGCCGGCGTAGTAGTCCAGCATCCGTGTCTCGACGCCCTCCTTGAAGGCGGCCCACTCGTGTGGTCGCTGCCTGGCGCCGCCCTCCACGAAGTCGGCGACGGCGGACCAGTCGGCGAGCACCATGAACTGGCCGGTGTGGCGGCTGGCGGCCCCGGGGTCGTGCTCCTCGTCCTTGAGAGAGGGGAAGGAGGCGAAGCCGCCCCGGATCGGCGCGGAGGTGTCGGACCAGAGAAGGTCGTCGACGTTCCAGCTCTCGTAGAACCAGTGATTCGACCGGGTGGCGCCGTGCCTGGCGATGTCGCCCTCGAAGCCGAGGTAGATCTCGAAGTGGCACACCGACGGACGCATGCTGCGGATCTCGGCAGCCCATTCCTGCGACTGAACCTCCTCGGGCAGCAGCCGTTTGACGGTCTCGCCCGCGCCGATCGACGAGACGATGACGGGCGCTCGGAACTCCTGTCCCGCAGTAGTGCGGACCCCCACCGCCTCCCCTCCCTCGATCACGATGGCGCAGACCGGCGTGCCCGAGAGCGCCCTTCCACCTCCGGACTCGATGACCGGGATCAGGCCTTCGGCGATCGACGATGCACCGCCCACGGGGTAGCCGGCTCCGTCCAGGTAGTGGGTGATGATCCTCGCGTGAATACCGAAGCTCGACCCCGAGGGGAGTCCGCCGTAGGTCCCCCACTGGGCCAGCAGGACTGCCGCGAGTCGGGGGTCGCTGACGTAGTCGGCGACGACCTCGCG
This sequence comes from Longimicrobiales bacterium, assembly GCA_028280525.1. GTDB lineage: Bacteria > Gemmatimonadota > Gemmatimonadetes > Longimicrobiales > Gaopeijiaceae > Gaopeijia. The sequence goes on from JANQLR010000013.1 coordinate 10,484, forward strand.
CGTCGTACGGGCGCAGAACTTCTCGATCTTCCGGCTGTTCCACAGACGGTGCGCCGAGCGAAACGGCTCGGGCATGGATCGCTCGGCGTTGATGGCGAGGATGGCTTCGTCCGCCGACTCGAGCGCGTCGAAGTAGGCGTCGACCTCCGCGACGTGGTTCGGGAAGCGGTCCTTGAGTTCCTGCACGAGCGCCTCGACGGGACGCCCGATGGCGAAGTCGACCCCGTCGGGGAAGTGCACGGTGTCGTAGACGGTCCCCACCGATCGGAACTCGACGGCGCCGGCGCTGAGCCAGTCGAGCAGCCGGCCGCCCGGCTGATCGGGCCGGAACATCCCGCAGTAGTGGAGCCCGACATCCCAACTGAAGTCACCCCTCGAGAAGGAGTGGGTGAGACCTCCGAACTCCTGAGCCTGCTCGAGGAGCAGGACTCGGCGGTCGAATCGGGAGAGTGCAGCCGCGGTGGTCATGCCGCCCATGCCGGACCCGATCACGATCGCGTCGTACCTGTCTTCACTCTTCATTCTGGACCCCCAAGGCGGACGATGCCGCCGAACGGACGTACGGGTACTGCAGGGGAAGTCCCCTCCCGTGGCATCGTTGCCCAGGTCGAGCAAGCGGGGGCGAGACGCCGGGCTCCGTGCACGTGGAGAGGGCGCGTATCTGAACGCTGAGACGGAACTCGCCAGAACTCAAGGCTGTTGAGATGGCGTACCGATCCGGCGCCTCCCCGGAGGGTCATCGCTGCCCTCACCTCGGTGCATCCGGATCGTGGCGATTAGGCTGTGGTACCGCGACTGACTGGCGTCGCGGCGAGCGGTCACGCAGCCTCGGAAGGGCGGCACCCACCGCCCGGACAGGCGCAGTCCGGAGGGCAGCTGGCGCCCGTGACCGTGACTGGAGTCTCCGACGGAGGGAAGGCATGAGCGATCCTGGCCCGGGCGAGGTCTTCGCGCGGATCTACGAGCTCCTCTCCGGCCCCGCCGACGAGGAGCGGGACTGGGCGGCGGTCCGCGACCTCTTCTACCCGGATGCGGTGCTGCTCAGCGAGTTGACCCTGCCCGATGGAGAGGACCAGTCCGGTCGCTGGACGGTGGACGAGTTCTGCCAGGCCGCTGCCGAAGAGTACCGAACGGCGGGGTTCTGGGAGCGTGAGGTGGCCCGCCGCACCCACGCCTTCGGACACATCGCGCAGGTGTGGAGCACCTACGAGAGTCGCGTCGGGAGCCCCGACTCCCCGCCCGTGATGCGGGGGATCAACGCCGCCCAGCTGCTTCGACGGGACGGGGTGTGGCGCATCGCCTCCCTGATCTTCCAGATCGAGCGGGGCACAGGGGGGCTGCCGGACGCCTACCTGCGGGACGGGGTGGGGGGCTGAGGCGCGGTCGCGCCTACGCTACCTGACACCTCGGCTTGCACCGGCTCACCCACTTTAGTTATCTGTGAACTAAACCACGTTGGAGGCACGTACCGGAGGGCACGATGGGCGGGGAATCCCTGACCGAGTTCGAGCTGCTCGTGATGCTCGCTGCGATCCGTCTCGGTCGCGACCAGGCCTACACGGTCACGATTGCGGAGGACATTCGGCGGCGCACGGGCCGAGCGGTTCGGCGCAGCACGGCCTTCACCGCACTGAAACGGCTGGAGGAGCGCGGGCTGATCTCGTCGAGGAAGGGGGAGCCCCACCCGGATCGAGGAGGACGCCCCCCTCGCCTGGTCGCGGTCGAGGCACGGGGGAGGGAGGCCGTCCGTGAGGCCACGCGCGCCATCGACGCGATGGTGGGCGAGCTGTCGCTGGAGGACGCATGACGCCTCCCGCGTGGGCCCGGGCTCTCCTCGCCCTCGTCGCGACTCGAGAGCAGCGGGAAGAGGTCCTCGGAGACCTGGAGGAGACGCACCGAAGCCGGATCGCGCGGCGGGGACGCCTGATCGCGTCGCTCCTCACGACGCTGGATGCGCTCGACATGGCGCTCGCCCTGGGGCGGATGCGAATGCGGCGCGGGAGTGGTCGCAGGCCGTCGTTGGCCCGACGTGGGTCGCGGGGCCTTCCGGTGTCGTGGCTCGACTTCAGGCTCGGGCTCCGCATGCTCGTCCGATACCCGGGGATCACCGTGGTGGGCGGGCTCGCGATCGCGGTCAGCATCGCGATCGGGGCCTCGGTCTTTCAGTTCGTGACGGAGATGGTCTTCCCGGACCACCCGTACGAGGATCCGAGCCGCGTCGTCGGGATCCTGACGATCGACTCCCGGAGTGGCAGGCTGTCCCGGAGGGCGCTCCACGATCTGGGCTTCCTGCGGGAGCAGCTGACCGGCATCGACCGTCTCGGCGCTCGGCGCGCCACCCTGGTGAACCTGACTGTGGGCGACGGCCGGCCGGAGCCGGTCGCGGCGGTGGAGATCAGCACGCTCGCCTTCGACCTCGCCCCTGCGGTCCCGGTCCTGGGGCGACCGCTGATCGAGTCGGACGAAGCCGCGGATGCCACGCCCGTGACCGTGCTCTCTCACGAGCTCTGGCAGTCCCGCTTCGGCGGCGCGGAGGACGTCGTCGGTCGGATCGTACACATCGAAGGGCGACCGGCGACGGTGGTCGGCGTGATGCCGACCGGCTTCGCGCTTCACGTCCCGTCCAACGATCTGGTCTACTTCGGCGCGCAGGACCTCTGGTTCCCCTTCCGGCTCGACCCGGCGGCGTACGCGCCGCGGGAAGGGCCACCGATCGACATCTTCGGCCGGCTCGCACCCGGCGTAGACCCGGCTGCGGCCCAGTCCGAGCTGCATCGCATCGGCGCCGTTCGGGCGGCCGACGCCCCGGGCGACCAGGCCGGCGTGACGCGGCGCCTCGCCACCTTCGCGAACCCCTTCGGCGGAGTCGACCGGGGGCTGAGCGTCGTCACGGTGATGTCGATCGTGGGCCTCTTCATCGCCGCCGTCGTCGCCACGCTCTGCGGGAATGTGGCGCTGCTCCTCTTCGCTCGAGCGGCGGCGCGGGAGAGCGAGCTCGTGGTACGCAGCGCTCTCGGGGCGAGCCGAACGCGGATCGTGGGACAGCTCCTCGTCGAAGCGCTGGGCCTTTCCGCGGTCGGGCTCGCGGTCGGGTGGGTCGGGGCAGCGGTCGGACTGCGATGGATGGTGGACACCGTCTCCTCCGTGGCCACGAGCGCCTTCTTCGCCCCGCCGCCCATCGATGCGGCCCTGGCCCCGCGGACGATCGCCTACGCCACTGGGCTCGCCGTGGCGGGAGCCGTCGTGGCCGGGGTCCTGCCCGGACTGAAGGCGACGGGATGGTCGGTCGGACGATCGCTGGGGACGGGATCCGGTCGGGGCTCGTCCCCCGCCTTCGGCCGGACGTGGGGCGCGATCATCGTCGTGCAGATCGCCCTCACCGCGACGCTCGCCCCCATCGGGATCGTCCTGGGCGTGCAGAGCTGGGAGACGGCGAGGCTGGAGCGCGGCTTCCAGGCGGAGCAGTACCTCTCCGTCCGCGTCGGGATGGATCGCGCCCGGTCGCCCGAGGGCGATCCGGTGCTGGACGAGGACGACTTCCTCGGCCTCTACGAGGAGCGCCTGCAGGAGCTCTCGCGGCGGGTCGCCGCCGAGGCGGGTGTCGAGGGCGTCGTGGTCGGACAGCTCCCGGGCTTCGAGCACGAGCGCCGCGACGTGGAGCTGGACTCGCGGGAGGCCGGAGTCACGACGACGATCCGTCGCGTGCAGGTGGCGACGGTGGGGCCGGAGTTCTTCGAGGTGCTCGGCCTGGGCGTCCTTTCGGGCAGGGGCCTCGACTCTCGCGATCCGCTCGAAGACCCGCGCTCGGTCGTCGTGAACGCGTCGTTCGTGCGGGACGTCCTGGGAGGGGAGAGCGCGATCGGTCGGAGGCTTCGCTACCG
>JANQLR010000041.1 GCA_028280525.1 Longimicrobiales bacterium
CTGAAACATGATCCGCCCCGACCCCATCGGCCCCGGCGAAGAGTCCGTCTGGCGATACCCGCGCCCTCCCGCCCTCGAGCCCGTCTCCGAGCGGATCACGATCGTCTTCGCCGGCGTCACGCTGGCCGACACGACGTCCGCGTGGCGCGTCCTCGAGACGAGCCACCCCCCGACCTACTACCTGCCACCGAGCGACCTCGCCACGGACTACCTGGAGTCTGCGGGAGGCGGGTCGATCTGCGAGTGGAAGGGCGCGGCCCGCTACTGGACCGTACGGGTGGGCGACCTCGTCCTCGACCGCGTCGGGTGGAGCTACCCGAAGCCGACCGAGCGCTTCCTCCCCATCCGCGACCACGTCGCCTTCTACGCCGGCCCGATGGACGAATGCCGCGTGGGGGGACGTCTCGTCACACCTCAGCCCGGGGGCTTCTACGGCGGGTGGATCACGCCGGAGATCAAGGGACCCTTCAAGGGGGGCCCGGGGACGATGGGCTGGTAAACCCCCATCGCACTGAAACTTCGCGGGCACTCACCCCGTCCAAATCTCACGAGGGGGTCGACGCGAGACTTCCACCCGGCGGCCGGGGCCTCCGGGTTCTTCATAGATGACGACGTGAGGACGACGACGATGAAGCGCATGCGCACCGGCGGCGTGGCCGCCACCGCCCTGTTCGCGATCCTGGCCACCTCGGCCGACCTCCAGGCGCAGACGACGGATGCCGCGCGGGCCGAGTCGCTTCGTGCGGAGGCCCAGCTCCGAACCCAGTCCGTGGACGGACTTCGACAGGCCGCGAACCTCTATCGGGAGGCGGCTCGGGTCGACGAGGATCGCCCGGAGGTGGCCGAAGACCTCATCCGCGCCGGCCGAATCGCGTGGGCCGTCGGTCGCGAAGGGGAGGCGATCCGTGACCTGACGCAGGCTGCCGAGACCGCACTCTCCTGGGGGGACGTCTACACGGCGGCCTCGGCCTTCATCGACGCGGCCTGGGTCGCGGCCCGGAATGGTCGTGCGGAGGAGGCGGTCGAGCTGGCACGCCGTGCCGAGAAGCTCAGCCACTCCCCGCTGATCCAGGACGACGAGCGCGTCACCCTCCGTTCGCGGCTGGGAGAGCTCCTTCCCTGACCCGCGCGGTGCGCCCGGGGGGTCGGTGGTCGGCGCGGGCCGCCGACCCTCCGGGGTGAGGGGTCACCTCACGACCCGGCGCCCCCTCCGATCGCTCCGTTGATCGGGAGCGGCTTCACGCTTTCCTTACGGGATGGATCTCTCCGTCCCACAGCTCGCCGGCACCGAGCTCGCGGCCGCCTACTTCCAGGCGATCCTGACGCTCGCGCTCGTCGGCCTCTTCCTCCTGCTCCACCGGCGGTACGCGAAGCCGTACTTCCGCGACTGGGCGATGGCGTGGGGGATCTACGGCCTCCGGCTCGGCGCGATCATCTCCTTCCTCCACACCGAGGCGCCGATCTGGCTGTACTGGCACCAGGTCCTCACCGGGTGGACGGCCCTCGCCCTGCTCTGGGCGGCGCTGGTCTTCGCACAGCAGAGCCAGGTTCGCCGCTGGATCGTGGCGGGGATCGCCTTCCCGCCGCTCTGGTCGTATCTGGCGATCTACCAGCTGGACAACTTCTTCCTGGCCGCGTGGCCGGCCGTCGCCTTCCTGTCGGTGGCGACGCTGGCGACGGCGTGGGCCTTCTGGCGCTACCATCGCGAGGCGGGATCGAGCGCGGCGCTCCTCCTGGCGGGCGTCCTCCTGCTCTGGGCGCTCCACCACCTGGACTACCCCTTCCTGCGTGCGCGCGGCATCTGGGTCCCGTGGGGCTACTACCTCGACCTCTTCTTCACGCTCGGGGTGGCGACCGGGATCTTCCTCCTCATTCAGGAAGACCTCGACGAGGGGCTGCGAGCGCTGTCGTCCATCTCCGGTGAGCTACAGTCGAAGACCGACCGACCCCGGCTCGCCCGCGCCCTCCTCGATCGCGCGATCACCCTTCGCGCGGTTCGCGGGGCGGCGCTCTGGATCTTCGACGACGACGGTGGACGCTTCATCGAGGGGGCGGGCGCCTGCGACGACTGGGAGCACACGGAGACTGCTCCGCCGATCCTCGACCTCCTGGAGCGGGTGCGGCGGGAGGGCGTGCCCCTCATCCATCTGGCGGAACCCGGGGAGGCGGTGCGGCTGCCCTACTCCGCCGCGCTCCCCGTCTTCGGAGGCGGGGGCGTGGTCGGGGCGATGGTCGTGGTGGGTCGGACCCGCGACCCCTTCACGGCGCTCGACGACCGCTTCCTCCTCGCGCTCGGCCAGCAGGTCGGCGCGGCGCTGGAGAACGCCGAGCTCACCGATCGGCTCGAACAGCGGACCGAGGAGCTCGAGGCGCTGCAGACGGCGCTGGTGCAGCGTCACGAGGTCGAGCGGGAGCGCATCTCCCGCGAGCTCCACGACGAAACCGCGCAGGTCCTCGCGGCGGTCAACCTTCAGCTCGGCGTCCTGCAGGAGGCCGCGGGGCCGACCGACGCCGACCGTCTCGAGCAGGCGCGCCAGCTGGTCGGTCAGGGGATCCGGGGCATCCGCCGCGTGACGCGGAATCTGCGCCCGGTCGCCCTCGACGACCTCGGTCTCCTCGCGGCAATCCGCGCCCTCACGCGCGACCTCGGCGTCGACGAGGCTCCGGAGGTCCGCTTCGACTATCGAGGCCCGAACCCGCTCCCCGCGCTCCCGGACTCGCTCGAGCTGGCCCTCTACCGGGCGGTGCAGGAGGGGTTGGCGAACGTCATCCGCCACGGTCGAGCGAGTCGGGTCGTGGTCCACCTCGAGATCGACGACGACGTCGCCCTGCGGATCCACGACGACGGAGACGGCTTCCCGCCCGAGGTGCTCGCGGGACGGACGTCGCACTCCTCCGGCATCGCGGGTATACGTGAGCGCATCCTCGCCGAGGGTGGCGAGGTTCTGCTCGACAACCCGCCGGAGGGCGGGGCCCGCCTGACTCTCCGCTCCCCCCTTCCCGTCCCGACATGACCGACGCCACACCCCTCCGCATCGTCATCGCGGATGATCACGCCATCGTTCGCCAGGGGATCCGCACCGTCGTCGACCAGGCGCCGGGGATGGAGGTCGTGGCCGAGGCCGAGAACGGCACGCAGGCTCGGGCGCAGGTGGAGGAACACCGGCCCGACGTGCTCGTCCTGGATGTGAACATGCCCGACGAGTCCGGGCTCGAGGTCACGCGGCACCTCCGGGAGGAGGGGCTCGACTGCCGGATCCTCATCCTGTCGATGCACGACGATCCGGAGTACGTCCTGCAGGCGCTGCGGGCGGGAGCCGACGGCTACATCCTCAAGGACACCGCGCCAGCCGAGATCCGCGCGGCGATCGAGGCGGTCCACGCCGGGCAGGAGCACCTGAGCGATCGCGTGACCCACCAGCTCTCGGTTGCGCTCCGGTCGGAGTTGGAGGCCGACAAGAAGCGCGGGCGACTCGAGCAGCTGACGCCACGCGAGCGGGAGGTGCTGACCCAGGTCGCCCGGGGGCTCACCTCTCGGGAGATCGCGGAGGTGTTCGGGATCTCGCCGCGCACGGTGGAGACCCACCGGGAGCGGGTCATGGCGAAGCTGCGGATCAACTCCGTAGCCGGCCTCACCCGCTTCGTGCTCGAGATGGGGCTCGACACGGAGGAGTAGCCGGCCGCGGTCCGTAGGATTGCCCATTCCGCGTAGGTGCTTTCCCGAATGACGCTTCCGGAGCCGAGACCCCACTGTGCGGGGTCCGTTTTCCCGTCCGCTCGACCCCAGGCTCCATGTCCGGACCGCACCTCGTACACTACATCCCGATCGTCACCACGGTCGTCGCCCTCCTCTTCGCCCCCCGCGTCCTCGGGCGCTGGCGCCGAAAGGGGGGGACCCACCTCCTCTGGTGGGGGATGGGGATCATCCTCTACGGCGTGGGCACGCTGACCGAGAGCGCCACTACGCTCTTCGGGTGGAACGAGGCCGTCTTCCGCTCGTGGTACATCTCCGGAGCGCTCCTCGGCGGCGCCCCGCTGGCGCAGGGCACCGTGTACCTGATGCTGTCGAAGAGGACCGCGGACCGACTCTCGATCCTCCTGATCGCCACCGTGGTGGTCGCCTCCGTCGGCGTCCTGCTGGCCCCGATCGACTACTCCCTCGTGGAGTCCCACCGGCTGACCGGTTCGGTGATGGAGTGGCAGGGGGTCCGCCTCTTCTCGCCCTTCATCAACACCTACGCCTTCATCTTCCTCGTCGGGGGCGCGGCGCTCTCGGCGTGGCGCTTCCGCGCCGACGCGTCGGGACGCCACAGGTTCATCGGCAACGTCTTCATCGCCGTCGGCGCCCTTCTCCCGGGGATCGGCGGGATGTCGACGCGGATGGGGTACACCGAGGTGCTCTACGTCACCGAGCTGATCGGGCTCTCGCTGATCTGGATCGGCTACCGCTACAACGTCCGCCCCGACGCGGCCCGGGGAGCGCCCGTCGAGCACGAGGTGGCGGTCCCCGCCTGACGCCGCGAGGGGGAGAGCTGCACGCAGGCTTCCGGCAATACACATTGGGACACCGCCGGTCGATCCTTTCGGAGATGCCCGTGTCCTACCCCTTCCGCCCGGGCGCACCTTCGCGCCGCCCTTCCCGGTTCCGCCGGGTCGTGGGCGCATGCCTGGCGGTCTTCGGGCTCGGCTGTGGTGGGGGGCCGTCGGAGGCGCCGTCCTTCCGCATCGGGGTGCTCGCCCTGTACGGCGGGAACTTCACGGAGCTCTCGGGCCGGCCCACGGTGCAGGCGCTCCGTCTCTACGCCGACTCGGTGAACGGTGCGGGCGGCGTCGACGTGGGCGGGACCCGTCACCGGGTAGAGCTGATCGTCGCGGAACACACCGCGCAGGTGGAGGAGGTCACGACCGCGGCTCGGCGACTGATCAACCTCGAGCGCGTCGACGCACTGATCGGCCCGCAGCTCTCCTCGCACGCCGTCCCGGTCGGCGGGATCGCCCACCGGGCAGGGGTCCCGATGATCTCCCCGATGTCCTCGAACCGGGCCACGACCGAGGGTCGCGACTGGGTGTTCCGCATGGCGACCCCGGACGAGGTACAGGCGAAGGTGATCGCGGAGGTGGCCACGCGGCTCGAAGCTCGCCGGGCCGGCGTGCTCCTGGATCGGACCTCCGGATACTCCGTGGCGCTGGCGAACGCCTTCGAAGAGGGATTCGCGAAGCTCGGCGGGGAGGTCGTTCGCGAGGAGTTCGGCGGGCCGGAGGTCTCGGACTATCGACCGCAGCTGAGACACCTCCGGGCAGAGGCGGTCGACGCCCTCTACATCCCGACGCTCTCCTCCTCGACCGAGGTCATCCTCGAGCAGGTCGCCGAGGTGGGGCTGACCGCGCGGCTCCTCGGGGGCGACGGGTGGAGCCTCACGGCGGTCGCCCGGTCACCGGTCGGAGAGGGGGCGCTGGCGACGACCAACTGGCACTTCGACATCGACGATCCGGCGAACCGGGGGTTCATGGCACGGTACGCCGAGCGCTGGGGGGAGATGCCCCGATCCACGGCGGCGCTGACGCGCGACGCGCTGGATGCGCTCGTCCGGGCGGCAGAGTTCGGAGGCTCGATCGAGGAGGCCCCGTTGCGGGACGCCCTCGTCCGACAACCGAGCTTCAACGGAGCCTCGGGCGTCGTCGACTTCGCCGAAGACGGGACGGACCGCGGTCAACGAGTCGTGGTGTCGATCGTGGAGGACGGGGAGCCCCGGCTCCTCCGTACGGTCGACCGGGACGGGGCCATCGACTGATGTCGCTGCGGAGAACCGTCACCCGGAGCTCGCTCGCGATCGGCCTGACCGGAGCCCTCGCGACCGCGGCCGTGGTGCAGTTCGCCGCACAGCGGACCTTCGCCGATCAGGTGCGGGGGCGAATCGCCAACATCGGCCAGAACCGTGCCCACGCCTTCGACGGGTGGATCGAGGAGGGCCTGGACGAGATCATCATCGCCGCGTCGGAGACGGAGGTCGTGGAGGCGGTCTCGATCCTCGCCGACCGCCCGTCGGACGAGGACGCACTCGCGCGGCTCGGGGAGCGGCTTGGACGGCGCCTCGCCATCGACCGTCACTTCATCGAATTCGTCGTGGATCGGGTGGGGGACAGCCGCGTCCTCTTCTCGACCCGCCCGGAGGCGATCGGGAGCTACGAACCCTCCCCGGTCTATGCCCAGCAGGGGGCCCTCGGACCCTTCGTCCAGGAGGTCTACTCGTCGCCGCGCGACGGTCGCCCCCAGCTCACCGCGGCGGCGCCGATCATCCCGCCGGGAGACTCGGTCCCGGTGGCCGTCCTCGCCGGACACCTGAATCTGGACGAGCTGGAAGAGCGGATCCTGCAGGTGGCAGGGAGCGGCTTCCCGGTCGACATCTACCTCGTCTCCAGCAGCGGCGACTTCGTGACGGCGGAGCGCTTCGGGCGCGAGGGCGGCGTGCGCGGCCCCCGTTCCGAGGGGATCGACGCCGCCATCCTCGATCGGACCACCGGGACGAGCGAGTACGACGACTACCTCGGCCGCCGGGTCCTCGGCGACTACCGGTGGCTCCCCGAGCGCTCTCTCGGTCTCATCGTGGAGGTGCCGAAGACCGACGCGCTCCTGCCCGCGCGCCGACTCGCCCTCCTGGCCCTCCTCACGGCGATGCTCGCCAGCCTGTGGATCGCGCTGTCGGCGCGGCGCTTCGCGCGGCGGATCGCCGAGCCGCTCGAGCTCCTGGCCGGGGCCACCGGGCGGGTGGAGGTCGGTCAGTTCGGGGCGGCCATCCCCGAGCTCGG
>JANQLR010000049.1 GCA_028280525.1 Longimicrobiales bacterium
GCGGAGTCCGCGGCCACGTCCACCACCACCTCCCCCTCCGACTCCGGGGCGACCCACGCGAAGGCCCAGGCGGCGCCCTCTCCATCTCCGGTGCCTCCCTCCCAGATCTGTCGGACGTAGCCCACGGCGCCCGCCGGGGTCTCCGCCTCCACGACCTCCACGAGCGCCTCTCCGGGATCGAAGGAGCCGGCCTGCCGCCCGTCCGCGAAGCGCGCCGACAGCTGGAACCCGGCCGCATCCGTCCCCTCGGCCCGGACGACCACCCGGATCGGGTAGCGCGCCCCCGGCTGCCATCGCTCCGGGAGCCCCTCGATCGCGACCGATCCGTCGTCCGGGTTGACCTCGAACTCGGCGTGGCAGACGACGCAGGTGGGCTCGCCGAAGCCGCCGGTGTGGCCGGGGGGCGGCCCCTCGCGGTGCGCGACCCGGAGACCGCTCCTCGTGAGCTCGTGGGCGCCACCGTCGATCGCGGGCCCCGGGTCCTCGGCCGGCGACACGGTCCCTCCGAACGACCCGAGGGTCGCGACTCCGAAGAGAGCCACGACCCCCGGGAGGATGCCGGACGCGCGGAGGATCATCGGCGGTCGGAGACCACCCGTCGCCCGAGCGGCGGGAGCTGCGCCCGGCCCACGGTGTCCCAGTCCGCCCCGAACCAGACCGCGTTCGTCGCCTCGTCGTAGTACATGTGGCGGATGGCGCCGCGCGAGTTGCCGACCGGGGTGACGGAGATGAACTCCTCGGCCCGCGTGTCGAAGCCGACGAACTGGTTCGGGACCGACCCGGTCTCGACGAACCAGACGCGGTCGTCCGCGTCGATGGCGACGCCGTAGGGCCGCGACGCCTCGCCACCGGGGTTGTCCCACTCCGAGATCTCGTGGGTCTCCGGGTCGAAGCGCCCCAGCTTCCCACGGGCGTAGTCCACGTACCAGACGACATCGTTCGAGTCGATCACGAGGCGGCGGGGGCGCGTGCCCTCCGGCAGCTCGTACGTCGACATCTCGCGGCTTTCCCGGTCCACCATCGCCAGGAGGTTCGAACCGAAGAGCGACGACCACGCGTTCCCCTTCGAGTCGAGCTTCATCCCGTACGGACGCACGCCGGTCATCCCCCGCCGTCCCTCGACCATCGGGGCGTCCCAGAGTTCGGTCTCCCCGGTCGCCGGATCGAACCACCCGATCTGGTTCCCGCCCTGGACGCTGAACCACATGTCGTCGTCGGCGCCGAAGATCAGCGTGTGCGGATCGCGGGTCTTCTCTGGGTCCGGCATCGGAAAGATCTCGATCTCTCCCGTCGCCGGATCGAGGCGGCCGAGGTTGCCGACGCGGTTCCCGGTGTACCAGACGATCCCCTCGTCGTCGACGATCAGGTTGTGCGGCCCGGCGCCGTCCGGGAGGTCGTAGCGGGTGAACTCTCCGTCCTCCGGATTCAGGACGGCGACGTAGTGCCCCGTCTGCCCCACGAACCAGACGCGACCGTCCGGTCCGAGGTGCGGGTCGCGGGGACGGGTCTCCGTCCACTCGACGTCCCACTCGGTGATCTCGACGAGGCTCTCCTGCGCCTGAATCCCGTTCGAGAGCGCACTGGCGGTCACGATCCCGGCGACGAAGGCAGCTGCGATCTTCCTCTGCATCGGTTCACTCCTTGGGCCTCAGGCCCCGGCTCGACTCGGCCTCGGTGGGTGAGGATCCCCCCGGCTCCCTCTCCACACGGGGCGGCTGCGGGGCGTTGAAGGTGAGGGTCAGCGACCCACCTCCCGGATCGGGGTGTAGCCGCGCGGCGGTCGAACGTACGGGTGGACCAGGCTCTCGTGTCCGCCCGGGCCGACCGCGGCGATCCCGAAGGTGTAGTCGTCGATCGAGATTCCTTCGAAGACGTGCTCGGTGCCGGGGCCCACGAAGATCTCGTTCTCCCAGTCGGGACCCCACGTCTCCCGCCAGACGATCCGGTACCCGACCGCCCCGGGGCTCTCCCGCCAGCGAAGGTGGGCCGCGTACCCGGACTCGCCGCGGCCGAGCATCGTCCCCCGCCCGGCGTCGACGACGGGAGCGGGTGGTGCGAGGGCCACGGTCGCCACGGAGGCGGCGTTCGCCCGGGCGTTCCGCGCGAGGTACCCGAAGTCGACCCCGCCCAGGGTGTCCGCCGCGGTGTGCTGCCGGGAGTAGTTCTCCCGCGACTCGCTGAAGCGCACCCCGGGGAAGCCGAGGCGGTTGAAGGCGGTGTGGTCCCCTCCCCGCCCGAACCGGTCTTCCCGGGCGATCAGCCGAATCTCGTGTCCCGGCTGGTACGCCTCCGCCCAGCGACGAATGTGCCGAGCCATCTGCCGCGACATCGAGTCCTCCGGACCCTCCGCGAAGACGCGCACGGTGCGCGAGTCGACGACTCCGTTTCCGCCCAGCGAGTTGCCGATGATGTCGTTGTTCCAGACGCCGTCGATCCGGAGCGAGTCGCGGGCAGCCCGCTGGGCGTGCAGCGTCGCCCCGACCAGCCCCTCCTCCTCCCCGGCCAGCGCGCCGAAGACGAGGGTGGCATCGAAGTCGATCCCGCTCTCGGCGAAGACGCGGGCGAGCTCCATCGTCAGCACCGTCCCGCTCCCGTCGTCGTTGGCACCGGGTGCCGGGTTGTCCCACCGGGTCCAGTCGAAGCGACCGGTCTCCTCGCGGCGGGCGACGGTGTCGTAGTGGCCGGTGACGTAGACCCGGCGATCCGTCCTCCCGGGGAGGACCGCGATGACGTTGCAGATCTCGGCCTGATCGGGCACGCGCCCCCAGGCGGGGATCTCGTAGCAGTCGAGCTCGGCCTGCAGCCGGGTCGAGAAGGAGCGGAGGGTCTCCAGGATGTAGTCGGCGGCCGCCTCGATGCCGCGATCCGGGCCCTCGCCGCGGCTCATCGTGTGACGCGTCTCGAAGGCGGTCAGCACCTCCAGGTACCCGCGCATCCGATCGGGAGAGATCTCCTCGAGCAGCGCCGCGATCCGGGGGTCGAGGGCGGGGCTGTTCTGGGCCCGGGCAGGGCTCGGCAGCCCGACGAAGAGGACGAGGAGACCGACGGCGATGCGCGCCACCGGCGAACGGGCAGAGGGGGTCGTCATGAGCGGCTCCAGAGGACGCGATTCGGGCCGCGCATCGTGCCCTCCGCCCCGCCCGGGCGTCAACCGGGCAGGCATCTCCCTCGGTACCCGACCTCCCTCGCCGGGTCGGCGGGCGGGCGATCCCCCCCGCCGTCGACCCGGGAGAGCGTCAGCCGCGAACGTCCTGCACCAGGAGGCGACCGAGTTCCTGCAGGCCCGCGTCGCCGAGGCGCTGCTCGAGCCCGTCCTCATTGCCGCTGACGAGCGCCATGGCGCGGACGACGCGTTCGAGTTCGAGCGAGCGCCGCAGCTCGACGGGCGCCTCGCCCCCGGAGAGGCCGGCGTCGACCAGGAGCGCCTCGTGGAGGGCGAGCGAGGCGGCCGCCAGCTCCTCCATCGCCGTGTAGAGCAGCTCGCGGCGGGGGCGGTCCTGCCGGAACTCCTGGAGGGCGCGGGCGACCTCGATCGTCAGCACCGTCCCGGTAATCCCTTTCCGCTGCAGGCGGGAGACGAAGCCGCTCCGGAAGAGCTGCTCTTCCTCGGCGCGGAGGGCGTCCACCAGCGCGCCGTACTTCCCCCAGTAGACCGCGACCTCGGCGTACGCCGCCGGATCGGCGAAGTACGCGTCTCCGAGCCACCCCTCCGGCGGGGCGTCCACATCCATCCGGGCGCGCAGACCGTCCATCCCCCGGAGCATGTCCTCGAAGGCGGCGGAGCGGACGTCGACGTGCCCCTTCGTGAAGTAGGGGCTCACACGGTAGGCGGAGGCGACGTGGACCATCTCCGGCGGTTCCTCGGCAGCGGGCGTCGGCACCCAGGCGTCCGCGATCGCCCACCCGCCGATCGCGGCGAGCATCATCATCAGCGCGGCCTGGCGTCGCGGGACCTCGGCGCGGATCTCCTGGCGCCACGCGCGGGGTGGGCGCGGCGGCCGCCACTCCGGCGCGTCGAGGGGCCCGACTCGATCGGCGTCGGGGGCCGGGAGATCGGGGTCGCTCGTCGCCCCGGAGCGCTGCGCCCCTGCCGGACGGAGTCGACGGACCGGGTCGCGGGCGTCGCCCCCCGAAGCGTCGGTGGCGTCCGCACCGGCGGCCGGATCGAAGCGGGGGGGGATGGGCACCAGCGTCGCTCCCTCATCGAGCGCGGCCCGCTCCTGCTCGCGCGCCTTCTCCTCCCAGAAGAGCGCCTCGTGGTCGACCTCCGCAGGGTCCTCGGCCAGGTCGTCCACGACCGCCGCCGGGGCGAGATCGAAGCCGAGAAGGTCGTCGTCGTCCGGGCGGGCGCCCGCAACGAGGTCGTCGCCGACCGGTGTGCTCCCTTCGGAGGGCGGATCCCCTCCGAGGGCCGGCGTCCCGAGCGTGGGTGTGGGCGTGGCGTCGACGCGCTCCAGAGACACCGGTCGTGCCGACATCGACTCCCCGCCTCCCCCCGGGCCCGTCATCCCGTCCCGGATCAGCCGATAGATCGGGTGGACGCGTGCCGGGGCCCACTCCCGCGTCAGCCCGTCGTAGAGGAGTGTCTCGTCGCCCAGGTCACCCGCGAGCACTCGGGCCCGCAGCGCCTCGACGGACGCGACTTCGACTTCGGCCCCCTCCGGGCCGACGAATACGAAGCGGAACTTCATCGGACTTCTCACCCTCGCCCCACACCGAACCGATCCACGGAACACGCCGCTGAGCCACCGACGACGTGCGTCGGTGGGATGCGTCTCGACATGTGGGCTGGATGGTGGTGCCGGCCAGGACGGGATCCGTCCCTACGCAGCCACCGGCTCAGGGGAGCCGGGCGGGCCGACGACGGCGCCCTCGCCGGGACGCCGCGCCGCAACGATCCGGTGCGGACTTCAACGCTACCGGTTCTTCGGCGCCTCCGGCAAGGACTTTAGCGCCGATTCCCTCCTTGACCTCCCCGCTCCGGGAAATACATGTTGCCGCTCGCCGTACCGGCACCTGCACCCTCGAATCCCACACCGGAGACCCGGAATGAGCGTCAACTCGGGGAAGCGGATCCGCGTCATCCTCCGCTGGATCCAGATCACCGACAACCTCGAGCCGTTCTACGACGACTACGGGGAGTTCTTCTTCACCACCCGCGTGTCGACCGGGAACCAGACCGTCCAGTTCCGCCTCCCCGAGGAGGGCCACTGGGAGATCTCCGACCACCCCCGCTTCAACAAGGTCGACAAGATCGACAAGATCCTCTTCGAGGGTGAGGCGGGCGACACGCTCAAGGTCGAGCTGATGGGGGAGGAGATCGATCAGCTCTCCGACAACGACCACCTCGACCACTACCAGCGCACCTTCGAGGGCGACGCCGCGAGCTGGGTCGGGATGATCGCGCCGGGCGACGAGGGGTCGCCGGATCCGGAGAACATGAGCAACTGGCGAGTCGCCTACGAGATCCAGGTGATCTGATCCGCGACCGCGTCAGCGCGTTCGACAGAGGCCCCGCTCGGCAGCTTCGCCCGGCGGGGCCTCTCGTCGTTCACACGGCGGCGTGCTCCCTCGGCTGGAGCGCGGTGGTGCTGCGGGCGAAGGTGAAGAGGAAGTTGGTGAACCCCTCGTCGTAGTCCGACAGGCCGTTCTGCCCGGTTGCCTTCATGCGCAGCTCGTAGACCTGCTTCATCCCGCTCCCCACCAGCGACTGGTAGACGCCCGGATCGGGACGGAGCGCCATGAAGTCCTCCTCGAGCTCTTCACGGAGCCGCGCGTGGGCGACCATCTCGCGGAAGGCGGCGGGGTCGTCTCCGGAGAGAACGCGGATCTGTCGCTGCAGCCGCTCCGCCCTCGCCGACTGCACCAGGTAGTCCACCCCGGAGTTCCGAAGCGCCAGGTAGGCGAGCGCCTGGGCGTGCATCTCCTTCAGGTACCCCTTCCGGTGCACGAACTCGTGGCAGATGACGTGCGCCTCGAAGATGCCGGTGTCGCGGAAGATGGCGATGTCGCCGCTGAGGACGTCGCACGTCCCGAGGGCGAAGGGGAAGACGAGGCCTGCGAGGGAGAGGCTCCGGATCTCCGAGGAGGTCTCGACCCGCTGCCCCGTGACGGAGGCGAGGTAGTCGGTCAGGACGGCGTTCACCTCTCGGGCGAGCTCCTGCCGGGGAGGCCGGGTCGCGACGTAGCCGTCGTTCAGCTCCCCGCCCAACTCCTCGATCTCCCGTCGCCGGAAGTCGTGCGGCTGCGGGTCGACCGACCGGATGTCGGCGCCGTACTCGATCAGGAAGTCGATCCGCTTCATCTCGCGGCGCGCCGACCAGTCCCTCGCGACCGAGCCGGCGTAGAGGCCGAGCGCGGCGAGCTGGATCGCCCGCCCCGGCAGGGTGGCGCCTAGGAGGATGCGGGAGGCGAGGGGAGCGGCGACCAGGAGGTCGGTCAGTGCGATCGGGGCGTAGGTCGCCTCGTTCGGGATTCGGATGTCGTCCATGGCTGGGGTACGTCGACGGGGGGGCGAAAGTTCAGCCCTCGAGGAGGACCCGGTTGCGGGCCGGAGGAACCGGGCACGGGGGCGTCGGGTTGTCGGGGAAGCGCATCCCCGCACCCCCGACCTGGCCCGTCCACCATGCCCGACGCTCCCCGCATCCTCCCGACCCGCACCACCTGGATCAAGGCGCTCGACCCCGACGAGCTCCCCGACGGGCGGGTCACCTCGGTCACCTGCGCGCACCGCACCCTGTGCATGACCCGGGTGGACGGCGAGTACTCCGCCCTCGACAACCGCTGCCCGCACCAGGGTGGGCCGCTGGGCGAGGGCTCGATCGAGAACGGCCTCCTGCGCTGCCCCTGGCACGGGTGGGACTACGACCCGATCACCGGGAAGGCCCCCGGCTTCGACGACGGCGTCGAGCGCTTCGACGTGGAGGTGCGCGACGACGGCGTCTACGTGGCGATCCCGGAGGACACACCCCGGGTGCGCACCGTATCCGATCTGGTCGCCGAGACGATGGTGAACTGGGGGGTGAAGTGGGTCTACGGGATGGTCGGCCACTCGAACCTGGGCGTGGCCGACGCGATCCGGGAACGGGAGGTCGCCGGCGAGATGCGCTACGTCGCCATCCGCCACGAGGGTGCCGCCTCCTTCGCGGCTTCCGCGTACGGAAAGCTCACCGGTCGCCCCGCCGCCTGCTTCTCGATCGCCGGTCCCGGCGCGACCAACCTCCTCACCGGCCTCTGGGACGCGAACGTCGATCGCTCTCCGGTCCTCGCGCTCACCGGTCAGGTCGACGTGCAGGTGCTCGGTCGAGGGGCCTTTCAGGAGGTCGACCTGAAGGCGGCGTACGGGGGCGTCGCGCAGTGGAGCCAGCCGCTGCTCCACTCGAGCGACCCCGCGGAACTCACCACCCTCGCCTGCAAGAGCGCGATCCTGAACCGCGGCGTCTCGCACATGATCTTCCCCGACGAGGTGCAGGCCATCGAGGCGGGCGATCGCGAGGCCGGCTCGCCCGAAGGCCGGGTCGGACAGCAGGAGATCGCGCCGGCCCCCGAGTCGGTCGACGCGGCCTACGACCTGCTGCGGAAGGCCGAGCGCCCGGTCATCATCGTCGGGCACGGCGCACGCTACGACATGGAGGCGATCACCGCCCTGGCGGAGACGCTCCGCTGCCCGGTCCTGACCACCTTCAAGGGGAAGGGGCTGATCGGCGACGTGCACCCGCTCGGGTGCGGGGTGCTGGGACGGTCGGGGACGCCGATCGCCTCGCACTTCATGAACGAGTCGGACCTCCTCCTGGTCCTCGGCGCCTCCTTCTCGAACCACACCGGGATCACCCCGAAGAAGCCGACCATTCAGGTCGACTACGAGCGGATGGCGCTCGGGCGCTTCTTCCCCGTCGACGTCCCGGTCTGGGGCGAGATCGCGCGCACGATCGGTCTCCTCCGCGACCGCCTCGCGAATGCGGATGAGCCACCCGCCGCCCTCGACCACACCGAGGAGATCGCCTCGCGCTGGGAGATCTGGCGCACCGAGAAGGCGAGCCGTCGCGAAGACGAGGGCGCCGGCGTCCCGGCGGCGTACCTCTTCGAGGCGCTCCAGCACGCCGTCCCGGAGGACGCCATCCTCTGCGTCGACGTCGGCAACAACGCCTACTCCTTCGGGCGCTACTTCGAGACCCGCCGCCAGGCCTTCCTCATGTCCGGCTACCTCGGCTCGATCGGCTTCGCCCTCCCCGCAGCGCTCGGCGCGTGGGCGGCGACGCAGGAGGAGGGGACGCCCTTCCACGGACGGAAGGTCGTGTCGGTGTCCGGCGATGGCGGCTTCGGCCAGTACATGGGCGAGTTCAACACCCTCGTGCTGCACGGGATGAACGTGACCCACGTCCTCCTGAACGACTCGGAGCTCGGCAAGATCTCCAAGGAGCAGCGGGCCGGGAACTGGGACGTCTGGAAGACGACGCTCACCAACCCGAACTTCGCCGAGTACGCCGAGAACTGTGGCGGACTGGGGATCCGCGTGACAGACCGGAGCGAGCTCGCCGCCGCTCTGGAGCGCGCCCTCGCCCACGACGGGCCCAGCCTCGTCGAGGTCATGACCGACTCCCGGATGGTGTAGCCCGACGATGGCCGAGCCGACCTGGATTCCCCTCGCCCGCCCCCTCCCCGACGGGTGGGTGGACGCGCGACTGCAGGTCCATCACGCGCTGCAGCTCCTCGCCTCCTTCTCCGGCGTTCTCCTCGCGCCGATGCGGGAGGACCGGCACCGTTCGGTCTGCTGGGAGGCGGGGTGCGACGCCTTCGTCACCGGAAGCCCCGCCGACCACCCGGACCTGCGGGTCGAGCTGGCGCTGGCCCCCTTCGAGCTCCGCGTGCGCAGCTGCGACGCGCTGGAGACCCTCGCCCTGGCAGGGCGAACGCTCGCGGAGGCGCGATCGTGGCTGGAGGGGGTGCTCGCGGAGACCTTCGATTCCGTCCCGGAGCTGGGCCAACCCGAGTACGCGATCCCCGATCACCCGGTGGCGGGTGACGCCCGACTGAACCCCGCCCCCTCCGCCCTCGCGGCGGTGCACGCCTGGTTCCACGACGCCGCCCTCGCCCTGAGCTCGGCGGCCGCGCACGCCGAGATGCCACACCACGGTGTGCGCTGCTGGCCGCACCACTTCGACATCGCCCTCCTGCTGGAGGTCGGCCGGAACGACGCCAGCGCGCGGTGTACCGTCGGAATCGGGATGACGCCGGGGGACGAGGGCCGCGAGGCGCCCTACTGGTACGTGACGCCGTACCCCTACGACTTCGACGCCGACCGCGCCGAACTGTCGCTCGGGCGGTGGCAGACCGACGGGTGGCTCGGCGTCGTGCTCGAGGCGGACGAACTGCTCGAGGCCGAGGGCGCCGCAGCGCAGACCCTCTGCCTCCGTCGCTTCCTCGACGAGGCGGTCGCGGCGGCGGCCGCGACGCTCGGCGTCACCCCGCCCGAGGAGGAAGCCCTCGACCTGCGACTCCCGGGCCGACTCCCACCCTCGGAGTGGCCCGGGCGCCGCCTCAGGACGCCTTCTGG